>JAYVXT010000336.1:0-19572 GCA_043785065.1 Bryobacterales bacterium | reverse complement strand
AACCCAAGCAACGATAAGTGAACACAAATTCAGCAGGAAGCCCTATGTCCGTCCAGCTCCGAAAGTCGGCCGCAACGAACTTTGTGCTTGTAAATCCGGCCGCAAGTATAAAAACTGCTGTTTGCGGAACGAACCCAATCCAGCAATGCCGGTAATGAATGCCATGGCTGCTTAACCTAACTACTCGTTAACCCGCTGCTTAACTATTCGAGATAGACTAATGATGGAATCATGCACCCCTCATGGAAAAAGACATTAGATTAACGATTTCTTCGGCCCTTTCCATCAGCCTTCCGCTGCTAAGTTTTCTACTATTGGGGGCGGACTCCACTCCGGCGGACATTGCCCCACTCGGAAAATACACCGCAGCCGAACGCCGCCATTGGGCTTTTCAACCGCGTAAAGATGTCAAGCCGCCCGCATTCACAGATGCAATTGCCAAAGCATGGATTCGCACCCCGGTCGACGCCTTCATTCTTGAAGGTCTTCGCAAGGCTCAACTTAAACCAGCCCCCGAAGCTGACAGGGCCACACTGATTCGCCGCGTCTCTTATGATCTCCACGGTTTGCCGCCCACGCCAGAACAGATTGCAGCTTTTGTCGCAGACAAGTCTCCGAAGGCTTACGAAAACTTGATCGACAGGCTGCTTGCTTCGCCCCACTATGGCGAACAATGGGCGCGCCGATGGCTGGATGTAGTGCGGTTCGCCGAGTCCGACGGCTATGAGTACGACACGCATCGTCCTGACGCCTACCGCTATCGGGACTATGTCGTCGAAAGCTTCAACAACGATAAGCCGTACAATGAATTCCTGAAGGAGCAGTTGGCGGGAGACGAGATTGACCCATCCAATGAAAAGCTCCTAATAGCCAGCGGCTTCAACCGGCTTGGACCATTACGCAAGAACGCCGGCAACCAGGACGTGGCCAGTTCCCGCACTGAAGTGCTCACCGAAATGACCAACGTCGTTGGATCTTCAATGTTAGGAATGACGGTAGGTTGCGCCCGGTGTCATGACCACAAATTTGATCCGATCCGCCAATCCGATTACTACCGGCTGCAAGGCTTTTTTGCCCAGACACAAGCCAACGACGTAATTGTCGCCTCCGCCGGGGAACAGTCAAAATATAAGACTACCTTGGATCCCCTGGAAAAAGAGATGCGCACTTTGCGTATGTCCATGCGCCGGGCATCGGAGGAGGAGAAGGGCAAGCTTCAAGTCCGATTAGAAGAGTTGGATGAGAAAATGCCCGCGCCTCTGACAGCCATGTATGCTGTCTCGGACAATCCGAAAGAGATGACGCCGATCCACTTGCTGGGTCGAGGAGATTATCGCAACAAGGGAGCTAAAGTCGGCATGCGCGTTATGGGCGTTCTCTTGCCGGACGCCACGCCGGAACTTCCGCTTGACGCAACCAAACCCCGCTTGCAATTGGCGGCGTGGATCATTGATCCGGCGAACCCTCTGCCATCGCGAGTAATGGTGAATCGCATCTGGGGATATCATTTTGGTCGCCCCCTGGTTTCAACTCCCAACGATTTCGGCAGAATGGGCACACGTCCGTCTCACCCTGAACTTCTTGACTGGTTAGCCACTCAGTTCGTTCAGTCCGGTTGGAAGATGAAGCCGATGCATCGTATGATTCTACTTTCTAGCGCCTTCCGCCAAACAAGTCAATCGCCCTCAGAGAAGCTGGCGAATGAAGCAGACCCCGAGAATAAGTTGGTTTGGAAGTGGAGCCGGCGCAGATTGGAAGCAGAAGAAATCCGCGATTCTATCTTAATGACCGCAGGACGGTTGAACATGAAAGCTGGAGGACCCAGCGTGATGGCCGAAATCGATCCGGAATTAATCAAGGACTTAAAGCGGCCCCAATACTGGGTGACGACCCGCGACCGCAGCGAACACTACCGGCGAACGATGTACATGATCTATAAAAGGAATCTGATTCTACCCTTCATGCAGGTTTTCGATTCGCCCGATACGCTGCTTTCATGCCCCAGACGGGATCAGTCGACCCATGCTCCCCAGGCCCTTGAGTTATTGAATGGCAAGCTGTCCAATGAAATCGCAACCTCCCTTGCGACGCGCTTGGCAAAGGAAAAACCCACAGTTCCGGGACGCATTGATTACGGATGGCGGTTGGTAACGGGCCGGCCCCCGAATATCAAGGAATTGAGTATATCTAAGGCTTACCTTGACGATAGCGATTCAACCGCTGCCGTGGAATTTGCTTTGTCGCTTTTCAACTCGAATGCTTTCCTCTACGTGAACTAAGATGATTGAACATATCCGATATTCCCGCAACCGCCGCGAGTTCCTCACCAACTGCTTTTGTGGCGTCGGCTCCCTTGGATTTGCGTCATTGATTGCTCAGGAACAGGAGAAAGCTCGCCGCCTTAGCCCCCTTGCGCCAAAGCAGCCGCACTTCCCTGCCCAGGCCAAAGCGATGATCTTTCTGTTCCAGGCAGGCGGACCATCCCACCTGGAAACTTTCGACCCCAAGCCCCTCCTCAATAAGCTGCATGGACAGAAGCGACCTGCCGATTTCGGAGATGTCCAGTATCAAAACGTAAACGCCAATTCGAGACTCCTCGGTACCAAAAGAACATTTGCCCGTTATGGAAAATCGGGATTGGAAATTTCTGATCTCCTGCCTCATCAAGCCGGGATCGCCGACGATCTCTGCATTATCCGATCAATGCATGGCGACATGGTGGTTCATTCGGCGGCCCAATATCAGATGATGTCGGGACGCGTCATTCCAGGATTCCCCTCAATGGGTAGTTGGACCGCCTACGGCCTGGGCACGGAATCCGATTCCTTGCCGGCTTACGTTGTGATGCCCGATCCGAATGGAACGCCTGAAGCTGGTCAGCCAATGTATACCAACGGTTTTCTACCTTCGGTTTATCAGCCTGCTTTGTTTCGAGCCGGTAAGCATCCGGTGCTGAATCTCGACCTTCCCGAAGGCATCAGCATGGAACGCCGCCGCAAGACCGTGGATTTCATTCGAGCCATCAACGAGGCCAACTTGGGAGAGGATCCTGAATTCGCAGCGCGCATCTCCGCCTATGACACTGCGTTCAAAATGCAAACCGAAGCTCCGGAAATATTCGACATTTCAAATGAACCCGCCGAGACTCGGGAAATGTATGGAGTTGGGAATCCGCAGACGGACGATTACGGCAGGCGTTGCCTCTTGGCGCGAAGGCTTGTCGAACGCGGCGTCCGTTTCGTTTGTGTAGTGGCCGGAGGCGGCGGCGCTGAAACCGAATGGGACGCCCACAGTGATATCGAGAAGAATCACAATCGCATGGCCGCGCTGACGGACCGGCCGGTTGCCGCGCTTGTAAAAGATCTGAAGCGCCGCGAGTTGCTCGATTCGACCATCGTATTGTGGGGCGGCGAGTTTGGACGCTCCCCGGAATCGGAACGCGGTCTGGGCCGCGACCACCACAACACTGGCTTTACCATGTGGGCCGCGGGTGGCGGCTTCAAGGGTGGAATGTCATACGGGGCCACTGACGACATTGGCCTGAAAGCAACCGAAAATCCAGTGCATTTCCGCGACCTGCACGCTACCTTATTGCATCAACTGGGCCTGAATCAAGACCAATTGAGCTATCTGCATCAAGGCCGCAAAGAACGGCTAACCGAGGTGCAAGGCCGCGTGATTGCGGATATAATCAAGGGCGGAGTCAAGGCGTGAGGCGGCTACTGTTAGCCGCCATCCTTGGATCCCAATTTCCCGCAACAGCTCAGCTACATCCACTTCAAGAGTTGATTGATGCGGCCCGGAAGAACTCACCGCAGCTCAAGGAACTCATCGAAAAGGGATTGCCTTTGCTACACGGCCGCGACGGGGCGGCAGTATGGGGGCAGGACTTTCTCTTCGCCGTAGAGGCCGAAAAGCCTGCGTCGGTATCTATCGATCATCAGCCCCAGATTGCATTGAATCCCATCGCGGGATCCAAATATTGGTACAAGCTGCTGACCCTACGCCTGGGTACGACGCATACATACACTTACTTTTCCGATGGCAAGCCTATCGGAACCTACGATGTCGCCGGTTACAACCCGGATGCTTATCCATTGGCTGCGCCCCACGGTACCCTTTCGCCGATGAAGACGCTTGCCAGCAAAATCTACCCAGGCATGACCGCTAATTATTGGATCTATGTCAATCCGGGAGTCGTGGCAACCGAGGCAGCGCCTTTGATGATCTGGCAGGACGGCGAAACAATTGTTGGCAATCAAGACTTACTTCGCCTGCGGTTGCAGATCGTTTCCGACAATTTGGTCTACAAGAAACTAATCCCTCCCATGGTGCATGTTCTAATCTCGCCGGGTACTGGGGGAGACGCCAATGGGACAAGAATGAGAAGCATTCAATACGATACGGTTTCCGATCGGTATGGCAAGCACCTGCTGGAAGAAGTGCTCCCTGAAGTGGAGAAAGTCCAAAAGATCCGCCGCGACGCCTACTCACGAGCAATTGCGGGAGCATCGTCCGGTGCGATATGCGCGTTGAACGCCGCATGGTATTTCCCTGGCCAGTTCAGCCGCGTGCTGTCTCATATTGGCAGCTATTCAGCAATTCAATGGCAGCCGGAGAAAGGCCAAGACGGCGGCTACATCGTTTCTCACCGCGTGCGGCGGGAACCAAAAAAGAACTTGCGGGTTTGGCTCTCAGACGGGTCGGACGATATTGAAAACCAGGCCGGCAGTTGGCCTCTCAATAATATTCAATTGGCTAACGCCCTTAAAATGCGTGGTTACGATTTTCATTTCCGCTTCGGTGTGGGTAGCCATGCGATCGCACAAGGCGCCTTGGATTTACCCGAATCTCTCGCATGGCTGTGGCGGGGTTACGATCCGGCGAAATACATCCAAGAATATGAAATGGAACCAGACGAGCGTGTTAAACCACTGTTTCGCGTCCGGATCGACAATCGCGATTCCTGGTAAATGCGAACCGGGCAATACTTCTCGAAACACCGCCAAATCTTGCCGTCAGCTAAGTTGATCCACTGATCGAACTTATACATTCTATTACCCCACTATCACCAAGTCTTCTTCATTTTTTCCTCATAGACTTCACCACCCTGACCGATACGGAATTTGGAGCGAGTTGATACAAATCCGGCTCATTCTCTACATTTGGCCAACGAATCCCTGAGGAGGGAAAGTCTGTTATGTATTCCACGATTATTAGATCTCGCCGATCCACGGCAAAACAGATCGCAGAGGCCCTCTCTCGCGCATCTCTATTAACCTTTGGTTTGATGACTTCAGCAGCAAGCATGCATGCCGTAAATTTGCTTACGGTCACCCCAGCCACCCCTATCGTTTTGACTTGCAGCACCGTTTCGGGTCCCGGCACAGCAGTGGCGCTAACCGTGAAACCGGTAACCGCTCTTACCGGGTCGAATACGATTGCGGTTACTTTTGCCGCCCCAACCGGTGGCGTTTCGATCACCGCGTCCAGCAGCACGACCTTGACCGCGGCCAACTCAACAACCGGCTTAATCTATTCCGTCAATATGACTGCGGGATGCGCCGGGGCCACTTCCGGCTCCAGTACATCCGCCATAACTTTCAAGGCGGGTGGAACCAACGATGTCACGTCCACGACAAACATGACAGTCACGGCCGCCGCGACACCGTTGGTTGCTTCGCCCACCTCTATCGCCCTCATTTGCACCGTAAGCGGGTCAACGTACACCCCTGGTAGCGCGCAAACCATCTCGGTAACTTCCGCAGCCACAGGCGGGACAAGTTTTACCATCGACACCGCGACAGCCAATGACCCTGCGTGGGTTGCACTCAGTGCAACAACGGGAGGAAGAGCGACAACCGCGCCCATCACGTTTACCGTTGCGGCCGCTAGCGGCTGCGGTGGGTTTTCGGCCGGCAGCACAAATTCCTTTAACCTGCATCTTGTCAACGCTCCCGCACCCGACAAAACGATTGCGGTGACGCTCAAAGTTATACCACCCACCACTTTATCCGCAACCCCCGCCGCGCCTTCTTTAACTTACGTGAAGGGTGCTGGGGCAGCAGCTAAAGTCGATGTCGCGATCACGACCAGTGCTCCCTCCGCCCCGTTCTTCAGTTTGGACACTACAACCCTGCCTATTTGGCTCACGGCGGATTCTTTCAATGGATCGACACCGAAGAGCCTGCGTTTCTCCTCCACGAATGTGGCGGAAACCTTGGCTCCGGGAACTTATACCGCTTCTTTACACTTCCGTGTTTCCGGCTTCGCCGACTATGTGGTTCCCATTAGCCTTTTAATCACCAACGGCGCGCCGAAATTGAGCGTCGCCGAAAGTACCCTGCGTAACGTGAATTGGAGCGTTGGCGCAAACCTTCCTACCGCGGTGATTACCGCTGTTTCAAGCGACTCTCCTATCCCATATGCGATTACCATAGGCGGCAGCTTAGCTCCGATAATCGCTCCCGAATTGATTAAAGGGTTGGCCTATAGTTTCGGAACTCAAATCCCCATCGCTTTCGATCCCTTGGTGTTCGCATCAGCCCAGCCAGGCACGACTCTATCGGGAACTGTGACAATCACTTGGGGCAATCCCGTGCAGCAGACTGTTGTAACCATCACCGTAAACATTCTTTCGGCCGACTCAACAATAACAGCGATCAGTCCCGGCAGTCTTCCCACCGCGAGTTCTGGTCAGACATTTACAGTCGTGCTTTCTGGCAGCGGGTTTGTGGCCAGTTCCGATCCAAGTCAAAAAACACGAGTTGGAATTCTTGTCAATAATGCGATTGTCACCGATACCAATATCTCCGCGAATGTTGTCAACGCATCAAACATCATTCTGATAATCACCGTGCCAACATCGGCTGATGCCTATTTGCCATTTTCTCTGGCAGGGCCAGGCGGGTCAGTTCCCATCGGGGTTTGTAATCCAGTTAACGGAACTTGCTTAACTCCAACCGGAACGGCAACGTTAACCATCACCGCCGGCCCCATTATCCAAACAATCACAAGTGCATCCTCTTTCATTCAACCGAATCCAGGAACACCTCCAACGGTATCGCCTTATTCCATGTTAAGCCTCTTCGGCACGGGCTTCTGCGCGTCCAACGGAACGGGCTGCAACAGTAACCAAGTCCTTTACGGCTCAATTGACTCGACTCTTCGCTATGGTATTTCGATAAGCCCCGATTCCGCCGGCGCCACACAACGCTTACTCAAGGTGGCGTTCCAGACACGTGGATCCTCGCCCACCTTAGTTGGGTATGCTCCAATTCTGGTTGCCACCAACAGTCAAATAAATATCATCGCCCCTATGGAAATTGCCGGGCAAACCGACCTTGACGTGGTTGTCACGTTCGGTTACGGAACAGGCGCGGCTCTGTTAGCCAGCAGAACTTTCCAAGTGACAGTCGCCCCGACTTCGCCAGGCCTGTTCACCATCGGCGCGGATGGTCAAGGATCAGGAGCCATCCTGAATTCCACCAATTATTCTCTCATCACGCTTGGAAAGGAAGCGGGAATGCGCACCACCGGTTCCGATTCCGATATCGTAGTGCTGTATATGACCGGCCTCGGCGTTCCCGACTCCACTGCCGACAACGCAAGCACAGGGTCCTCCGGCGCATCTTCGGGAATCACGGCCGACTGTATCAGCATCAGCAGTTACCTCACGTCATTGAACGCCTTAACTGGCGGTACGGCCACTAACCTTAACGGAACAGTGATTCAAAGCTCCCTTTTGAACACCGGCAGGTTCGCACCTTGCTTTGCTACGAATTACATTCCCACCGTCACGATCGGCGGCAAACCAGCGGCGGTTACTTATGCGGGATGGGTGCCGGATTCGGTAGGCGGACTATATCAGGTCAATGTTCAACTACCGGGCCGGTCGCCGTCCTCCGGCGTCTACACAGACATTAATGGAGCGACTGTATCCACCATTAATGGCCCCGTTCAACTACCTATCCGAGTAACCTCGAACTCCGTAGTCAGTCAGACTGGAGTTACCATTGCCGTCGCACCACGCTTGAAGGTTGCCGCGCCAACCGCACTAAGTGGAATCGTCGGTACGGCTTGGGCATCCACCAACAATTTAGTGGTGGCAACCCAGGGCCAGTCCCCTTACCAATTCGCATTACTAACCGGAGTTTTCCCTACCGGGCTAACATTGAATCCGGTCACAGGAGCCATTACGGGCGCCCCCGGAGCAAATACTGCCGGCTCTTATGCAGTTACAATTAAAGCCACCGATTCCGCCAACATTCCTGTCGTAGGTCAAGTCCCCTTCGTCTTGACAATCGCCGGCGGATTGGTAGTCTCAACCTCCGTTTTAGCTCCAACTGCTACTTTTGGAACTGCAAACCCTTCTCTTACGATCATTCAGGGATCCAGTGGAATCTATCCTTACTCCTATGCCATTACGACGCCATCCTCACTACCAACCGGCATGACGATTGACCCGGTGACTGGCGTTATCGGTATCCTCGCCACTACCCCGGCCGGAACTTATAACATCATAGTGACCGCCACTGATTCAACAAGCGGTACCCCGCTTACCGGGACGGTTTCCTTTGCAATCGTAATCGCCTTGAACCTCAGCAATACGTCCCCAGCGGCTCAAACGCATGGAACGACAACCGCTCTGTTCACCGCTTCAGCTACTGGAGCCACAAGCACTGTCACTTGGTCGCTTACCTCGGCTAGCACGGCACTCGGCTTTGTGATTAACTCAAGCACTGGTGTTGTCTCCGCGGACAATGTCTCAAGCGCGATAGGTTCGTCAACGGTGACGGTGATCGCAACCGATAGCGCCTCCGCTACCGGTGCAACTGGAAATGCCGTTGGGCAAAAAACCGTAAGCGTTACGGTCAACTAATCAATCCGGCTATAAAACCCGGAATAGCGGCGGATCGAGTAACCACTCGATTCGCCGCTATGTGTCTGTGTGGCACTTAAACTACTCACAAGTCATTTGAAGTCAGGATCGAATCGGAGTCCAGGCCAATGCTTACGGAATTCCTCAATTGTCCCTTTCTGTCTGGCTTTCAACTTCTTCCTCACCCTTTCGTCACTTCCAAGTCCTTTCAAAACTCGCCTTGCCACTCGGCAATCATTCACCGATCCCAGGAGTTGTTGAACATCTTCAACCTTTTCAAGCCACTCGGAGGTCAATTCTAATTCGACGAATTCAAGCATGTACCGCACCTCCTTTGCGGCCATCCGGAAACGATGCAACTCCCGCCCGGTTGAACCTTTCTTCGCAATCCGGTCTCCCAACCGGATGTATCGAGGCAGTCCGATTTTAGAAAGACTAGCGGATTCGCATTTCGGCAATAATGGAGGACATATAAACTTCCCGCGAGCAATCAAAAATGCAACTAGCTTGGATTGCTTCTCAACTCTGTCTGCGTGTAATTTCATGTCGAATTTACGGCATCCAAATTTGTGCAATAACTTTTCAGAAACATCATAGTCTCTCACGGCTCCCGCCAAGTTGAGCCCTTGTTCCAAACTGTCGCGAAGGTGTTTCCAATCAGCCCTCTGAAACCTGTTTTCATATAACCGCTGCCAAGCCTCACAGCGGCGAAGAGTGATTCTCAATTTATGAATCGCTTCAAAATCTGGATTACTAATGACTCGTCTCACATCCTGGCGCACCCGTTGAAAAAGTCCCGCACCCGCGCAAATCTCAGCTTTCATAATGTTCCCATAGCATTCCAGACTCCAATCCGCTGCCCAATGAGATAAAATTCTGTTGATGAAACCTACACGCCGCCAATTGCTGACCACTATTGCCTGCACCCAGATAGCGCCGCAAATTCTTCACTCCGCCACAAAAGCCACGGCTTTTGCCCTCATCGGCGACCGCTACCATAACTCAGATTACATCCGCTCCGCCCTCAGTCTCAACATTCAACGCGATCTCAAAGTGTCCATCGATTTTACCGACGAAACGAAATTGTTGAACGAAGACACGCTCAATGGCTACAAGATGCTAATCATTCATCGCGATGGCATGCTTTGGCCGGATGGCTACCCGGACGAAACCAGCAATGCTGCCTGGGTGGCTACGGGTAAACCCAAATTGATTTCGGATCCACCGGTCCCCTCCGCTTCCGCCAAACCAAAGGACTGGATCACGTCCGCTCAAGGCAAAGCAGTCCGTAAATTCGTGGAAAACGGCGGAGTGGCAATGTTCTATCACAATGTCACTCATGTCGCCCTGGGCGATCCTGATTTCCGGCATGTTCTTGGAGCCGCCTATGCCGGCCATCCTCCCATTCGCACCTTCAAGGTCAAAGTCACAAACCCCAATCACCCCATCACCAAGGGCATTCGCGATTTTATAGTCACCGACGAACAGCACTACATGGATTACGATAAAGATCCTAAGCACATCTTCCTCGAAACGGTTAACGAAGATGGTCTGTTATTCAACAAAAGCACAACGGCGCCTGGTGGTTGGTCCTACGATTACGGCAAAGGCCGTGTCTGTTACCTTTCACCGGGGCATTTGCTTCACGTCCATCGCAATCCCGAGTACATCAAACTCCAACGCAATGCTATCCGTTGGCTTCTCCGGCAGGATTCCTAAATCATCAGCGGACAAGCTTCATCAATTGCGCCCCATGCTTTTCAACCGTACTTTTGCCGATGCCCGGAATACTTAACAATTGCTCAACGGTCGATGGCCGGCGCTCAGCCAATGCAACCAGTGAAGCATCAGTCAAGACGCGAAACGCCGGAACTTTCTTGCGCTTGGCCTCAGCCAATCGCCAATCCCGCAACTTCTTTTCTATCGCCGGATCCACCGATGCCTGCAGTCGCTTTTTCCCCTTGGCGGCGGCCTTCTTGCCCTTGCCTCGCTTAGACGGTTGAGCGCTAACTGCCTTCACCAACAGGGCAACTTCTGAAGACTCATCCAGATGGCCGGCTGCTCGGGTTAAAGATGCCTTTCGATAAGGAATCTGCTTTCCGTCCTTCTCAAATACTGCCTCGGTTAGAGTGATGTAACCCAAGCGAGCCATTGCCCCCAACACTTGCTCGAATTCATCGCGTGTCATCTCGCCATTTGGAAACAAGTCTGTGTGTAACCGGCCAGTCGATTTTCCTGACTGTTCACCCAGAACCTTCACCGCCTTGTCAAAGGCTCGCCGCTCCAGTTTCGTCGCGGGTCTGAACTTCTGAGCCTCACAAGTTTCCGGAGAGCAAAAATCACAGATTCCGCATGGCTTCCGCGAATCCGAAAGATCACCGAAATGGCGAACCAATGCCGACATCCGGCACTGGTCAGTCTCGGCGAATCGTAACATCCCGGCGATTTGTTCTTTGCGTTGCTCCCCATGCGAAACATAAGAGCTCCGCCAACTTGCCGACCCCTTTATACAATTCTCGGCATAATCCAAAACTGCTCCACCATGAATCCAAAGTTTTTCCAGCGCCTTATCGAATACGTCGGAATCCATCCGGACTTGGCGCAGTACCTGTTCCTTGGGTCGCGCTTCCTCCGTCAACAACCCATAAATTTGGTCCAAAATCCTTACATCGGGATAGTCACGCTCAAAGAAAAAATCGTGGGTATAACGATCCGCATAGGAATGCATCAACACAGCCCGGCTCGGTTCGCCATCGCGTCCAGCACGGCCAATTTCCTGATAATAACCTTCCACGCTTCCAGGAAGAGCCGTATGAATCACTGTGCGAATATCCGCCTTGTCGATACCCATCCCAAAGGCAATGGTAGCCACCATAACCTTCAACTCACCATTCAAGAATCGTTCCTGTACCGACTTCCGTCGCGCGGAGTCGAGGCCCGCATGATATCCCGCCGCGGCTGTGACTTCAGCTAATTGCGCCGAAAGCTGCTCCACTTGCTTTCTGGTCGGCGCATAAACAATTGCCGGGAGTCTGTCCTCATCGCTCAACAGTTCCGCTACAAAACGCCCCCGATCGCCAGGTGCAACTTCCACCACTTCTATTGCCAAATTATCTCGCCGGAATCCGTGGATGAATCGAGAAGCGTCGTCCAAACCAAGCTGCGCCGCAATGTCCTTCTGCACCACGGCTGTTGCCGTAGCCGTCAAGGCAATCACCGGGGCTGGACGCAAGCTCGGAAGATGTTGCCCAAACATTCTGTAATCCGGACGAAAGTCGTGTCCCCACTGCGAAATGCAATGCGCCTCGTCAATGGCAATCAGGCTGGGCTTGCGCTTGGCCAGCATCTCCGGAAAACCACTCACTCTCAGTCGCTCAGGAGCAATAAACAAAAACTGCAAATTGCCATTAAGGTAGTCAATGCAAGCTTGCCGCGAAGCCCCACGGTCCCGCCCGGAGTGTATCCGGTCCACCGCAAAACCGCGAGAAGCTAATTTGGCTACTTGGTCCTCCATCAGAGCAATCAATGGGCTGATCACAAGCGTCGTCCCACCTCTTGCCACCCCCGGCAGTTGATAGCATAATGACTTTCCAGCACCAGTTGGCATCACCAAAAGGGCATCTTTCCCTTCAATTACAGTGCGGCAAACCAACTCTTGATTCGCCCGAAAACTGGAAAACCCGAAACCCTCTTGAAGTAACTCTTCAATGCTTTCATAACTTACTGGTTGCCTTGGTGGCATACCTTTGTTTAGTGAAGAGGTGTTTAGTGAAGAGGTGTTTGGGGAAGTGGTGTTTGGGGAAGTGGTAGTTGGTGAAGAGGCCGTTTTCTTTATTGTCGCTATTCTGGAGGATGGCGACGAAAGTGGGCTCCCAACTTTCCCCACTACCTCTGTTACATAATCCTCGATCCCCTTCAGAAAGGAGTCGAGGTCCGCTCCCCCCTTCTCAATTCGCTTTAAGTATGCTTCCCATTGTCCTGTCATAGCAGGACTTTTTACTTCCGGATGCACCACTTCAATCAAATGAATTCCTTTGTCGGTTGCCGTCAAACTCTTCCCTTCCCGGAAAATGTACTCCCGTTTGAGAAGAACTTCAATAATCGAAGCCCGGGTTGCGGGGGTACCCAGTCCGCTTTCTTTCATCGCATCGGAAAGCTCCTTTTCGTCCAGAGTCTTACCGGCTGTCTCCATTGCTGTCAAAAGGGTTCCTTCGGTAAACCTCCTTGGCGCCCTGGTTTTTTTACTTACGGCAAGTGCTTCAAAAACTTCTTGAGATTGTCCTTCAAGAAGTGTTGTCGGTAAGACCTGTTCGCCAGTATCCACATCCGCACTTTCCTTTACCTTTTTCGGTTTTTTCTCTGCTTGCAAGTCAAGAATCTTCCAACCAACATTCAAGACTTCAGTACCCGATGAATGGTAACGATCCTCGAATGTTAGAGTCGAAATCTTGGTGATGACGGTCGTTACTGCAAATTGATAATCTTCATGCCAAGCACTTAGTAATCTTCTGCAGATTAAGTCGTGGATCTTGCCCTCGTCCATGGACAAGTTCGCGCGTCCCGGAGAAGTGTTCGTTGGAATGATGGCATGGTGATCGCTGACTTTTGCATCATCCACATAGCGGCGCCCAAGAGGACGTTCCCCGGTACCCGCGGCGAACCTCTTGCCATAGGTGGGCTGAAGTTGTTTCACCACTCCGGGCAACGTCGCGGCCACATCTTTCGACAAATGCCGGCTATCTGTCCGCGGGTAACTTATCAGTTTATGGTTCTCATAAAGCGCTTGCGCTACATCCAACGTCTTCTGAGCGGTGAAGCCAAAAAGCCGGTTTGCATGCCGCTGCAACTCGGTCAAATCGTACAAGAAAGGGGGAACCATTCGTTGCGTCTCGCGTTTTATCGATTCCACCGCGGCTTTACCCGTTTTTGCCCTGGCAACAATCTCTTTAGCTTCTTTGCCGTCCGCGGGCAAACGCATTGCTTTCTGGATTGATTCCTTATCCCCCGCGTCCGCCGATTGCGGTCGGAACCAAGTCCCTTTGTAGCTGTCGCCCCCGGGCGCTATTGCTGGCCTAAAAGTAGCAATTACCTCTTTATAATCTTCGGGAACGAACGCGCGAACCGCCAGTTCCCGTTCCACCAACATGGCTAACGTGGGTGTCTGCACACGTCCCACGGATAATTCTTCCCCAAAGGCTAGCGTGTACGCTCTGGAAAGATTCATACCCACTAACCAATCCGCGCGGCTGCGCCCCCGGGCGGCGTCTCCCAGCCCGTCGTAGTCGCTGGCCGACTTAAGCAGGTCGAAACCTTTTCGAATGGCTTCCGGCGTCAGTGAGGAAATCCACAACCTATCCACGGGTTTCTTGCAGTCCGCCGCTTCGTAGATGTAGCGGAAAATCAGCTCCCCCTCGCGCCCAGCGTCCGTCGCGCAAACAATACGGCTGATTTTGGGGGAATTCAGTATCCGGCGAACAGTTTCAAACTGATCTTTGGTCTTTTCGTAAACCACTAGAGGCCAATCTTGCGGCAACATTGGCAGGGTATCCCGCCGCCAGCTCTTCCAGCCTGGATTGATCTCATGCGGCTGAGCTAACGAGGCTAGATGTCCAATCGCCCACGTTACAACATAGCCGTTGCCATGCAAATAGTGATCACCCTTGATGTTGGCGCCAAGGACTTTTGCAATATCCCGGGCAACGGAAGGTTTTTCTGCAAGCACGGCAATGGAGCCGGCGGTATCGGTCGACATTGAATAATCCAGTTTAGCGGTTCATCCAAGCCTAAGGCCGCTCTTTTATCTATTGCGGCACTTCGGTTCGTATCCACGCTGATTATAAGCCTTGGTACTGGGAAGCGCATTCCAAACTAAGTGGTCTTCGGCCTACCGGATTCGGTAACAAAGCTCTATTCTTTGAACCAAAGCCAATTCGTATTCTGATCTTGCGAACGGCATTGGATGGCAGGCCAAGAGGTTAAGCGGAAGCGGAACCGAATATGCGCGGCCTTCGATATCGTTCGGCAAGGTTTTGTGTTTGGTCCTTTCCTATCCTTCCTCAGTAGTAAAAACTCAATCCGGGCTTCATGCCCGGTTTTTTTCATTTGCGCCGTAGTCAATTTCCAATGAATTGAAGAATCCGAACTACACTGGTAATGTGTCTAGTTTGGAAGCTGTTGGCCAGCGGCGGATTTTGGATGTTGGCTGCGGCATCAAGAAATTTCCGGGCTCCATTGGCTTGGATCACAACCCTAGAAGTAAAGCCGATCTGCTTTGTGAATTGGATCACTTTCCATGGCCACTTAGAGATCAATGCTTCGACGAGGTCCGGTTGATCCATGTAATTGAGCACGTGGCCGATGTGGTGAGGACCGTCGAAGAATGCCACAGACTATTGCGTCCCGGCGGGATCCTGATTTTAGAGACTCCGCACTACACCGATTTCAGTTCCTTCTGCGATCCCACTCATCGTTGGCATTTGAATTCATTCTCTTTTCGTTATTTCGGGGAAGATAATGCAGGGTATGGGTACTATAGCGAAGCGAAATTTTCCGAAGAGAAAGTAGATGTCAAACTACTTGCTCTTTGGCGATGGACGGGGTTTGAATGGCTTGTCAATCAAACCAAGGTTTTCCGCAAGTTCTGGGAACACTATTTATGTTACGTCATCCGCGGAAAAGTACTTTATTTCGAGCTGCGAAGAGAGTGAAGGCCCATTGGGTGGCTATTTCAAAATGAAACCGGTCTCGACGTATTCATCGAGGATCCGATTCCAAACCACCAGCGCCGTGCTTTCCACGTCCTCTATGCGGACTTGAATCAGCATGCCATTCTGTAGCGCGGGATACATGTGTTTTGCCCTGAAACCGCTGCTGCTAATGTCCAATAGCTGCGCGGTAATTTCGAGCATCACCGGTTGGTCCAGATACAGCTTTACTTCTCCCGCCGCGGGAATTCTGGGTTCTCTTCGACGTTCTAGCCATGGATTTGTCACAAGCTTCTGGCGGCGCTGACGGGTTCATCAGATAATCCGCACTCCTCCCCATAAAGCTTTAGCTTTCTGCTTAGCGTCCGCCTGGAAATACCAAGCAATTGGGCCGCCCGCTCCTGGTGCCCACCCGTCTGAGACAGGATTTTTTGAATCAAATGCCGCTCCATCCCCTCAAGGATGCCCCCTCGTGGGAATTCGGGCATTTCTTCGTCGTCGAATGATTGCGATTCCACTGAATCCGCAAGTTCAAAACTTTCGGACCCATTCACCGCCAAGAATAACCGCTTCAAGTCATTTTGATCTGGCGGTAAAGCCGCGTAGGACTCTTGCAGTTGTTCGGGCAGATCCAGCGCATGAATGGCGTCGTCGACGGCCATCACCGCGCACTTCATAACGACATTTCGCAACTCACGCACATTGCCCGGCCACTGATAGCTTTTTAGCGCATTTTCGGCGTCATGCATAAATCGAAGATCGCCGCCATGCTGTTTGAGAAACAACCTGGCAATCGGGACGATATCATCAACCCGCTGGCGCAGAGGGGGAACGTTCAAGTGAAATTGCGCCAAACGATGGTACAAATCCTCCCGAAACTTGCCTTCCCGCGCCATCTGCTCAAGGTCTCGATTCGTCGCGCAAACTATCCGGACATTCACATCGATTTTCTTGGTCCCGCCCAGCCGGTAGTAGCCTGATCCATCTAAAACACGCAATAGTTTTGATTGCAGCTTTAAGTCGAGTTCCCCGATTTCATCCAAAAAGAGGGTTCCCTTGTCCGCCATCTCAAACAATCCGGGCTTTGCTGATTCCGCTCCGGAAAAAGCTCCCTTGTCGTATCCGAATAATTCGCTCTCTACAAGATGTTCCGGCAAGGCGGCGCAACTCAAATCGACCCAGGGCTTGGAAGATCTCTGCGAAAAATGATGGATTGACCGCGCAACCAACTCTTTACCACTTCCGCTTTCTCCGGTTATCAGAACGGTTGCTTGAGAAGTTGCAACCCGTTCCGCCACTTTCAAAAGGCGCTTCATTGCATCACTTTCAATGATGGCGGTCATTCCCAAGAAACACTGGGTCTGTGCTTGATTTGTCATTTCTTGGCTCAGATTTATTGTGCAACGAATCCCCCATCAAGGGTACCCTGACAAAGTCCCGAACCACGGTTGAAGACTACTGTGAGCAAGCCTAATTTAGCCTTAGTACCCGGGACTCTCCAATCGGTAGTCCTTGAACCGAAAAGACCAGCGTGCTTGCACAGCCCACGGCAGGCGAGACAATTTGTCGCGGGACAAAATGCCCATTGCGACAATTTGTCTCCAACCCGGACCACCTCCCATGACGTTAATGCACTGAGTTCTAAGTAGTTACGCCTTACTCAACCGGGAGTTCTTGTTTGGCTGTTTGCTTGCTTACACCTCTTCAAGCACCCGGAACCATGGCCAAAAACAAAACAAACAAAAAGGCCGATCTCTTCATCTATCCAATCGCCGTAATTGGCATGGCGGCACTGGTTTTAGGGATCCTTCCTATAGATCCAAAAGATCCGGTTCGCTTTGGATGCTACTGTTTCCTGGCAATTTTAGCCAGCGGATTGCGCGTCAATCTGCCCGCCATTACGGGCACATTGTCCATCAATTTTCTGTTCATCCTTATTGGATTAGTCCAACTTGGCCTACCGGAGACATTGGCCATGGGCGCCACCATGACGCTGGTCCAGTGCTTACGCCCTGGCGGCGGCAAAAAGCCAAGTTTGCGGCAGGTCCTTTTCAACGTAGCCACGGTCGGGATATCCATCCTTGCGGCTGATCACGTATATTCCAACCCCTATTTGCACCTGCATGGCATCGTGGGCCCAATCGCTCTGATAGCCGCGTCTGTCCCGCTATTCTTTTTCACCACAATTCCCGTGGCCATCGTGATTGGCCTTACCGAGCGCAAGAAACTCAAGGAAGTTTGGGATGAGTGTTACTTTTGGTCGTTTCCCTACTACATCGCCGGTGCTTTGATTGCCGTTGTGTTCACCAACGTTACCGATTGGATCAGTTGGCAAGTTTCCTTGGTGGTTTTGCCTGTCGTCTATTTGGTATACCGCTCGTATCGAATCTACCTCGACCGTATCGACGACGGGTTCCAGCATTCCGAACAAATGGCTTCCCTCCACCTTCGCACCATCGAAGCTTTGGCAATGGCTATCGAGGCGAAAGATACGACCACCCACGACCACCTGCAACGGGTGCAGGTGTATGCCGTTGAAATCGGCAAGGAGTTAGGTCTTAACAATGAAGAATTGGAGGCCCTGAGGGCCGCTTCCCTGTTGCACGATATCGGCAAGCTGGCCGTTCCCGAGTACATTATTTCCAAGCCGGGAAGACTGACGCCGGAAGAGTTCGAGAAGATGAAGATTCACCCTGTCGTCGGCGCGGAGATTTTGGAAAGAGTGCAATTTCCCTATCCTGTTGCCCCGATTGTCAGATCGCATCACGAAAAGTGGGATGGATCTGGTTACCCCGATGGGTTAAAGGGTGAGGATATTCCGATTGGGGCAAGAATCCTTTCCGCCGTGGATTGTCTGGATGCGATGGCTACCGACAGACAATACCGGCGCGCGCTTCCGCTTGATCAGGCCATGTCGGTAATTTCTAAAGAAAGTGATCGAGCCTTCGACCCTCGCGTAGTGGAAGTGCTGGAGCGGCGTTATCAGGAATTGGAGCGTATGGCGAGTTCCGTGCAAGTAGAGAAGATCAAGCTATCCACGGACATAAAAATCGAAAGAGGTTTGGCCCCCGCTGCCGGCTTTGAAAATTGCGCGCCTGGGGAAGTTCCTTTGAAAAGGAAGAACGATAATCCCGAAGCCGCTCCGTTTCTCGCCTCCATTGCCGCGGCTCGCCAGGAAGTGCAGGCCCTCTTTGAATTGAGCCAGAACCTTGGCAATTCATTGAGTCTCGATGAAACGCTTTCGGTGCTGTCCGTCCGGTTGAAGAAAATGGTTCCTTTTGACACCATGTGCATCTTCGTCAAGCAAGAAGACACATTAGTTGCGGAATACGTATCGGGGGACAATTTCCGGTTGTTCTCGGCTCTGGAAATTCCTGTTGGCCAAGGGCTATCCGGTTGGGTTGCGGAAAACCGCAAATCCATCATTAACGGCAATCCTTCGGTGGAGCCTGGATATTTGAATGATCCCTCAAAATTCAGTACGATGAGGGCCGCTATTTCCGTCCCTCTTGAAGGAGCCCGTTCCGTGGTCGGCGTATTGAGTCTTTACCACGGTGAGAAAGACGTATTTACTCGCGATCATCTGCGGATTCTCCAATCCATCGCTCCTAAGGTGGCCCAATCCATAGAAAACGCTCTGAAGTTTAAGCAGGTGGAAGCTTCAGCGACCACCGACCACATGACCGGCCTACCAAATTCCCGTAGCCTTTCCCTCCACATGGAAACCGAATTGGCGCGTTGCCGGAGGCTGGGTTTGCAACTCCAGGTTCTGGTCTGCGATTTGGATGGATTCAAGATGGTCAATGATCGTTACGGCCACCTGGAAGGCAATCGCGTCCTGAAGGCCGTGGCCGAAAAACTTCGTATCAATTGCCGTGAATACGACTATGTGGCCCGCATGGGTGGGGACGAATTCGTGATCGTAATGCCTGGCAGCCGCGGCGGTCCTCCGCAGGCAAGGCAAATTCACTTGGCGCAACTTGCCGC
>JAYVXT010000335.1:0-6599 GCA_043785065.1 Bryobacterales bacterium | reverse complement strand
CGCCGTGACATGAACCCGGAGGATTTCGAAAAGATCCAAAAGAATTTGCGCATACTCACTGGAGTGGCGAAGTTATACGATAGCAATGGCATACGCATTTTCCGGGTTGAATAGGTCATTTACCATAACAATTCGAGTCAAACTAACCGATAAGCAAATACAGGTGAGGCCTCGGCCTTGCCGCGGGGCGGGTGCGCAAAGGCGGGGGGCCTGAGCGCTCCCGCCTCAACCCTGTTACTTTCCAAGTTCTGAAGGATAAAACCCGTGGTTGCGGCATTGAGCCCCCGGCCTCTGTCTGGCGTCAATGCTTAATCTTAATGGTGGGGAGGCCCCCCGGGTCTGCGGAGGGCCCCCGGGCCCGACTGCCCATCTACCGGAAACAGCCTCGGTCCATTTTACTCCACGCTGAGGAGGATAATTCGACCCGTGGTTGCCGCCCGGCCTCGCCTGAAGCGAGGCCCTTGGCAAACTTCTTAACACCCGCCACCTTATTCAATCTATTGAAAAATCCCCCGCCACCAGCCCCTCACCCCATGCCGATTCCCATTTCCATCACGCTACTCTTGAATCGGGATAAAAAATTGCCATCAACCGCCTACAACACGCTCTTGGCCGTGGCCCAACAATTAAAACTTTGGACCACCCCGTCGCGCCAAACTTACGCCGAACTCCCAGGTGTGAACCAGAAAATTGTGGCCGTCCCCCTCTGGAGCGAAGAATTCTTCACATGGTGTTACGCCAGATTCAACTTCCAAAACTTCCCCGCCCCAATCACCTACAACAAAGTGTTGCGGACCCTCGACGAATCCGCCCAATCTCAACCGCGCGAAACTATCCAACCCGCCAACCCGCGCACCGCCACCACAGCGGACGGTTACCAAATCGACCTAGGCGGCGCCACCATCCAGCTAACCGGTAAACAATGGACAATCCTTGCCCCCGATGATCATCGGGGGTTCCGCTTCCAGCGACTCTTCCAGCGCCCCGCCGCCTCCCGCCCTCTCCCATCAACAACCCACTCGGGCAAGGATCTCCCCAGCCACCTCCGCGCCGCCTTCGGTCTCGACGCAACAAATTCCCCCCAGGTAGATCCCGCCAAAGCCCTCAGCCAGTGGCTCGAACTCGCCCTCGGCCCCGACATGAACTGCCCCCCGCTCATACTAACCGGCGAATTCCGCGACGAAGCCGCCGAGGCAATCCGTCAACTTATAGACCCAGCCTCCTGCGCCATGCTGCCCTTCCCAACAAGCCGCAACGAAGCCGGCTGGATGGCGCTATACAATCGCGTCCTGGCATTTCAGATCCTCGGAACAATCACCGAATTCAAGCAAACAATCATGAGGGAACTTGCACAAGGCCTCCTCAATGCCCGCCTCCGTCAGAGCGACCACAAAGGCCCCAAGCGCTACCAACAGCTTGGCCGCCCCGTAATCATCACGGCGGAAGAAGCGCCAGAAATCCGCGGGAATCAAATTGTAATAGAAATCAAAAGGTGCGAGCAACTCCCTCAGCAGGAAGTGTTAGCCGCGCTCTTCAATCAAATGGTTCGCAGTCTGCGCGACGAACCAAAATCGAAGCCGGAGCCAAAATTCGTGGAAAGCGCGGTGTTGCATCAAACATGCATTACGCTTGAAGCCGACGTTCCAGGCCCATAGACGCCACCCAGTGCGGAGGGCAACCCACAACGGCGAAGTACTGGCGCCAAACTGAACAAGTGATTGCCTCGTGGGTCTTTGACAATTTAATATTTAGAAAACAAGGGACGGTTCCCTTTACTTGCTCCGGCTGAGTTTGCGGAAATATTCCGCCACTGCTTCGCCATATCCGGCAGGCACTTTCTCCGCGGCGGGAGTCCGCACTTGGCCTTTCGCCGATTCGTCAACTTGCTTGCGAAGCGATAGCTCCAAGTGTTCGATGGTCGGCAAAATTTGGTTGCGGATCCTTTCGATCAACTCCGGGCTGCCTTTGAACTTGCGTGGGTCGATGTCGCGGACCTCTTGCAGAATGCGGTCAATCTCCCGCGCGATCTCGGCGGACTCTGCATCGCGAGGTTGGCCAAGAGCACGGCGAAGTTCACTTAAGTCCCGAGCCCCGTCACGCAGTGCGCTCTCAGCCGCTCCCGGATTAAATGTTTCGCCCATATTCATGGCGCCATAGCCGCTTGAATCGAAGCGGTCTCCCCCACCGCCGGATTGACGGTTACCATAGGAGCCCGGACCTCCTCCTCCACGATTACCGTTGCCGCCAGCCTGTTGACCTTGTCCTTGTCCCTGGCCTTGTTGTCCTTGTCCTTGGCCTTGTCCCTGGCCCTGAGCCTGAGCCTGACCTTGTCCTTGCCCTTGACCTTGCTTCTGCCCTTGGCCTTGCTTTCCCTCTTGATTGCCGGCTTGCTGTCCGTTTTGACCCTGGTCCTGTTGCCCATCCTGTCCCTGGCCTTGACGCTGTTGCCCCTGCCTGCCGCCTTGGGCCATCCGTTCCATCTGTTCCCGAAGCTTTTCAACCCCAGCTAAGCCTCTCTCTTTTTCAGAACCTCCACGGCCCTGACCATCGATTGATTTTTCCGCTTGCTGGACAAGATTCTTCAGCTTGTCCAAATCGTTGGTCACCAGATCTTCCAGTTGTCGAGCTTGCGGCTGGCCTCCGTAGCCGTTCCGAATGTTGTTAGCGTTGTACTTCATACGAAGGCCAACCTGATCCTGTTGCATCAGATTTAGCCCCTCCCTCAATTTGCCTGCCGCATCGCTCCGGCCGTTGCTTAGTTCCCGCAAGGCATCCTGCATGCTGCGTTCAATGCCCTGGAACTTCTCAAACATCGCGTCTTTCTCTTGTCCATAAGCTTGGCTGCTTTGACCCGGTTGCGCCCCCGAGTTGGCGTTGGGGAAAGCGCGTTTCAAGCGTTCGTTAAAATCCTTCTGCTTGTCGGCCAAATCAGCAGTGCGTTGCGATAGTTCCCGCACCTTGTCCGACACTTGTTGGCCTCTCATCCCGCCAAGCAAATCCTTCGCTTCAGTCAAGCGTTCCGCCGCGCGGCGGGCGTCGGCAGCCGATTGGGAGGTTTCGGCGCCTTGCTTTAAATCGCCTGCGCGTTGCATGTCTTTCGTGGCCGCATCCAACCGGTCAAGAGCCTGCTTCAAGCGCGGATCAACATCGTTCGCGCCGGCCATTTCGCGAAGACGCTCGCGCTGTGGAGACATCTGTTGCTGGCGTTGCTGAGCCCGCTGTCCGGCCTCTTGGTTGCGGTTGCCGGCATTTTCCATATCGGCTTGGCCTTGCTGGCTACCTTGCCGTCCACTTTGCTGCCCAGACTGACCTTGTTGGCCGGATTGCCCTTGCTGCCCAGACTGACCTTGTTGGCCTTGTTTCCCTTGCTGGCCGCTCTGCTGGCCTTGTTGCCCTTGCTGCTGCGAACTTTGCTGGCCGCGCGTTAGTTGCTCCATCTGCTTGCGAAGTTCTTCCGCTTGACGCCGCAACATATCCTGCTGCCATCGCTGCTCAAACGATTGGGGTTGGCGTTGGCGAGCATCAGCTAATTCCTCTTGCCTTTTCGCAAGCTGTTTCAGTTTTTCCAGCGCCTCATCCACTTCTTTGGCTTTCTGCTCGGCTGAAGCTTGCTGGCCACTTTCAAACTGATTCTTTTCCGTATCCAGTTCCAGATCAAACAAGCTCTCCAACTCGCGACCGGCGCCACCACCGCCGCCTCCTCCTCCGCCTTTGCTGCCGAATGCCACTTGGATCTGCTTGAAGATCGCTTCCGCCCGCATCAAATACTGCAGCGCTTTTTGCTGATCGGACAAGGATGGCTGCAATTGCGCTTCTTTAAGCTTGCCCGAGGCGCCACCCATCGCCTTCACGGCTTCGTCCATGTTCTTGGCGAACTGTTCGAATTCCTGGCTGCCCGCGCCCGTTTCCCGGCTGCGCATGCGTTGCGCCAGGCTCTTGGCCTGTTCGCTCAACTTGGCTTGCTGTTCGCTAAGAAACTTGGCGCTTTCCTTGTTTTGCACCGGCGTCGCGAAACGATTGCGGAGTTGGTTCCAAGTTGCCGCAATCAACTCTTTTTGACGCTCGGAAACTTTAGTCTCCTGCTCGCCACCACCACCGCCGCCTCCTCCCTGCTGTTGCGACTGGGAGTATTCTTTTTCGAAGGGTTGCGCTTCAAGAAAGAACATGTCGGTTTGCGCCGTGGTCTTGGCATCTTTCACCGTCGCATAGAAACTGACCACATCGCCAGGAGCCATGTTGAATTCTTCAAGCGACAGCATGGTCTTACCCTTGATCTCTTTGCCACCCGTACCCAGGGCAATCATCTTCTCTTCCCCGCCGTTCACCGAATAATGCAACTGCAGATCGCGAAGCCCGTAATCATCGGTTGCTTCAATTTCAAAGGGAACTTCTTCAATGGGGCTAACCTTCAAGTCGCGGCCAGGCCGCTTAACACGAATCGTCGGATCGGCATCCTTGCGCGCTTCAATGAAATAATCGTCGGTAAGACGGACCGATTGGCCCTCGTCCATCGCCGCAATGTAATACAGGCCGTCCTTGGTGATCGGAACGCGCGCTTCCAGCCAGTTGCCTTCCTTGGGCTTCAGTTCAATTCGGGTTCCGTTATCCAGCACTATCATGCCAGTGGTTAAAGACTTGTCCGTTTCAATGTTGAGGACAGCTTGAGTGCCTTCAATGGCCCGCAAATCGCCGGCAGGTTCTTCGGAGACTGGCTTCATCCCTAATGAAGAGGGGAACTGGTAGGTAACGCGCATCTTCTTCACGCCAGGAAGATCAACGGCTGTAAGCGTGAAGTTTCCCGATTTTACCCCAGCAGCTTCCACGTAATAGTCGACACTTTCGGGAAGACCGGCAAACAAAAACTCATAGCCGTTGTTTTGGCCTTGTGAAAGCATTGCCGCCTGTTCCCACTTGCTGCCACTGTGGTAGCGGGCATACATCTTCACGATTGGAGCGTGAAAACCGGCAAGCTGCGCGGTAACCATTTGATCCATCCGCCGGCGTACTTTGCGATTGCCGGGCGTTAACTTAATGGCTTTATTCAAACCGTTAACGCCGGTAGCTTCCACGCGGGGCGGACCGGCCCACAGCAGATTGGCGCCATAGCCCATAAAGCCCGGACCGGCGAAAATCAGCCAGATCAGAATTCCAGCTAACGCCAACGCCGCCGAAGCAAAGCCGGCAATGAAGGAATTCGGAACAATTGAAGATGGCTCGGCATTAGCGGAGACTTTGAGTGCGTCAGCGGCGATAAGCGGCAAAAAAGGATCCTGCTCCTCTTGGTTTTCCTTATCGGCAAAAGTTACCAATCTTTCACGGAATTCTGGATATTTTTCTTCCACCCGATGCGCCGCGCGGCGGCGGTTCAAGGCCAGCAAAGGCGCGGCAAGGCCGAAACACAAGGCGACGGCGATAGACAAGAACAACACCACGCGCGCGGCGGTGACAAAGCCGGGACCGAACTCCAGCGAATTTAAAATAACCACAAGGGCACATGTCGCCGCCAGGGCCGCGAGCGCTGCTATGGCCAAGCCGCGGGCGGTAGCGCCCCAACGGAAACGGCTCTCAATTCTATTCAAATATGCGGCCAAAGATTCTCGTGCGTTCATGCGGCCTCCTTGTGGATCTTATCGTCAATTTCATCGTCAACCGCTTCCCCGGTTTCAAGGTGGCGCGATGCGATGAAACTTTCAGCCAAAACAGCCAACAAAAGCAGAGCTAACAAAGGCCGCCAATAAGTGACCGGTTGCGGCTTTTCAAAATCGGGGGTGGCGCCCTGAGTGCCTGACGCCGAACTTGGTTTGACCTTATTTTCCCAAAGCGCCAAAGTTTCCCGCGGCACCATGGCAAGGTTCGATTCCTGCCGCGGCGCGTTAACCGCCACCATCGATTGGCGGCCCTGCGCACGGCGGATTTCGTAGAAACCTTCGCGATCAAGTGAGATAGTTTGCGCTTTGAGTGATTCTTCAAGCGAAAGAACACGCTTGCCATCGGGATCCAGAATTTCAATGTTCGTGGCGCGCTCACGAGCCGTGCGAAGTTCCAGCGGCGAGCCTACAAACATGCTGGTGGCGGACTCCGTTTCCCGGGCCAGCCAGCGGGCCGATTGTTCCACCAAAGGCAGGAAGGTAGGATGAAGCGGCAAGTCGCTAGCAACATTGTCGAACGCGGACGCCAAAACCATAATGCGCCCTTCGCCTATCTGCTTTTCAGCGATGATCCAATGCCCATCGGACAGGCGGGCCATATGCCGCCAACCTTGGCCTTTCACGGTGACCACCTGGTAAAATCTGACGCGGTCGAGACCGGCGGTTTTAGCAATGACGGGATTTGTAGTATCCGTCCAAGTGATGTTGTAAAAACGCTCAGCACTGCGCGAGGCGATGCGCGTGCCTTCGAGAGCGTCACCTGTAAGAGGTACTTTACCGGAGCCCACCGACGAACGGCCAAGTGTGATCAATACTGCGCCGCCGGCGTTGACGTAACGCTTCAAAGCGTCCTCAAAGCTCTGCGCCAACGATCCTGGATCGGAGAGCACAATGAAGGCGAACTTATCCGGAGTCTGATTGAGAACTTGACCCGCGATAACCATGTCCATC
>JAYVXT010000334.1:0-6607 GCA_043785065.1 Bryobacterales bacterium | reverse complement strand
CAAGGGCTTGCGCTTCGCGATTCGTGAAGGCGGCAGGACGGTTGGCGCCGGTACTGTTTCGGAAATCGTGGCCGCTGACCCGGTAGTAAAGAAGTAAGGCTAGAGTAAAAAAATGTCTCTTAGAGAAAGTATTCGAATTCGGCTCAAAGCGTACGATCACCGCATCCTGGATCAATCCACGCAGGAGATCGTCGAGACGGCCAAACGGAGTGGGGCTCAGATTGCCGGGCCCATTCCACTGCCCACGATCAAGAACAAATATTGTGTGTTGCGTTCGCCGCATGTGGATAAGAAATCGCGTGAGCAGTTTGAAATCCGTACGCACAAACGGTTGCTCGATATTTTGGCCCCGACTCAGGACACGGTGGACGCGCTGATGAAGCTCGATTTGCCGGCTGGGGTGGATGTCGAAATCAAGGCGTTTGGCGGCGGCAAGAAGTAGGGTAGATTTTTAACGGTTGGATGCGGGACTAGCGAGCGCGTGCTGAAAGAGGCGGGCGATTGAGCCAAGCGGCTTAGAAATAAGCAGGCGGCGGGTCAAGTAACGCACGAGTCAACAGGGCGTAATTCAAAAGAAGGCGAGCCCGCCGTTACGAGTAATTGAGGAAACATGAGCCCAGGAATTCTAGGCAAGAAAATCGGCATGACGCAAGTGTTCAACGCTAACGGACAGGTAGTACCTGTCACGTTGGTGAAAGCCGGACCATGTGTTGTGACCCAACGCAAGACCCCGAACACCGATGGTTACGATGCCGTCCAATTGGGTTTGATGGAATACGTCAAGCCTTCGCGCATTAATAAGCCCATCGGCGGCCACTTGAAGAAAGCTGGCGCGGAAGGCGTAAAGTTTTTCCGCGAATTGCGTCTTCGTTCCGGTGATAGCGACTTGAAGCCGGGCGACCGGATTTTGGCCGACTCGTTCAAGCCGAAAGACAAAGTGGATGTAATCGGTATCAGCAAGGGTAAAGGTTTCGCGGGCGTCATGAAGCGCCATAACTTCCACGGCGGACCGGAAGGCCACGGTTCGATGTTCAATCGCGCTCCTGGGTCGATTGGTGCGTCGAGCTTCCCCTCACGTGTATTCCCCGGTATGAAAATGACTGGTCACATGGGTGTGGATCAAGTTACGGTCCGCAATCTTGAAATCGTCGAAGTGGACGCCGAAGATAACGTGATCATGGTGAAGGGCGCATTACCTGGCCCCAATGGCGGGTATGTTGTGCTGCGGAGGGCCAAGCGCTAGGCCGCCTGCAAGCCGCCCCAGCGAAAGGAAATTACGATGCCCAAAGTTGATGTCGTTGATCTAAACAATACGAAAGTGGGGGAGATGGAACTGAGCGACGTTGTGTTCGGCGCGCCGGTGAACGAAGATCTCCTCTACGAAGCAGTCAAGAATTACATGGCGAACAAGCGGCGCGGAACGGCTAAAACCAAAACCCGTCACGAAGTCGCTGGCTCCGGTAAGAAATTGTGGAAGCAGAAGGGGACTGGCCGCGCCCGTATGGGTTCGATCCGCAGTCCACTGTGGCGCCATGGCGGTACAACGCACGGCCCGCAACCTCGCGATTACTCTTACTCGCTACCCAAGAAAATGATGCTCGGCGCGATGCGCTCGGCCCTGTCGGCGAAGTTGCGCGACGGTGAGTTGGCGGTAGTTAAGGAATTCTCGGTAGCCGACCATAAGACCAAGACGACACGGGCAGTTCTAGACAAGCTGAACGGAAAGAAAACTGTTCTTCTGGTTGATTTGCAAGCCGGGAAGAACATAACGCTCGGTACGCGGAACCTCGAAGGCGTGCAGTTGCTCGAAAGCAAGGACGTCAATCCTTATCATCTGTTGTGGGCCTCGCGCGTGCTGGTTAGCGAATCGGCGGCGAAGCGTTTGTCGGAGGGATTGGGATGAGTAGCATTACCTCAATATTAAATGTTCTGGTTCGTCCGGTTGTTACCGAAAAGGCGATCACCAAGAAAGAGTCCGAAGCAACGCTTTGCTTTGAAGTAACTCCCGCCGCCAACAAGATTCAAATCAAGAAGGCCGTGGAGAAGATGTTCAAAGTGAAGGTGAACGTGGTCCGCACACTGAACAACGAAGGCAAGTTGCGCAGACGGGGGCGCTTCTCCGGATATCGTTCGGACTGGAAGAAAGCCTACGTTACTTTGAAGCCAGGGCAGAAAATGCCGGAGTTCGCGGAGCTCTAATATGCCAGTAAAAACATATCGTCCCACTACACCAAGCCGTCGTTATATGACGGTTGTGACGCGCGAAAACATCACCAAGCAGACTCCCGAAAAGTCGCTGGTTGAAGGCAAGGCGCGCACAGGCGGCAGGAACAACACTGGCCGCACAACTTCCCGGTTCATCGGCGGCGGCCACAAAAAGTCTTACCGCATTATTGACTTCAAGCGGGATAAACCAGGCGTACCGGCGAAGGTCGCGTCGATCGAATACGATCCAAACCGCACTTGCCGCATTGCACTGCTCAATTATGTTGACGGGGAAAAGCGCTATATTTTGGCTCCCGAAGGCATCGCTGTTGGCCAGGAAATATTGTCCGGACCTACTGCCGATATCCTCACCGGCAACGCGCTTCCTTTGAAGAACATTCCTCCAGGCACGGTGGTTCACAACATTGAATTGAGGCCAGGCAAGGGCGGCCAGATGGTTCGTACCGCGGGTGGTTCGGCCCAGTTGGTTTCGCGCGAAGCAGGGTTTGCCTTTATCAAGTTGCCTTCGGGCGAAACGCGCCGCGTTTCCTCGGAATGCTATGCGACCATCGGCACGGTAGGTAATGCCGAACACGAAAATGTAAAGAGTGGTAAGGCCGGTCGTTCACGCTGGCTTGGAATGCGTCCGCACAATCGCGGCGTAACGATGAACCCTGTTGATCACCCGCATGGTGGTGGTGAAGGCCGTACCTCGGGTGGACGTCACCCGGTTACGCCATGGGGCCAACCGACACGTGGATTCAAGACGCGCAACAACAAGCGTACGGATAAGCACATTGTGCAACGCCGCAACGCCAAGAAGCACGGGTAACGGGAAGGAT
Source organism: Bryobacterales bacterium (assembly GCA_043785065.1). Taxonomy (GTDB): domain Bacteria; phylum Acidobacteriota; class Terriglobia; order Bryobacterales; family Bryobacteraceae; genus JANXSF01. The sequence continues at coordinate 3,560 of JAYVXT010000334.1, read as the reverse complement.
ATCGAAACCATATGGGCCGTTCACTAAAAAAAGGACCTTTCACCGACACTCATATCGCCGCGAAGATTGAAGTTTTAATCGCGAGCGAAGCAAAGAAAGTCGTGAAAACATGGTCGCGCCGTTCAACAATCACGCCGAGGTTTGTGGGCCACACAATCGCGGTGCACAACGGCAAGAAGTTCATACCTGTCTATGTGACCGAAAACATGGTGGGTCACAAGTTGGGCGAGTTTGCTCCCACGCGCACCTTCAAGGGTCACGCGGCGAAGGTGGCTGAAAAGGGCGGTAAGCCCTCCTAATACGGGGGTTTTGCAAGGAGCATGTCATGGTAGCAAGAGCCGAAGCAAGATATATCCGGATGTCAGCGCAGAAAATACGGTTGGTAGTCGATTTGATCCGCGGTCGCAAGGCTGGCGAGGCGATCACGATTCTCCAAAGCATTAACAAGAAGATTGCGCCGACTGTCGAAAAGGTGTTGCGCAGCGCGATCGCCAATGCCGGAAACAAGTCCGATCACGTGGATGTGGATAAGCTCTACGTGTCGGAGGCGTACGTGAATGAAGGGCCGCGCATGAAGCGGATCCGGCCAGCTCCGATGGGCCGCGCCTATCGCTACCAGCGGCGGATTTCGCATATTAGTGTGTCGGTGACCGAGAAGGTTTAGTTAAGGCTTAGAGGGCGGGAAGAAGAAAAGCATGGGTCAAAAAGTACATCCCTACGGTTTCCGGTTAGGCGTCACGAAGACATGGCGCTCCCGTTGGTTCGCCAAGGGCCTTGATTACGCAAGGTTGCTAGAGGAAGATCTCGATTTGAAGCGGGCCTTGCATGGGCGGCTGAAGTCGGCCGGCGTGAGTTCGATCGAAGTGGATCGTCCAGGCAACAAGCTGAGAATCACGATTCGCACTTCGCGTCCGGGCATCATCATCGGCCGCAAGGGCGCGGAAATCGAAAAGTTGAAGAGCGATCTGAACAAGAAGACAGGCCGCGAAGTTTTCATCGACATTCAAGAAGTTCACAAGCCGGAGCTTGATGCTCAACTGGTGGCGGAGTCGATCGCCCTGCAGCTGGAAAAACGCGTGGCCTTCCGTCGCGCCATGCGCAAATCTGTAGATTCGGCGCAGCGTTTCGGTTGCAAAGGAATCAAGGTTCGGGTTTCAGGCCGCCTCAATGGCGCCGAAATCGCCCGTAGCGAATGGTATCTGCACGGCCAGCTGCCGCTGCACACCTTGCGCGCCGACATTGATTACGGGTTTGCTCAGGCTTACACAACCTACGGTGTGATTGGAATTAAGACGTGGGTTTATAAGGGCGAAGTTATTCCCGATGGGCCGCGCCGCACCGGTGATCCGGAACCGCGCCGCCAACCTCGCCGCGAACCACGTGGTGATGGCAGGGATCGTGGTGGTGACAATCGTGGTGGTGATAGGGGTGGAGATCGTGGAGCGGATCGCGGCGGAGATCGACGTGGGCCTCGTCCCACGGAACACGCTCCAGTAGCTGCTTCCGATCAACCCAAAGTAACGGCGGCGCCTGTAGTACTGCCGATTGTGGCCCCTGTAATAACGGTGATGCCTCCGGTCGCGCAGCCGCAGCCTACCTGGACGCCTGAAGCTCCCAAGCCAACAGAGGCTTTAGGGGCAGGCCCGGAAACAAAGGCGGAAGTAAAGCCGGAAGTAAAGGAAACAAAGCCGGAAGTAAAGACGGAAGCCAAGGCGGAAGTAAAGCCGGAAGTAATGAACGATGGGGGCGAAACGCCCCAAAACTGAGCCTGAAAACGGGTTGAGTTTGGGTGTGTTCGTCAAAGGAGATTTACACGCTATGTTGATGCCAAAGAAAGTCAAATACCGTAAGCAGCAGCGCGGCCGCATGAAAGGCAAAGCTTGGCGCGGTTCGACGCTCTCATTCGGGGACTTCGGTTTAAAGGCGCTGGGGCGTGGTTGGGTTACCTCCCGTCAGATTGAAGCGGCTCGTATTGCAATGACCCGTCATATTAAGCGCGGTGGAAAAGTGTGGATCCGGTTATTCCCGGATAAGCCAATCACCAAGAAGCCGGCTGAAACCCGTATGGGCAAGGGAAAAGGCGCACCGGAAGAGTGGGTGTGTGTAGTGCGACCCGGCAAGATATTGTTTGAGATGGAAGGCGTATCGCTTGAGATCGCGGCCGAGGCAATGCGCCTGGCTGAGCAAAAGCTGCCGTTAAAGTGCAAGCTGATTACACGCGAACAGGTTGCTTAAAAGGAATTTGTCATGACAGCGGAAAAGATTCGCGAGATGGACGTGGTGGATCTGGAAAAGTCCCTCACCGAGTGGGATGAACAGATGCACGGCTTAAAGTTCCGGATGACCCTTGGCCAATCCGAGGGCCTGAAGAAATTGCGGGAATTGAAAAAGGATCGTGCGCGGGCCTTGACGATTCTTCAGGAAAGGAAGAAGAAATAATGGCTGAGGCGACAAAACCGAATAAGCAGGAAAAAGTCGGCGAAGTAACTTCTACAAAGATGGCGAAAACCATCGTCGTCGAAGTAACCCGCCGCGTGCAACATCCGCAATACCGCAGGATCGTCAAGCACCGCAAAAAGTTTTACGCTCATGACGAGGAAGGCAAGGCGAAGACGGGCGATGTTGTCCGCATTGTCGAAAGCCGCCCGTTGAGCAAGTTGAAGCGCTGGGCGCTAGCCGAAGTGATCCGTACTGCCACCGTTGTTGGTGAATAGTTTTGGTGAATAGTTGTTGGTGAATAGTTGTTGATGAATAGCTTTGGTCAAGTTGTAGTGAATTGAAAGTACAGATTTTTAGTATGAGGATAAAGGAGCACCGGTCATGATTGGAATGAGAACCATGCTCGAAGTGGCCGACAACAGCGGCGCTAAGAAACTAAGCTGTATCGCCCCACGCGGTGGCGACCTTGGTAAGCACGCTGGGCTCGGGGACATCGTAACGGCTGCGGTGAAAGAAGCATCGCCTGAGTCAAGCGTCAAGAAGGGCAAAGTCGTGCGTTGCGTGATTGTGCGGATGCGCAAGGAAACTCGCCGCAAGGATGGCACCTACATCCGGTTCGACAACAACGCGGCGGTGCTGATTAACGAAGTGGGCGAGCCTGTTGGAACTCGTGTTTTCGGTCCGGTAGCTCGTGAATTGCGTGAAAAGCGTTACATGAAGATCGTGTCGCTTGCGCCGGAGGTTATATAAATGGCGGCCATTAAGAGGAAGTTGCTCAACTCCAATAACAAGCCCCAATTGCTGACCATCCGTTTACGTAAGAACGACTTGGTAAAAGTGATTGCCGGCAAGGACAAGGGCAAGACTGGCCGGGTGCTCGAAGTGAACCGGGAAACCGGCAGGATTTTAGTCGAAGGCGTGATGATGGTCAAGCGCCACACCAAAGCCAACCCGCAAAAACAGATCAAGGGTGGAGTGGCCGAAAAAGAAGCAACCATACACGCCTCAAACGTGATGATCCTTACCGCCGGTGGAGTCACCACACGCATTGGTACGAAAGTTGAAGGCGAAGGCGCTGGCGCTCGGCGCGTGCGGATTGCCCGCAAGACTGGCGAAGTGCT
>JAYVXT010000333.1:0-6637 GCA_043785065.1 Bryobacterales bacterium | reverse complement strand
AAGCACCCTCCGCGTTGACGCCGCCGCAGCCATAATATCCCAGGCCGTCGGTATCGGTTTTCGAGTAGGTGTATTGGAAGAGCATCTCAAATCCAGCGGTCATTTGGCGGCGCCCGCTCACTTGCAGCGCGTTGTACCAACTGGTTCCACTGGACTCTGTTAGCGCAATGTTGCCAACGTTCGGTAGCACGATGGCCAGCGGCCGGCGGTCGTTGATGGGGGCCCAAGTAGAATAGGGACCAACGCCGGGCAGCGGGTTGTTTCCTTCGTGCGGGATCACCAGATGCGTGCCGCGCTGGCCGACGTAGGCCGCCGTGATACTGGTGGCTTTGTCCAGTTGGCGTTCAATGGCAAAATTGAACTGGTTGGTCATCTGCGGACGGAGATTCAAGTCCCACGCACGGCCCTGGTAGAAGGGCGCAGCCGTGGGGCTGCTACGCGGGCTGGTCAGGTCGCCGCGGGCGATCACATCGGTGAAACCGGTTGCGATCTTGCCGGGCAGAGTGCTGTCGTAGGTGACATTCGATTCGGTAAAGAAGGGTGGGTTCAACGTCAACCTCAAGTTGGCTCCCGTGCCTTCCAGGAAATTGGATAAGCGATAAGCAGCGCGAACGACAGTCTTATTGTTCAAAGTGTAGGCGATGCCGAGGTTCGGATTGAACTGCTTCTTGTATGCTTTGTATAGCCCATCTCCATAGTCGCCCCCGGGATAGATTAACTTCCCCGTAAACGTGTTGATGTTCACTTGGCGGTTGGCTACTTCGTTGAGAGGAGACATGTATTCCCAGCTAATGCCGTAGTTGAAGGTTAGGTTGCGGCGGATCTTCCAACTATCCTGAGCGAATATGATGTTGCGCCATTGACGATGGCCCCAAGGACCGCTGACCGCGCCGCGACCTTTGCTGGCCAGCGTGTCGAGCAGGAAGTCTCCGATGTCGACTCCTGTGTAGGCGCCGTTATAACTGAAGGAGCCAAGCGCGCCATTGTTGCCCGCGTAGTAGCGGTTCTGGCGGGCGCGCAGCAGGTTCACGCCAACCTTCAACAGGTGAGCTCCGGTCTGGTAGGTGTTGTTGGACTGAAATTGGAACTTGTTGTCGCGCGTGTTGGCGATCGTTGCCGCCGAACCCGCGGGTGACAAGCTGCCGCCGAGATTGAAGCTGGAAAGACCGGGAATGAACTGGCCGCCTGGTATGCCGAACTTTGAATTGCCATCGGCTCCCAACTGGCCAGACCAATCGATCACCTTGTCATCAATGCCCACCAGCGAATAGGACAAGCGATTGTCGGACACCAGCTTAGCTGACCAAGTTCGCGTCCAATCCGCAACTGCGGAATAGGTTGGACCGAAGTTGCCGCCGGTCATGAAGATTGGAAGCGCCGCTTGCGATCCAAAAGTCTCATACTCACCCTTCGAGTAGCGGAACATCAGCGAGTCCTTGTCGCCCAACCGGTAATCAAGCTTGGCGTCCCCCTGTTTATTAGTCAGGAAGTTGCGTGTAGAACCAATGTAGTTACTACCCACGAAGAGGGGTGAACCGGAGCCGGCTTTGTTGGGTAGCGGATAGATGTTAGGGTTGTTGAACAAGTAGCGGGCTGTTGCGCTGAAGCGCGCCACCGGAATCTGATTGTTTGGGAACGGAGTACGCGACGCAAGCGCAGTCCCCGTAGCCGGATCGCGAATGACCTGTGGATTTGCGGGGTTTGCAGTGAGGAACTGGCTTAGATCGCCGGTTCGCCACGCGGCGGGAGCCACTGCCGCCGAAGCAGGTCCTGCAATACGCCTTTCCGTTTGCTCATAGTCAACGAAGAAGAACAGTTTATTGCGCTGGATGGGGCCGCCGAATGTGCCGCCAAAGATGTTTTGCCGTAGTGCCTGTTTGGGCAGCTTGTTCCTATTGTTGAAGAAGCCGTTTGCGTCTAGCCTGTCGTTGCGGAGGAATTCAAACGCGTTGCCATGGAACCCGTTGGCGCCGCTCTTAAGCGACATCACCACGCTGGCGCCCCCGACGTTTCCGAATTCGGCTCCGGCGTTGCCAGTTACCACTTTCACTTCTTCCAGTGCGTCCACATTGGGTTGGTAACCGATCTGGTTATCAACCGATTGGTTAATATCCACGCCGTCAAGGATGAAGTTGTTTGTCTGCTCGCGATTGCCGTTCACCTGCGGGCGCGATCCCGAGCCCTGGAAGCGGGCAACTGTGTTCATTGCTCCTGGCGAAGTGGATACGGCGCCGGGAATGAGCAACGTCAACGAAGCGAAGTTACGGCCATTGAGCGGAATGCTTGTCAGCTTGCTGGAAGACAGGGTATCGCCGGTTGCCTGGCTTTCGGTTTGCAGCAATTGCCCGACGTCGGTTACTTCCACTACTTGGGTGATATCCCCAATCTCAAGCCTCAAATCGATACGTGCGATCTGGTTGGCTTCCACTTTGAAGGGGCCCACTATCGACTTTTTGAAGCCTTTTGACTCAGCGGTGATGGTATAGTTGCCCACCCGTAAAAACGGGAAGGTGTAGATACCCTCGGAGTTGGTTGTGGAAACTGTCCGGGTGTTGGTTTCGGTATTTGTGGCTGTAACCGTGGTCCCGGGCATGTTGGCGCCGGATGGATCAACGGCATTGCCTGTAATTGAAGCGGTAATCGTCTGGGCGAGTGCGGAGTTCACAAATAGGAACAACGCCGTTAGCACCAGAAGCAGATGTCTTTGCATATCTTGGTCTCCTTGATTTTCAACATATGGATTCCTGGAACGGAAGCTCATCCTTGCCGAGTTATTCTTCCAAACCTCATAGAAACCCTTGATAATAAACTCTATAGTAACTCTCTTGCTATTCTGCTGCAATTTGCTTGCCATCTACTCAGCCGATGCAAGACGAGTCGCCACTCATGTCCTGGCGGGCAATATTTCAATCAGGGAAATAATTCGGCACTAGTCATTAATGAATTTTCAGCCAATCCCTATCTATCTGAGCAAACGTAACCCGCTCGCCTTGGGTCCAAAGGTCGATCTGGCTAATGTTGCTTGTTACGCCAGGCAGGCCGCCCGCCAGTAGTATGAAGTTACGCCGATCCATCCGCATTGTGGGATATGATAGCGCTGAACCCACTTTATATGCGATTGACGTTGATCCTTCTGATCCTTCTGGTACTCGCCGCGCTTCCAGGTTTTGCGGAAGTCAGTTTTAACCGGGACATTCGCCCCATCATGTCCGACACTTGCTTCCGTTGCCATGGGCCGGACAAGAACGCGCGCATGGCCGGACTGCGCTTGGATCTGCGCGACGAAGCGCTGAAGAAAACCAGGTCTGGCATTACGCCCATCGTGCCCGGTAAGCCTGAAGAGAGCGCCATTGTCGCCCGCGTGTTCAGCACAACTCCCGTTAGATTGATGCCTCCGGTATCCGCGCATAAGGTGCTGACGGATAAGCAAAAGGATACGATTCGCCAGTGGGTGGCTGAAGGCGCGAAGTACGAAGGCCACTGGGCCTATCAGCCGCTGCGGCGTCCGGCGCCTCCTCAGAGCGGCAAGGAAAATCCGATTGATGCGTTCCTTGCGGCGAGTCTTGCCAAGGAGGGATTGTCGTTGTCCCCGGAGGCTGACCGGCGCACTTTGCTTCGACGAGTGTCGCTTGACTTGACGGGCATTCCACTTACGCCTGAGGAGGCCGCCAAGTTCGTTACGGATAAAACTCCCGGCGCCTATGCCAATATGGTGGACCGACTTCTTGCCTCGCCGCGCTATGCCGAAAAGCAAACCCGCCTGTGGTTGGATGCCGTTCGCTACGCCGATACCTGTGGCTTCCATGGTGACAATCCATTTCCCGCATGGCCGTATCGCGACTACGTGCTGAACTCCTTCCGCGACAATAAACCGTTCGACCATTTCACGAGGGAGCAGCTTGCGGGCGACCTGATGCCCAATGCTACCACGGAGCAAAAGGTTGCATCGGCCTACAACCGCATGAACCGGACTTCAGCCGAAGGCGGATTGCAGCCTGTGGAATATTTGGCAAAGTATGGCGCGGACCGGGTGCGCACCACTAGCGTTGTTTGGCTTGGGAGCACCATGGGCTGCGCCGAATGCCACGACCACAAGTTCGACCCGTTCTTATCGAAAGATTTTTACTCGATGAAGGCTTTCTTCGCAGACATCAAGGAGACAGGCCTTGTGCCGGACAAGGGGCCAAAAGCCTGGGGGACGGTACTTTCGCTTCCAACGCAGAATCAGGTAGCCGAACTCGCCGCTTTCAGAGGTCGAATGGATGCGGAAAAGGTTCGCCTTGCTCGTACCCCCAAACCAACTTCTGAACAACGGGCCGTTTGGGAAAAGAAATTGCTCGGAGATTACAAAAGCGGACGCACCGGGTGGAAGATGGTGAACCCTGCTTCGATGACCTCAATCAACGGGGCCAAATTGTCAATAGACAAAGATTCCCGCGTCATAGTGAGCGGCCCAAATCTTAGCAATGAAACCTACATCGTTACCTTGAAACCTGGCGTAGGAACCTGGACTGGCTTAGGGCTGGAAGTGAATCAGGACGACAGTCTACCCGGTCTGAGCCTCGCCCGTGGCGCTGACCGCTTCGTGATTACCGAAGTGGAGGCTGAACGAAACGGAACTAAGTTGGACTTCGCTTTTGCTCGCGGTAATACTACTGCCTCAGCCATGGAACTCCCCGCTCTAACCGCAATTGACGGCGATTCCAAAACCGGATGGGGCGCGTTGACCTATGGCGATACCAGGATGCCGTTCCTGGCTCTCACCTTCCAACAAAAGCTGACTACCGGCGTTGACGATACTTTGACAGTGCGCATCCGCCAAGACTCAACCACGCGCCGCGCCACCATCGGACGATTCCGCATCGGTGTGACCGAAGCGGACGCGCCGTGGCCCGATCCCAACCGCAAAACAAAGCCAGGAGGTCTTCCCGATGATGTGCTGAAGGCGCTTGAAACAGCCTCTGACAAACGCACTTCCGATCACAAGAAGGCGCTAGATAATTTCTACGAACAAACCACAAATCCAAATGCGCTTCGCCTCGCCTTCACTGAAGCAAGGGCAAACCTGCTGGAATCCTCCATCCCGAAGGTTGTAGTGACTGAAGCGGGCGAACCGCAAGTCACACGTATTCTGCCGCGCGGCAATTTCCTGGACGAATCCGGAGAAGTTGTATTGCCCGCGATTCCTCAAATTTTCGGCAAGCTGCAAACCCAAGGCAGAGCCACGCGGCTCGACCTGGCTAACTGGCTGGTGACGCGCGACAATCCGCTAACCGCACGGGTATTTGTAAATCGCACTTGGCGGCAGCTGTTCGGCACGGGCCTTTCGAAAGTGCTGGATGATGTTGGTTCCCAAGGTGAGTGGCCAGTCCACGCGGAACTGCTGGACTGGCTTGCCTCGGAATTCATGGAACCAACCTTTAAGGCGGAAGGCGCACACGCGTGGGACGTCAAGCATCTGATTCGAACAATTGTTTTGAGCGAGACATACCGGCAGAGTTCCGCCGGCTCGAAAGATTCGGAAGATCGCGACCCGGATAACCGATTGCTCTCCCGCCAAAGCCGATTCCGCGTGGATGCCGAAGAGGTTCGCGACGTGGCCCTTGCAGTTTCCGGTTTGCTCAACGAAAAATTTGGAGGACCGAGCGTGCGGCCCTATCAGCCCGACGGCTATCTTGCGTCATTGAATTTTCCCAAGCGCGAGTACGCCGCCAGCCGTGGGGATGATCTTTACCGTCGCGGCCTGTACACGCATTGGCAGCGGACATTTCTACACCCAAGCCTGATGACTTTCGATGCGCCCAGCCGCGAGGAGTGCGTTGTGAACCGCACCAATTCCAACACACCGCTGCAGGCGTTGGTGATGTTGAACGATCCGACATTCGTTGAATCGGCCAGAGTCTTTGCGCAGAATATGCAACGCGCCGCCTCTGGAGTTCCAGCGCAATTGAATTGGGGGTTTGAGAAGGCGCTGAATCGCAAGCCGACGGCGGAAGAGTCAAAAATCCTTCGCGAACTGCACAAAAAGAGCTTGGCGGAATTCCAAACCAATGCCGAATCGGCGAAGGTGCTGCTCTCGATTGGTGAAGCTCCTCTGCCATCGAAATTCAAGACGGCGGAACTCGCGGCCATGACCAGCGTGGCCCGCGCCATCTTGAACCTGCATGAAACCATTACAAGGAACTAGCATGAATCGCAACGATAAAATTCTAAATATTCATCGGCGCACCTTCCTTGGCCGTGGTGTTGCCGGTCTGGGCGCATTTGCTTTGCACGATCTTTTCGCGGCCGATATGTTGGGCAAAGGGGCAGTCAACCCTCTTCACCATACGCCGAAGGCGAAGCGCGTCATCTTCCTCTATCAGGCTGGCGGTCCGTCGCATTTGGAAACGTTCGATTCCAAACCCAAGCTGGCCGAAATGCATGGCAAGGGCATGCCCGATTCATTTACGAAAGGCCAACAAATCGCGCAGCTGCAAGGCAAGCCACTGATCTGCTTCGGCCCCCAACATAGCTTTCAACGATTCGGCAAATCGGGTCAGGAAATTTGCAGCCTGTTTCCGCAAATTGGCAGTGTGGCGGACGAGGTTTGTATTGTTCGCTCCATGTACACCGAGCAGATTAATCACGACCCGGC
>JAYVXT010000332.1:0-6654 GCA_043785065.1 Bryobacterales bacterium | reverse complement strand
TCATATTGCGGTTACCCGGAGTTCTGTTTGCCCGACGAGGAAAAGTATGAGTTAGTAAGTTTGAACGCCAACTTACAACCTGAATGGACATTTCTCAGTACGAATAATATGGCGTGCCAAACGCTTGCCGATGGGACCCAGCAATGCACGCCACACTCCGCCGGCTTTGAATGGTGCGTGAATATGGTGGCCGTGGATCAGGATGGCGTGATGTACGCCAATAGCGAAGACGGCAATGTGTACGCGGTGGATCGTAACGGCAAGCAGGTTGGCAATATTTTCTTGAAGCTGGCGGTTGGGGCAGCCTATACCCCATTGGCGATTGGTCCGGAGGGCAAGATCTATACCCAAAACGCGGGAACTTTGTATGTTGTGGGCAAAACAGATACTCCGCCCGCGCCGCCCTCGTCAAATTGAGTGCCGCGCTTCGCATCTTAAGACGCCGAAGCAATCAACACCAGCCCTTGATGGCAATCGGGGGATTCCGCGATACTCGTCATTCGCTAATTTGTTGTTTAATGGAAATAGTAATGGTTTGCGCCGCGTCCAACCCTTTCCTTGGAAGGCTGGCGCGAAGCTCGCTCCGTCCAAAGGAATAATCTTCGAACTTCTTCGAACCATTACGCCTCGCGGGATACTTTGCCCGAGTTAGTTGCAGCACGGTGGGCATACCATCCACTAAGTGGCCTGGCTGATTCATGAACCGTCCACTTAGAGCGGAAGAAATCCTCCTTCGGCCAATGGGCAATCAATGGCGCAGCTACGCCACCTTCGTGTGTGAAGTGTTTATAGCGGCGGAATGGAGTTTGTTAAAAGTGGCCCAATTCATGCCTAAACGAAGTGACCGCCCCAATCGGCTCGTCCACAACTCTGCCGTCCGGCTCCGAGTGGGCGTGATGGATTTATCGTGGTTCAAGCGGACAATAGTGCCGTAAATGGCCTGCACCCGAACCGTGGAAACCGGTTGAGGCAAGCTGTCATTGGCCGTCAACTGATTGGTAGTGAGTTTGTTGAAGTAGAACGACAAGCGGGATGTATCGGGAAGCACATGATCGATCTTCAAAGTTGGGGTCTGCTGATTGTTAGGCGTCGGCACTAACTGGGCATAGTTGGCGGTTTGATTCGCATTCGTCGGCAGCGGGATCAGGTTCTGAATCTTTAACGCAACGGGATCAAAGCGGGCCGGTGGGATGATGTTGCGCGGGAAGGGGGTGACGATAATCTGGCCGCTTGGTAGCGTCGTACGTGTAGCCGGATCGTAAATAGCGCCATTCAAAATCCCATTGCCCGCCGGGTCTGTTCCAATGTTCTGGCCGGGGAAAATGGCGGTTGCACTAAAATCGCCGCCGCGCATTGCGTTGGTCGGCAGACGGGTAAAGGAGGATCCGTTGGGAAATGTGACGTTGCGGAAAACCTCTTCGCTGAAAAAGAAAAACGTCTTGTTTCTGCCGTCGTAAACTTTCGGAATATAGACGGGCCGCCAATGGCGCCGCCAAAATCATGCTTGCGGCTGCGCGGGTTTGTCTGCGGAACGGTGGGAGTGAAATAGGGGCGCTGCGCGTTCAGGGCTTCGTTGGTCAAGTATTCGTATCCCGCGCCGTGCAGCTGGTTTGTTCCGGACTTAGTGGTGAAGTTGTACAGCCCGCCGCCCACCTGGCTGAACTCGGCTGAAAAATTGCTGGTTTGCAAAGAGAACTCTTCAATCGCATCCACGGAGGAATGCGATACGGTGGAAGTCCAATTCGGGTCGTTTTGGCTGGTGGCGTCTTGCCCGTCGATTTGCACGCGGAACGTTCCGGTTGGCAATCCGTTAACGGCAGCCGAGGTTTGTCCGCTGCCGGTAACTCCGGGGGAGAGCATGTTAAACGCGAAGGTGCTGCGGATGTTGCCGAAACTTCCGCCGCCGCCGCCGAAGTCTAGCGGCAGGGAATTGATACGATTGGTTTCGAGGATGGTGCTTTGTTCGGCCGATTCCGTCTTCAGCTGGGCCGTCTCCGCAGTGATAGTGATGGTGTCGGTGGTGCGCCAATTTGAAGGGTGACGTCCACACGATTTGTCATCGATACCTGCACGTCAATGTTTTGCTGTTGAACCTTCTAGAAGCCCTTCACTTCCACTGTGAGAATGTAATTACCGGCAATTAACGAAGGGATAGTGTAATTTCCGGTGGACGTGGTGGTGGTCTTCGATTCAGCGCCGGTGCCGGCGTTCCTGGCAATGACGGTTGCATTGGGGACAACCGCGCCGCCGGGATCTTTCACTTCGCCCGTAATGGCGCCGCGATCATTCTGGGCCAACGCGGCCAAGCAGAAATTGAGTAACAAAAAGAGCGTGCAAATATGTCGCATGGACTAACCCCTTTGGGAGGGATCATATCACAGTCGTTATGCGGGAGAACTTCTTAGTTACCCGAGCTAACCTGGTCTCCGTCGCGGCGATCATGCGGTCCCACAATGTAACTGGCTTGGAATCGTAAACGGCGGAGGGTTGAAACGGAGCCACAAGCCAGCCTCCAAGTTCAATTTCTTTTTCCAATTGCCCCTTGCCCCAACCCGCATACCCGGCATAAACGCGAAGGCTGGAGGCGCCGGGATGGAGTTCGATTGCTTTATTAAGTTGCTTATCTTCGGCCACCAAGGCAATATCGCCACAAACTGTTTTAGCAGCGGGCCCGCGCAGCAAAGCCACCATGCCGCCGCGCTCCACCGGGCCACCGTAGTATACCGGATCGTTGATTTGTTTTGCCCCGGCAAACACACGCGAGATTGGAACATTGCGCATTGGCCGGTTCAGAACCAAACCCAGGACGCCTGTTCGTTTCACTTCGGCCAGTAAGACCACGGTCTTTGAAAAGTTTGGATCTCTTAGTGCGCGGGTGGCTACGAGGAGTTGGCAAGGTTCGACGGCCGCTAGAGGCAATGCGGCTAGTAAGTAACAAGTAATTCGCGCTTTCCCCGGCACAATCCGGTAGGTCACGCAACCATTCTATCTCGTTTGGATTGTTGTAATCCGCCGAATAGGCTTCTCGGGCATTTAACTAACCCCCGATGGGAATCGGGAGGATTCTTCCGAACCCAATCCGCTGTTGGGGCTCCGAACCATCCCCCGATTTCCATCGGGGGATGGTTAGCGCAAAGGCCGCTTCGGCGCGGCGCAATGCAGATAAGAAACAATCAATTCAGTTCGCCGAAGCGAGTCCGTTGACGGCCTTCTTCGGCCAGCATCATGATTGCAGTGCCGGTGAATGGTTTGGTCATGGACATGATCTCTAAGATCGTGCCGGTATCCATCTTTGTCTTGCCCGCGAGGTCGTTGTAGCCGGTGGCGGCGAGGTGAACGATTTTGCCTTGATGCTCCACGAGCGTGACGGCCCCTGCGATGGAACCGCTTGCGACGAAGGCATTCATGCGCCCGGTGATTTGCGCGAGCTGGGGTTGATCGATGCTGGCCGCTTGCGTTAGGCCCGCAAGCAGGAAAAGGTTTAATTGGTTTCGGAATATCTTAATATACTGGCCGGTCTGCCTGGGGGGCCCAGTCGCAGGAAAAAGGGGCAGGTTTCTAGTCAAGGGCTGCGGCCTCCGCCATGGCTCGGAATGTATCGCGTTCGGTGGATGTGCCGCCCGATGTGCGTTGGATCAGGAAGATGCCGACTATGCCGCGGACAGGGTCGACAAACGCGTCGGTTCCGAAGGCTCCGCCGTGGCCGTAAGTTCCTTCGGCTCGTAAATCGGTAGTGCCGCGGGAGTCTTTTACCACGGTCCAAGTTAGTCCGTAACCCATTCCGGGTCCGTGGCCAGCCGGGTCAATCTCGCCGGTGTGCAGGTGTGTCATCGTATCGACGGAGGCTTTCGATAGAATGCGCTTGCCGTTAAGAGCTCCGCCGCCTAGCATCATGTTGTAGAACTTTGCCAAGTCAGCGGCGGTGGAGAATAGCCCTCCGGCAGGGCCGGGCATTTTCGCGCCTTTGCGGGTGTAGTCGACGTCCGCCTTTTTTAAGCGGCCTTCGGCCAGCGCGTAGGCCATGCTGATGCGGTTGTACTTTTCCTCAGGCGGGAAGAAGTGGGTGTCCTTCATCCCCAATGGATCGAGGATCCGGCGCTGGACGAACATTTCATAAGGCTGGTCGGCCGCCAATTCGATGATTCGACCGAGCGTGGCAAGGCCCGTGTTTGAGTAAGTCCACTTAGTACCTGGTTCGAATTCAAGAGGGAGTTGGGAAGCTACGTCCACTAACTCGGTAAGTGTGCGTTGGTAGCGAGTATCTTGCACGGGTTTTGGAAAATCGGTAGGCATGCCGGAGGTGTGCGTCATCAAGTCTCGAATGGTGATAGGGCGGGCGGGCTTTTTGAGTGCCATGCCTTCGGCTGATTTAGCGCTGGCCATCCATTGGCCACGGAACTCGGGCAGATACTTTTCCACCGGATCGTTGATGGCTACCTTGCCTTCTTCAACGAGGATTTGGAGCGCGACGCCAGTGACTGGTTTGGTCATGGACATGATTTGAAAAATAGTGTCGGCTTTGATTGGCGACTTTGCATCCAGATCGCGGAAGCCGGTGGCCGAGACGCGGCCGACGACGCCGTCGCGAGCAACCAGCGTTACAGCGCCGGCTATAGTGCCACGATCGACGTAGGATTTCATCCGTTGTTCGATGGCTTCAAGGCGAGCGGAGTCGAGCTTTCGGGGGCTTGGGGAGGTGGCGGATTGGGCCGCCACCAAGAGAGGAAAAAATGAGAGAAAGATGGACTTCAAAGCCATCTTGGGATTATACCTTTGAATTGTTGTGGCTTTTCGATGCCGATTCTGTTCCTTGAGCAGTCGGGCTCGGGGTACTTCTCACCGCGCAAGCTAACACCAGAAGGTCAAGTAGGGCTTCGCCTCAATCACGCGGTGCAAGTACGCGGCAAGTTCCATGGCATGGTAGTCGCCCCACATACAGGCTTCGCCCGATGGAACCGTGCTGCCTTTGGGCGCGATGTCCCACCCATTCGGCCTATGATAGACGGCATGGAGAATCAGCCCTTGATGCGCATCGGACGTGCTTAGATAGGGGGCGGCGAATAAGTTGCGCGTGACGGTGAGGCCCGCTTGCCAATATGTTTCGTTTCTCAAATAGCGGCCCAACCGCAACAAACCCTGCGCCCCGATGGCAGCCGCGGAACTGTCCACCGGCTCGTAATCATTGAAAGGATCGGAAGCCCGGCCGCGCCAATCGCCCAGCTTTTCCAGGCCTGGCGCGCCTGTGTCCCAATAAGGAATGCCATCGGCGGCGGTGTTGTCCATATAGAAATCGCATGCCGCCCTGGCCGCTTTGGTCATCCAAGCAACCACCTTGGCTCTTCCGCCATGAGGCTCTAAATCCGTATCGGGAATAGTGGCCAAAAACTCGAGTTCTTCAGCAAAACCTAGCATGGCCCATGCGAGCCCACGCGTCCAGGTGCTGAAGGGCGCATACCCTTGTTGCGAATTCGGACAGCGGTAATTGCCATCGTTCGTGTTGAAGATGCTTTCGTGAGCGACGCGTCCTCGCACATCGTAGTAATCACGGCCTTCGCCGTAGTAGACCGCATATCGGGCAGTGGCGCTGATATGATCAAGCATTCGGTCGAGCAAGGAAAAGCGTTTGTCGTTTTCGCCGAATAGCGCATGTCCCAACCGGTGGCTTACGGCAAGGGCGCGCACGGTGCGGACGGTATCGACGAAAAGGGAATGTGGGCCGTTGAAGGAATAGATGAAGCCGCCGCCGCCGGCGATGTTTGTCCAGCGGGCGGCCTGTACGGCTCCGGTGCATTTCAAAGCAAGCTCGTAGAAACGCTTTTCCCACAGGTTTGCTTCGATCCGGCCTTCGGCCATCAAGCGCAGCAGGTTTCCATAAGTGCTGACATTGTTGAAGCCATGATCGTGCACGCCGGTGTGGGTGATGTGCGGAGCCATTACTTCCACGGTGCGGTTGCGGCCGATCTCGAGAAACTCCGGATCGCCCGTACCGTCGAATTGCAACAAAGCGGAGCCGAATTGGAACCCTTGGGTCCATTCGGTCCAGCCGCGGCTGGTGTATTTCCCGTTTGACGTGAACACGGGCGAGCCCGCCGCCGGGCTCCAGCCATTGTTGAGAGCACGAATTTTAACCGCCGCGTGATCAAATAGTGACTTTACGGACGGCGCAAGGTCAGCGGCTTGTAGGGATAGGTCGATATTCATGTGGAAAAATGAGTCGAGCACCCATGTTAGCTGAAGTTACCGGCGCTGAGGGTTTTTTAGGAATAGACTGGACACTTTAACATTCCTCAATAGATAATTATTGTTTAGGTCTTCAAAAATATGGACATCCGTCAACTGGAAATGTTTTTGGCTGTGATTGATTGCGGAAGCGCCACGAAGGCCGCGGAGAAAATGGGCCTATCTACGGGGGCCATTAGTCTGCAGATGCAAAGTTTGTCGATGGGCTTGCAAACTGAGCTCTTTATTCGTTCCGGCAAACGGCTGGCGCCGACCCCCGCCGCTTTGCGCTTGGCGGAATTGGCATCGGGCGTGGTTCGCCAAATGCGGCTGATTGAGCAGGAGTTCAGCACGAACCCGTCAAAGGATACGCGGCCATTTCACTTCGCAACCGGGCCGACCACTCTGATCCATCGACTCGGAAAGCCGCTTCGA
>JAYVXT010000331.1:0-6662 GCA_043785065.1 Bryobacterales bacterium | reverse complement strand
GCCCAGTATCCACCCTCTTCAGCCTTGTGGATTATCACATTGATCTTCATAAAGCTACCGTTTGGTTGGAAGCGGAGGGAATTGGGTTTTGCCAATTCCCTCCGCTTTCTATACTCCTGGTTTTTCCTGGTTTCATCGTACACTAATGCTGTGTGCGTTCAAATATTCAATTCTAGAGCATGACCACATTTCATGTTGACTAGCGGTTAAGGCATTGAGTAACCACGGTCGAACTGCAAGTGCCCACTTCTCTCACATATCTCACATCCTGTCGGCGTCAGGCTGTACGAGCTGCCACTATGCTTTCCAAACCTCCGCCATATCCTTTTCGCTAAACTCCATAGCCACTATTGAACATGTAATTCTTGCGGAACATGCTGGCGCCTAACCTTGATTTTGCTTTCGTTCTTCCGTGCTGCGGCGAGGTCGTAGGCGAGTTGCATGCGTAGCCAGGTTTCCTCGGTGCTGCCGAATGCTTTTGTTAGCCGGATCGCCATCTCCGGACTGATGCCGGACTTGCCGTTGATGACATTGTTCAAGGCCTGACGAGTCACGCCGAGAATCTTTGCTCCCGCAGTCACGGTGAGTCCCAGAGGTTCAAGGCAAGCGCTTCGAACGATGCGTCCTGGATGAGCTGGATTTTTCATGGACATTGCGTTTCTCCTAGCTAGTGGTAGTCGATCAATTCAACGTTATGAACGTCAATTCCCTCGAAATGGAAAATTATGCGCCAGTTGGCTCGGACGGTCACCGACCACATTCCCTTCAAGTTGCCTTTGAGGGGATGCAAGCGATACCCGGGAAGGTTCAGTGCCTTTGGCGATTCCGCTGAATCCAAAACGGTTAGAATTTCCTGAACGGCGTCCACCAAATCTGGCCGTATCCCGCTCCGGTCGTCGCGTTCATGAAGCCGCTTCATTCCACGATGCCCGAAGCTCCGAATCATAAGGGCACTCAGTAAAGTAACACTTGTCAGTTATCTATTGCAATTGGCTCTAGGTTTACCTGAGCGGGATATCCACTTCGTCGTAACTTTCGGGGGGCGCGGCATTCACCACCGTGATAACGATCAATATGACTATCAACTTTTGTCGGTGGATAGGAGGAGTTTAAACATCGCATCTTCATCTGGTTTAAGCAAAGCGACGTTGGATAATCTATCCCATCCCTTTGCAATTGCTTCTACAATGGTGTGGCCCTGAAGCCAACGGGCAATGCTTCGCGGTATGCCATGGTCAAGAAGTATGAGCATCAGCGAACGAAAGTTTCTTCCTTCACTGCGGTCGGGAGTGATGTGGCCGAACAAGCATTTCCACTACTTTGTTTCCGGTGACCGACCTTTCCCGGATAGGCTCATCGGCTACTTAAACATTTAGTATTCTAGTTGCATTCCATGAACCGCCGCAAATTTCTGACCACCCTTGGAGTAGGCATAGCCTCACAGTCACTCCACGCCGCAAATCGTCCAAATGTTTTGTTCATCGCCATTGACGATTTGAACGATTGGATCGGATGCTTGGGAGGCCATCCCCAAACAAAGACTCCGAACTTTGACCGCTTGGCCGCGCGGGGCGTGCTTTTCACCAATGCCCACTGCGCGGCGCCCTTATGTAATCCTTCGCGGGCCGCGCTGATGACCGGTATCACGCCCGCCACTTCTGGCGTTTACGAAAACAATCAACCTTGGCGGAAAGCCCCTGTCTTGGCCAAGGTGGACACCATACCGCAGCATTTCCGGGCCAATGGGTACAAGGCCATCGGGAGCGGCAAAACTTATCACGACGCGTTTCCCGACCCGCAAAGTTGGGATGAATATTTCCCGTCTCTAGACCGGCAAAAGCCTCCGGACCCCAAGCCCGCTAAAACGCCGGTGAACGGCATTCCCAACACCGCCCAATTTGATTGGGGGCCGCTCGATCGTGATGCCAAGGACGGCGACATGGGCGACAGCAAGGTGGCCGATTGGGTGATTGGTCAAATGGCCAAGCAGCACGATAAACCCCTATTTCTGGCTTGCGGATTGTTCCGGCCGCATCTTCCATGGTATGTGCCTCAGAAATATTTCGACATGCATCCATTGGAGAAAATCGAACTGCCCAGCGTTAAGGCCGACGATTTGGATGATGTGCCTCCGATGGGCGTCGCCATGGCCAAACCGAATGGCGATCACAAAAAGGTTGTCGAGCACAATCAGTGGAAGCAGGCGGTGCAAGGCTATCTGGCATCCATTAGTTTCTGCGATGCGATGCTGGGGCGTGTGCTGGACGCCTTTGACAAAAGCCCCCTTGCCAAGGATACGATCATCATGCTGTGGAGCGATCACGGCTGGCACTTGGGCGAAAAACTTCATTGGCGTAAATTTAGTTTGTGGGAAGAGGCAACGCATAACGTATTCATGGTCGTTGCCCCCGGCGTAACCAAACCGTCGGGCCGTTGCGATAGGACGGTCAGTTTGATGGACGTCTATCCGACGTTGATCGATGTATGCGGGCTGAATCCAAAGACGGGACTGGAAGGGAAGAGCTTGCTCCCCTTATTGAAAGATCCTAAGGCCAAATGGGACCGCCCCGCCGTGACTACGTTCCGCAAAGGAAATCATGGCGTACGGAGCGAGCGCTGGCGTTATATCCGGTACAGCGATGGGACCGAAGAGTTGTACGACCACAATGTGGATCCGATGGAGTGGACGAATCTGGCATCGAAGCCGGAATCGGCGGCGGTCAAGAAAGAGCTGGCAAAATGGTTACCCAAAGTGAACGCCGAACCATCGCTGGCCGTGAAAGGCGCGGGGGAAGAGAATTGATGGTCTACTTCTGAATCAGGACCGGGATGTTGTAGACCGGCGTGGTCAATGCGTCCAATGTCACCGTCATTGGCAACACGCCGCTGTTCAATTCGCTCTTCAGGAAGAAAAGAACTTGCACGGCCGCACCGAACGGTATAATGCCGACGGGCTTATGTTCAACGCCGGCGATGCTGATCGCCACCTGTTTAGGTGTCCCGAAGTTTTCCGGAAGCCCCGTTATGATCATGCTCAGTTGTTCGCCCAATCTGGCTGGGCGATTGGTGTCGACAGGGAAGCCGGGACCGGCCAACAAGGAAGTGATTTGGGTCAGAGGTGCAAGGGTCAGGACGATGGATTGGCTGGTATCGCCATTGTATTGCAGCCTGGCCAGTGCAGGCCCATTAGCCAAGTTGGCCGGAACCGTGAAGCTGATCGATCCACCTAGAACGGCTACCGGGGAAACTTGTGCATTGCCAATGAATAAAACGGGGTTCGAGGCATTGTCGGGTAGATTTACCACATTCAAAGTTCCAGGGGCCCCAGGTTGGTAGGCCTGCACATTGCCGGGAACAGAGATCGTCAATTGTTTGGGGTTCGGCGCTACTATGGTAAGCCCCTGTGCTTGCACGAAGTTTTTCAGGCCTGTAGTGAGGCGTAATGCATAAACACCGGGTTGGGCTCCAGCTGCGACCGAGACCTGCATCAATAGCCGGTTGGAGTTCACTACATAGATCTTTTTCACGAACAGATCGGTACTGGAAAATCCCGCTGTTACGTTCACATCGAAACCAGCGTTGATTCCGTCCACGGGAATCACTGAATCGGACCCAACGGGGAGGGAAGTGTTTGCCACAATGATCGAAGAGTTATCTACGCCATCAAAGGTATAAAGGACCGGCGATTGGACGAATAAGGAACTTTGACCATCCGGGTTCGCGGCAGTGACCCAACTCTTTGAACCTCCCGGAGCGTTGGGCGCCCCGATAACTAACCGCCCTTGGTCATCGATCAATTTATTGATGGCGGAAAAGCCATCGAACAGGATTTTAGTATCGGAGGATAGATTGGCGCCCGAAACGAAGATCACGCTTGTCCCGCTAGCGTCTATTCCCGCAGTTAGCGAGGTGACGGAGGGCGGGGGGCGCAAAACAATATGCAGGCCATTGGGAAGAACGAATATTTCCCCGTTCCGGTTAAAGATTAGGTGATCGGTCCCTTCTGAAAGGAACGACGGCCGGGGCAGCCAATCCACTTGCATATAATCGGCAGTAACCGCTTTCAGGCTCCCCGCCGCCAAGCCTTCTCCGAATGGAGACACTTGCAAGCCCGCCGGTTGACCGTTCTGAAAAACGCCATCCCCCCGGACGTACGAAAAATTGCGGTTCCCAGGAAGGTTGAGGTATTCCGGGGTGAGGGAATAGGTCGTGATAAATGCGGGGCGCACCAGTATCTGGCCAGGGTAGCTGTAAGTTTGGATGTCGAAAAGAGTAATTACGGAACGCCGCTGGACCGCAAAGTTCCAGTTATCTTTTACCTCTCCCGTGGTCACGTTGGTGGAGGGAAGCGCGGAAGATATTGACTTCAAGCCCAGGAAAAATACGGAATCGAATACGGCGTTGAGGTCAAATTCATGGTTGGTATTATCCTTGGGCAACACTAGATTAATAGTGGGAGGCGGCGTGCTCGCATAGAGGTTGTAAGACCCTTGCGGGATGCCATCAATGCGGTAGGTTCCATCAGGATTAGTAAAAGTACTGATGGCCGGCCCTTTCGCAACAATAGCCGTGACACTGGCCAGCGAGACGCCCGTTCCGCCAAGAGTGACCTTGCCGGAAATTGATCCGAACGTATCCTTGTAACTCTTGGTTGGATAGAGCGTGGAAATCCCTGCGATGTCGTCTTTCGTTAGAGGGGCGGATTTTGAGGTGGTGCGTTGTAAATCCTGACTCATCGCGCCGGCCGAAGTGGAATGCTGAAGGCCGAGGGCATGACCGATTTCGTGAACTGCCGTCTGAAAGAACAGTTCCCCCCAAGAAGGACGTAGCGAGAGATCTTTTTGCAGCGTAACCAGGGAACGTATAACCGGCACAAAAGATGCATTATTCGCCGGGTTCAATTGATCTCCGCGCACAATCGGTCCACCACGGCCAAACACGCCGGGCTCAAGATCATCAAACACAATATCGATGCCGGGTGTAATCTGCGCAGCCGGGCTCTGCGCGGAAAAGTAGCCGCCGAAGCGGAGGCGAAGATCCGAAGTTTCTACCGTATTCCATATGGCCGCTGCGGCGCGTATTTGGCTAATCACCGCTGAATAGCTATCCCCATCGGCCAGTTTGGTTGGTCCTTGGTCGGAAATTAAAAATGTAACTGTCTTTTCTGGCAGAGCATTAAGATCAAATTTCTCAACGATTACATTATAGGGAGCATTGCGGCTAGCGTAGTGGACGAAGAAATAGTAGGCATGGGCGATGGGAGTCAAAAGCAACCACCCGGCAATTAGTTTCGCTAATGTATTTCGGATCCTCATTGGCCTATTCTTTTACCGCCAATATCCGCTGCCGGAGGTCTAGCAATGACATCCGGAAACCGTTGTCTGTTTGAGGAATGAGTTTAGCACCATCAAGCAAAGCCGAGTCGGTGATTGCGGTTCGCGATATGAACTGCTTGCCCGTCGCATCTTTCTGAAGATCAAACGCACCTTGCTGCATGCCGATTACCATTAAGTTGCCCTTGGGCGACTGCCACAGAAAAAGGACCATTTCGTTTCCAATCGTCAATTTTGGAGCCCCGGCGATGGATTGGGACATACCGTTAGAGGTTCCGCCTGGGACCAAAACCTCGATGTAAGATGCAGCTGATCCTTTTAATGTTTCAATCACTTGCAGGGAATATTTCGTGTAAATACTCCGATTGGAAATCGTCCCCGCTCCTCCGATAACTTTTGCCCTGACGATATAAGTGGATTTGGCGATGATTTGATCCATGCTCAAGCGCTCAAGCGTAGTCGCTGTGAGGCTTGCTAAAGTCAGAATGCTGAGGAACCAGTGCCGCATGTTCATCTTCACTTCTTACAAGAGCAGTCTGGTTGCCAAAGCTAACCAGTAATCAAATCAATCAGTTGGTTCGGAATCAGGCATCTTGCCTGTGTTGCTGTGACACGCTGTTGGGCTGTGATGCCACAATCGCGTATGGGTTTATTCTAAGCTGGAATGGGTTTGTTTTCAATAGTCATGTAGCCAGCATTTTCCGGGGTAGGCAACATCAAGCGTATGCCAGCGGAATCAGCTTCGTTCGCATCAACGAATGCATGGGTGCGCTCAAGCATGCCGTGAGCCTTCTCCACATCGGAGAAATCAATCGCCAACGTGTATCGCTGCGCAAAATCCACAACTCTTGCGACCGCGCCGGTGATCCCGTTCATCGATAGCGCCTTCAAAGCCGATAGGAAATTGTTGCGGTAAACGGTGGGAACAATAATCCGGCATTCGCCCGCCGCGACTAGTTCGGCGTTCATCATTACTTTAGAGACGCGCCCATTACCATCGGCTAATGGGTGAACCTCCGATATGAGGAACATCATGAAGATGGCGCGATCCAGCGGGTTTGCCAGTCCCCGGTAGATTTCGAAACCTTTGGCGAGGGTGCCATGCACCAGTTCCGGCGCGACAAATAGCGTGGATCCGGCGCGATTTGGCTCGGTCTTGAAGCGGCCTGGTCCTTTGTCGGGACGCCCTTCCATGATTGAGCCATGGCGGCTTTTCGGCAACGCAATCAGTTCTTCGAAATTCCGCGGAAGGCGGGACATTTCCCGCTCGTCGCAGACAACTCTGTAGGTGCCCAGGACGTCGTGTCCATCCGCCGTGCGTCCTGCCGG
>JAYVXT010000330.1:0-6681 GCA_043785065.1 Bryobacterales bacterium | reverse complement strand
CTCTAAACGGGATAGGATTTTGTTTGCGGCGGTGTTGTCGTCGGTTGGCAGGTCGGCCGGATCCACGGCCACGAACCGGTCGATGGAGGAAGCGGCGCGGTCTCTTTCTGAATCGTCATCGGAGGCGATGGAACATATGGCGATCACCCCGGCGTGATTTAGCACCGACGCGAATTCGGGAAGCAAGTTCGTCTCGTGATCGTCGGCCAGCACATGCACCTGACAGCCACGGTCGAACAAGCGGCGTTCCAGCAGATAAGCAAGGTCCTTGCGGGCTGTAAGCCATATAGTGACTGGATAGTGGCCATTGCGCTTATAGCGCTCGGCTGGAGTAAGAACCCCTTCTTCCAGTTGCAAGCCCGCGGAACGGCGGCGGTCGCGTCCGGCCCACGCGGCTTCCGTGATCATGCCGGCCCCGGCGGTGGCGTTGGTTTCCGGGTCAATCAGAATAAAGCAACCGGTCGCGCGGTTTTCACGATAGATGTCGTAAAACAGTGGGCGCTTAGCTTCAATTTGGACCAGGCCGATTTCGTTCAGCCCTAATTCTTCGGCGGGCAGGTGGGCCATGGTGTTGATGTCCACTTTATGGCGGAGTTCGCTGACCGATGCGGTTACCGTTTGAGTGGTGTGTTTCAGCAGGTAAGGTGTTCCGGCTTTTAGTGGGGCTTCCTGCATCCATACCACATGCGCTTCAAGACGGCGTGAGACGTGCGGCATACGACGCGGGTCAACCAGCATGTCGCCGCGGCTGATATCCACTTCATCTTCCAATTCCACGGTGATGGACATGGGCGGGAATGCTTCTTGGAGTGGGCCGTCGAAGCTGGGGAGTGACTTTATTTTGGTGGTGCGGCCGCTGGGCAAGGCCATCACTGAATCGCCGGGCTTCAAGATGCCGGAAGCCAATTGGCCGGCGAAGCCGCGGAAATCGAGGTTGGGGCGCACTACGTATTGCACGGCAAAGCGCAGGTCATTGAAGTTGCGGCCGGCATCCAGCGGGACGGTTTCCAAGTACTCAAGCATCGGCGGGCCGCTGTACCACGGAGTCTTATTGCTTTTGGAGACGATGTTGTCGCCGTCGAGGGCGCTTACGGGGAAGAACTGGATGAATGGAATTTGCAGGCCTTCGGCGAAGGTGCGGAAGTCGCTTACGATGCGGTTAAAAACGGTTTCGCTAAATTCCACTAAGTCCATTTTGTTAATCGCGACCGCAACGTGAGGAATGCCCAGAAGCGAGGCGATGAAGGCGTGCCGCTTGGATTGCGGGAGCACGCCTTTGCGGGCGTCGATCAATACAATGGCCAAGTCGGCAGTGGAGGCGCCTGTGGCCATATTCCGCGTGTACTGCTCGTGGCCGGGGGTATCGGCAATGATGAATTTGCGGCGCGGTGTTTGGAAATAACGATAGGCCACATCAATGGTGATGCCTTGCTCCCGCTCTGCGCGGAGTCCGTCGGTGAGCAGGGAAAGATCAATAGGGCCAGTGGAGCGATTGATGCCAGATTTGGCGACCGATGCCAATTGATCTTCGTACACGGAATTGGTTTCCAGCAGTAGGCGGCCGATAAGCGTGGACTTACCATCGTCTACCGAGCCTGCGGTGGAGAAGCGGAGAAGCTCCTTGGGTTCTTCGATCATTTGGGTGCTCATTTAGAAGTACCCTTCGCGTTTTTTCATTTCCATGGAGCCTTCGGTGTCGTGATCGATGATTCGATTTTCGCGTTCGGAGCGTTTGAATTCGTTTAACTCCGTCACGATTTTGGTAAGGTTATCGGCTTCTGAGCGAATCGCGCCGGTGCAGTAGGTGCAGCCTAGGGAGCGCATGCGGCTCATCACCATTTGCGGCTGCTCGCCTTCGGTTAGGCGCATGCCGTGTTCGAGAGGGATCAACTGGCCGTGACGGACCACCATCTCGCGCTCCTTGGCGTAGTAGAGAGGGACGATGGGAATGTTCTCAAGCTGAATGTAATTCCAGACGTCGGTTTCCGTCCAGTTGGAAAGAGGGAACACGCGGATGGTCTCGCCTTTTTCGATTTTGCAATTGTAGATGTTCCACAATTCGGGGCGCTGGTTTTTCGGATCCCATTGGCCGAACTTATCGCGGAAGGAGTAGATGCGTTCTTTCGCGCGACTTTTTTCTTCGTCACGGCGGGCCCCGCCAAACGCCGCGTCGTAGCCACCGGCGGCCAGAGCGTCAAGCAGGGCTTTGGTTTTAAGAAGGCCGCAGCAGCGTTGTGTGCCAAGGTCGAAGGGATTGGCCCCGGCTTCGATAGCTTCGGTATTAGTGTGGACGATCAGGTCGGCGCCGATGGATTTCACGAACTCGTCGCGAAAGGTTATCATCTCCTTGAATTTGTAGGTAGTGTCGATGTGGAGCAGAGGGAAGGGAATTCGGGATGGGTAAAAAGCTTTTTGCGCCAAGCGCACCATAACGGAGCTATCTTTACCGATGGAATAAAGCATCACGGGCTTGGCGAACTCCGCCATCACTTCCCGGATAATGTGGATACTTTCAGCTTCAAGAGCCTGCAGGTGGCTCAGCGTTCGTTGTTGCATGTTGGTGTATGTTACCAGGATAACATTGCTGTGGAAGAATCATACCAATGTCTATCGGGTTTGGCGTGTTGAGAGTACCATTACTTTTTGAAAGCCGAGAGATTTGCAGAATCTGGGTGCATCAATCGGGTAAGGGATAGTCTTAGTTCTTGGGGCATGGTCACAAGCCCAATGGAGCGGAATTGATCGGACTTGGGACGGTGCGGTTTGTAACAGCTTGTAAGGTTTGCAATTTATACAAGGCAGCGAAATAATAAATCATAAAAGCGAACGCTATTCCACTGTTTAGGCGCCATTGACGGCAGAACGGAAAAAGCTGCGAAGCTAATTCGGCACAAACATTACTTCGCAGCCGCCAGTTACCACCCTTTCTGCCCCTCTTCGAATTCCTCACCGCAAAACCTCTAGCGGCCGAAAATCCACCATCGGCGACGGCCAAACATCCGCCTTGCGGACGGCGTCATCGGGGTGCCCAGCCACCTTCGCCGCCTCCGTGTCCAGGAAGTAGTAATTACTGCCCGACCGGGCCTGATATTGGTTCCCCTGGCCATCACTCAACCGCACTGTACCGCCCAGAATGTCGTTCACTCCCTCGCGCCGCCGGTCCGCCGCAGCCATGCGATCCCAAAATGCTTCTTGCTGATGCGCTCCTTCCGCTCGCAGCGTCGCCAGCGTCCGCTCCGCCACCTCGCGATTGATCCCCTGCGTCTGGCTCCACCAAATTGGATTCACCCGTCGCGAGGCGCTGATTGCACCCGTCAACCGCGCCAGCATCCCCGCCCGCTCCGCTGGTCCGACGAACCCAGACACCTGAAAAAACTGCGTTCCCACAATGAAGTTCTGCCCCTGTACGGCATAGAACAGTGCCGTCTGTGCGTAGATCGCCCCCTCCACCGGAGCGCCATTTCGCAGCGCCCGGAATCGAATCTCGCCTACCGAACATCTCACCCGCAGTCCAAATGATGCCGGGACAGCCTGAGCCCGTTGCGCCAAGTCCGGACGGTCCGTACTGCTCACGATCCGCGTGTCGCGCATGCTCAAGTCTTGAGCTAGCATCCGTAAATACGCGGCGCCAAGCTGCGCACCGGACTGCCCTGCGCAATACGTCATACCACCCGAAGAAGGCATGCTCGCCGCCCCTGGTCCCGGAACCGTGCACTGGTTGAGCCGTTGGTCGCCAATGCGGATCGTCGAGCCTCCATCCGCGCTCGTCAACTGTGCTCCGTCTGTATAGTGCGTCACGTCAAGCCGCCGGATGCCGCCCGTCGCCCGCCACCCTTGCGGAAGCGCCAACGTATACGCCATTTCATTCGGCTCTTGCCAACTTGCGTTTAACACCGGCGCCGGTTTGGAGGCTCCTCCCGCCGGACGAGTCTCTTCGAACGCAAAGCTCCGCAGCACCGCAAGCAGTTGCGGGGCCTGTTTTGCGTAGTCATTCACCGGCGCGGCAATACCGTATAACATTCCCCCGCGCCGACTCGTTTCCGCGCACAACATCGAGCCCCGACTTTTGCCGTTTTGAAATAAGAATCGCGCCGTCGCCAGCCGAGGACCGGCCAGCGCCACCTCTAGGCCCGCGACCCCAGCAAATTCCGATCCCCTGCTGCTCATTGTCTGCCGCAGTGTCTCGGCGCAGTCCGCGGTTCGGTTCAATACCGGACGAACAAAGACATACATTTGCGGATTCGGACTGACCATTACGATGTGTCCCACCCCCGACGTTGTCGCTTGCCAACCTGCCGGTAGGTCCACTCGGAATCCCGAAGGGTCGTGATACTCCGCACCCCAACCGATAGCCGACGCCATCAGCAATAGCAGAAAATGTCTCCAGGTCCGCCGATTACGCATTTCGCCGATTATCCCACTCATCTACCTCAACCACAAGGTGGCGTTTCTAAGGTCTCAAGCGATCAGAAATTGTTCGATTCGGAAATCGCCGAATCCTAAAAATCTGCTACCAATAGAGCAATGCGCTTGTTCAAACCTTCCTACATCTCGCAATCCTCAACCAACTTCTCAACCCCTCCGTTTCCAGTGGGCCATTAAACGAAATCAAATCGACTCCCATCCGATATCATGGTTATGCATGGAATTGTCCAACGGCGGTCCTACCCCAAAGAAGTTTCCTTCCTGGTTAGTGCCCGTCTTAGGCTACGCCGTTTCCATCGGCTGCATGATCTGGGTATACCGCGGCGCTGACTGGGCCAAGGAATGGAAGCTCATACAAGGGACGGAATGGTATTGGGTATTAGCGGCTGTTTGCTGCGACATCCTCGTATACATAGTCCAGGGCTGGCGATGGAATTTGCTGCTTAGCCCGGTGGGTGGCATTCCAGTCAAGAAGACCGTGCAAGCCATTTACATTGGGCTTTTCGCCAACGAAATTCTTCCTTTCAAACCAGGCGAGGTAATCCGCTGTTTTTTGCAATCGCGATGGTCCGGTGTGGATTTCCCGGTTGTGCTTTCCTCGGTGGTGATTGAGCGGCTTTTTGACGGCGTATGGTTGATTCTGGGCTTCCTGGTTGTCGCTACTACCGTTCGCGTTCCCCGGTTTCTTTTAACCGGAAGCTTGATCTTGGCCACCATTTTGGTGCTGATTTCGGTGATGATGTTTGTCACAATGGCCCGGCGGCGGCATATGAAGGAAGTGCCGGAGACGGGAGTGCGCCGGTGGTTGAATCACTTGGCCGATGGGTTGGAGGCAATGGGGAATTCACCTTCCTTCTTCTATTCGGCGGCGCTTAGTTTGGTTTACTTGCTGCTGCAAATTGGGCCGATTTACTTTTTGATGTGCGGGTATTTCGACAAATACACGATGTTTGGCGTGGCGGCGGTTGTGCTAGTGCTTTTAAGGCTGGGCAGCATTCCACCGCAGGCTCCGGGGAACATCGGGTCGTTCCAGGCGTTCGTTATTATCGGGCTGCGGCTATTTGACATAGAGCGGGATGCGGCCGCTGGTTTTGCCACCTTACTATTCGTCGTGGTGACTGTTCCCTTGTGGGTGACGGGGTTTGTGGCTCTGCTGGCGACAAAGATGAGGTTGCACGAAATACGGCGCGACGCGCATGAGATTCATTCGCCGTCACGATAAACTTTCAACTTAGCTCCTCACTTCGGAATTTAGGATAATTTATTAATGCGACTTTCTATTTTGCTGGCGGTGCTTAGCGCCTGTCTTTCGGCGCAACCATTGCGCATCATCGCCATTGGCGCCCATCCTGACGATTGCGATATTAAGTTTGCCGGCACTGCCGCGCTGTTTGCCCAGATGGGGCACAAGGTGAAATTCCTTTCGGTGACCAATGGCGATGCGGGGCATCAAGACATGGGCGGCGGGATGTTGGCTAAGCGGAGGAAGGCCGAAACACAGGAATCTGCGCGTCGCGTCGGCGTGGCTGAATATGAAGTGCTGGACAACCACGATGGCGAATTGCTGCCGACGGTTGAGATTCGCAAGCAGATTATTCGCGCCATTCGATTGTGGAATGCGGATATAGTGATTGCGCCCAGGCCGAACGATTATCATCCGGACCATCGCTACACTGGCGTGCTGGTGCAGGATGCGGCTTACATGGTGGTTGTTCCTAACGTGGTAAGCGATGTTCCTCCCCTGAAGAAGAATCCTGTGTTCCTTTATTATTCGGATCGTTTCCAAAAGCCGGCGCCGTTCCGTCCGGATATCACGATTGCGATTGACAGTGTTTTGGATAAGAAAGTGGCGGCCCTCGATGCCCATGTTTCGCAGTTTTATGAATGGCTGCCGTGGGTGGATGGGCAATTAGACAAGGTGCCCGCCGATCCGAAGGCGCGGTTGGCCTATCTGCGAAATGCGCGCAAGCAACCGTTGGATGGCTCTGTGAAATCGGCGTTGGTGAAGTGGTATGGCGCGGCTAAAGCCGGCAAGGTGGAGTTCGTCGAGTCATTGGAGATTTGCGAATATGGCCGGCAGCCAACGGAATCGGAAATCCGGGAACTGTTCCCGATGCTGAAATGAGTAGCGAAGCGGCGTTGCGGAATTTGCCCTCGGTGGATGCTGTGTTGCGGCAATTGCCGGAGGATGTGCGGGCGTTGCCGCATCGCTTGGTGACGGGCGAGATTAGGCGCGTGATTCAGGCTTGGCGCGGG
>JAYVXT010000329.1:0-6702 GCA_043785065.1 Bryobacterales bacterium | reverse complement strand
CGCGCTTGCCTTCCACCAGTCCACTAACTCCCAGGCCCGGCTGCGATTCAAACTCTGTCACATCAAGCACCCTAAGCGTCCCCGCTTTTGTAACGATTGCTTTGCCGTAAGGATGCTCGCTGTTGCGTTCAACCGCCGCGGCAAGTTCCAGCATCAGTCTCTCCTCGATCCCGGCTTCCGGCCGCACAATTGTCACCTGCGGCTTTCCTTCGGTTACCGTACCAGTCTTGTCCAGCACAACCGTGTCGATTTCCGCCGCACTCTCCAGCGCCTCGCCACTCTTGAACAAAATCCCAAGCCTCGCCGCCCGCCCCGTTGCCACCAACACCGCCGTGGGAGTAGCCAATCCTAGAGCGCAAGGGCATGCAATGATCAGCACCGACACAAAGCGGAGTAGCGCCGTCTCCAAAGGGTCAACCGTGGCTGCCACCAAGAACCAATAAAAAAACGTGCCGACTGCAATCGCCAAACAGGCGGGAACAAACCACGCGCTCACCCGGTCCGCCAACCGCTGCGCCGGCGCCGACTGTCCCTGTGCCTGTTCCACCAACTCCACAATGCGAGCCAGCATCGATTGGTCCGCACTCTTCGTAACCGTCACCCACAGACTTCCCGAATTATTTACTGTCCCGGCAAAGACGGCCGCTCCCTGCGCTTTGTCCACCGGCAGGCTTTCGCCGGTCAGCATCGATTCATCAATATTGGAATTCCCTTCGGCGACAATTCCGTCAAGCGGAACTCTTTCTCCCGGCTTGATCAATAGAACATCCCCAGGCCGAACGTCTTCAATCGGGATCTCAATTTCCACGCGACGCTTGATCACGCGCGCCGTCATCGGAACCAGCGCCGCCAACTGCCGGATCGCGTCTCCCGTGTGCGCTCTTGCCCGCGCCTCAAGCATCCGGCCCAAAATGATCAGGGTCACGATTACCGCCGCTGACTCGAAATAGACCATGTGGTGGTGGGTCGCCACAGCCCAACAAGAGTAGACATAGGCCGATAACGAGCCTAGCGAGATGAGCGTATTCATGTCCGAGGACCCACGCCGCAGCGCCTTCGCGGCCCCAAGCAAGAAGGGCCAGCCACAGTAAAAGACAACCGGCGTCGTTAGCAACAATTGCACCCAAACCGACCCGGGAAAATCAAAGGTCCCATGCCCCATGGCAATGACGAACACCGGTGCCGTGAGCGCCGCGGCGACAAGAAACCGCCGCCGCATTTCAGCGAATTCGAGCAGTTCCACCTCGGACGTGTTTTGCGATTCCGCCACTCCGTACCCGGCCCGGGAAATGGCCGCCGCAAGCGCCTCTTTTCCCGTTACGTCAGGCTCAAAGATCACCGTAGCCCTGCGAGTCGCGAAATTCACCGTCGCCTGCTTCACGCCGTTCTCGCGCCGCAACGCTTCGGCAATGGTGTTGGCGCATCCGGCGCACGTCATGCCCTTAAGCGGAAAGTCAATGCGCGTTGTGCTTGTGCTCATCGTAACGCCGACTCAATCGCCTCCAACTCCTTGCCTGCTTCCGCATACTTGCCTTGCGACACCAATTCCCGATACCGCCTCATATGGTTGCGAGCGTTTTCCAGCCGGTCAGTCTGCCCCGGAGCAATCGCTTTCGTCGCTTGCCCCGCGGTTGGCGCCGCTCCCGGCTGCGTCAATTGCGCGGGCACAACCTTCGTCCCGGCGATCTCGGCCAAGCCTTGCTCATAGCTATCGGCATACACCATGCGGTTTCCAATAGCCATCACTACTTTTTTCAATTGCGGCATCTTTGCTTGCGAGGCCTGCAAATATAATGGCTGAATGTACAGAAACGTGTTGTCAATCGGCAACACTTGCATTTGCCCATTCACCACTTGCGAGCCTTGCTGGTTCCAAAGCGTCAAATCTTTCGATATCTGTTGATCTTGATTCAACCGCGCTTCAATCTGCATCGGGCCGTAAAAGAGTTCTTCTTTAGGCAAATCGACGAATACCAATTCGCCTAAGTTCTCTTTGTCACAGCGGCCAACCATCATGCCAATCAGGTTGTCTTTGCCTCTTGGCGTAAATGGAATGGTCAGCATGAACTCTGGCTCTGTTTCACCAGGCAACGTTGCAATTTGGTAAGCGGGAGCAACGCGCGCGGCTTTTTCCGCTGAAGTGCGGGTCTCTCTTGAAGTTGACCAAACGTCGGCCTTGTTGTAAAACGAATCGGCGTCCAACATGTGATAGGTCAAGAACAATTCGGACTGAACCGTAAACATGTCTTCCGGGTAACGCGCGTGCGCCCTAAGATCCGGCGGCATGGAAGTTTGTAGTAAAAACAGGCCTGGGAACAGTTTCTGATAGGCCAGAATAATCGGATCGGTGGAATCGAACACATAGAGTTTCGTCTCACCCGTGTAGGCATCCACGGTAGCTTTCACAGAGTTCCGAATGTAGTTGATTACTCCGAATTTGTCGCTGTAAATCTTCTGTGAATATGGATGAGTATCCGCCGTCGTATAGCCGTCGATCAGCCACACAAGCCGCCCTTCCTTACTGATCACCAGGTAGGGATCGTTATCCCAGGCAAGGAACCCGGCGATCTCATTCACCCGTTCATGCACTTTACGATGGATCAGCATCCGGCTTCCATCGGTCAGGTATCCCGTTAACAGGATATTATAGTCGTTGTAATAGATGGCCGCGGCGATGCGTAGCGGCCACCCGCTAATCGCTATACCGCCCGCTCCCGCATACTTGCTGTGAACGTTTTCCGATCCTGAAGGATAGTTGAATTCCATCAGCTGCGTATTTACGAAAACCGGTTCATGGCTCGATTCTCCGTAATAGATCTCCGGCTGGGTAAGCTTCAAATCGGGAGTGGTAATCTTCGGGGGCGCATCATGGACAAACAGGTTAGGAAGCCCACCCGTCGTGATTTGATTCGCGTCCGCCGCCACCACCCCATAGCCATGCGTATAGGTGAAATGCGTGTTTGGCCAATTCTTCCGGGCATCGCCTAACTGTTCCATATCAAG
Source organism: Bryobacterales bacterium (assembly GCA_043785065.1). Lineage (GTDB taxonomy): Bacteria > Acidobacteriota > Terriglobia > Bryobacterales > Bryobacteraceae > JANXSF01. Next base: position 3,699 of record JAYVXT010000329.1, on the reverse strand, counting down.
TTCGCGAGCCGTCAGCAACACTTGCCGCATTTGCCCTTGCAACACATAGCGGTCCACGTCCGTATCTTGAAACCCATAGGGCCGCAACGGTTGAAGCTGCGTCACCGTGTCGTGGAAGGCCCGCCAATCCCAAATGCGGACGGTGGAAAGCAGGGCCTTGTTTTTCTCCAGGTTTATGTTGCCCTCCGGCGCCGCGGCGTACTTGATGGTTTTCTCTCGGCCGCTGAGCGCATACGCCGCCCGCGTCGCTTCCATATGATGAGCCACGTAAGGTTTTTGCAAGGAAATTTCGTTGGGCTTGACATACAACGAATTCACAATCGGCGGCACCAGCCCTTGAACTCCCCAAATGACGAACACCAGCAAAACGGCTTTATACTTGCCGAACGCGCAACACACTGCAACAAGAAAGAACCCGCCTATCGCCATTAAAAGTAACGGGAGCTTGATGTGCTCGCCCACGTAGTCAATTCCGGTCATGAAATTATGCCGGTCATAAAGCAGCGAATAGCGGTCTAAGTAACTCTTCACCATTTGCCCCAGAAAGAAGATGGCGGTGGTGACGCGCAGGAAATTGGAATGCGCCCAGCTATCGAATAGGCGTGGTGAAATCTCAATGGGACCTATTTGATTGAAGCCCATTCCAAAGTTTGGCAACGACCATATAGTTTTTGAAACGGCGAACACCAAGGCGCAGATAAAAGCTAGAGCTAAAAGAAAGTTCAGGAGCGCCAAATAGAAGGGGTAATCGAACAAATAGAAGTTTAACGGCATGCCAAATGCCGGGTCCTTCCAACTTGAGGGCTCCATGCCTTGGCCAGCCAAGAACAATTGAACGGTTCTGGGTTGAATCGTAGCCTTGGCGATGAGAAAACTGATAACGAGCAAAACGACGGTTGAAATCCGCGCATAATCAACATGCTGTCCCAGTCCCGTATTGACTGATTTAAGCGCCCGGGCATGAACCGTGAATAGTACTAGAAAAACAAGAATGGCAGCAAGCACGTACGGCAGAGGATCATACAACCAGAAACGAAGCCAAGTGTCCAGTTGGCCAATTTCTTGCCACCATTGGTAATCAATTACCCACCCGGCAATGGTTCTGGAAAAGAAAAATAAGAGGAAAACCAACAAAAAAAAGGGTGCGACTCTGCGTGACATGAATGACTCCTCGGAACTAGTGTACTTCTTCGCGCATCCCCGGACGTCTTTCTTTTCAATGGAATAAAAAGTGTCAGTAGATATTTTGAGCCCGGATGGCCAGCCCCGGAATCTCACTGTTTAGCGGGGTCGACTCCGCTGGGAGAACTTGTTGCCGCAGGACTATTCGATCTATCTTGGAATGGGAATTTTGTCCCTTTTCGTTTTGCTGATCGTTGCTTACGGAAAGAAAGAAGTTGCCCCAATCCCAGCGCAGGACTTGGCCGAGTTACTTACCCAGAAGCGAAGCAACAAGGGAATGGATCTGGCAACGCTTTCCCGGTTGAGTGCTGTACTTGTGGTCTTTCTTAGACATGCCGGATGCACCTTTTGCCGACAAGCCATTCGTGATGTTGCGCAATTAAAGCGCGAGCTAGAGGAGTCCCAGGTTCGAATCGTCTTCGTACACTTCGGCAACGCGGAAGCCAGTCAGGCTCTGTTCGCAATGAATGGCATTGAATCGCCTGAAACAATTTACGACGAGGATCAACAACTCTACCGCGCCTTCGGCCTACGTCGCGGCAGTTTGGCGGAAGTTGCGAGTCCCAGAGTGCTTTGGCGAGGCATTCGCGCAGGATTGTTCGAGGGCCACGGTATTGGACGTCCGGAAGGAGACATTCTGCAATTGCCCGGAGTCTTTCTTTTGGACAACTGCTCCATAGCCCGAAGCTTTCGCCACAAAACAGCCGCCGACAGGCCCGATTATTTAGCTATTGCGTTGCCACAGAAGTAACGCACCATTAATCTTTTTCGATGAGTGCTCCTGCCGGGTTCTGGCGGGGAATTGAGGGTTTCCATTTTACTGCTCGCGTTACGCTCAGAAGCGCAAAGGGCCCGGCGGCAGCCAGGGACACGAAATCTGCTTGCCGCCGGAGCTCCGTTTTGCGCAATCCATTAAGAAGCGCATAGGACGCTTCGGCGCGGCCCTAAATATTGGAGGAACTCGTCGAGCAGCCCATAACAAGCTTTTTGGTGTAGTTTGGTGTAATATGGGCGTAATCCTTTCTACCTAAGCGGTTAGAGTCTACCCGGCTAATTAGGAAGATCACGTCCGATATCGAATTCAGGAGGTCAAGAAAACATGTTCAAATTGTTACGCCAAGTTACTATTTGCGTTACCCTATGCGCGGCATCCCTTTATGCGCAATCAGACCGCGGCACCATCACTGGGACTGTCAAGGATGCCACCGGTGCAGTTGTCCCAGGCGCCAAAGTCATTCTCACTAATACTCAAACCGGCGTTGCATCTACTGCCCCGTCGAATGCCTCCGGTGAATACACTATGCCGCAATTGCAGGTCGGCACCTACACCGTTCGCGTGGAAAAGTCGGGCTTCCGCCCTGTCAGCATCAACGGTATCGAGCTAAACGCCTCGGCCACCGTCCGCGCCGATGCCACGCTTGAAGTCGGCACGTCCGTGCAGGCGATCGAAATCTCCGCCAGCGCTCTCACGCTGGCTACTGAAGACGCCAAATCCAGCGTCACCCTTAACAACAAGATGGTTGACGAACTTCCGCTGGTCGTCGGCGGAACGTTGAGGAGCCCCTTCAATCTCGCCACCATGACGCCGGAAGCCAAGAACGTCGGCGGCGACAACGGGTTCATCCTCGGCGGTGGACAGGCTGCCGGTTATGGCACCTCCCTCGATGGCATCTCCGCCAATACCACGCGCGCCCTCACGCAGAGCTGGGTGGCAGTTAACGCGCCGTCAATCGAAGCGATCACCGAATTCACGGTGGACACCAACGGGTTCAAAGCGGAGTTCGGCCAGGCGACTGGCGGCATTATTAGCTTTGTCTCCAAGTCCGGCACCAACAGCTTGCACGGCACGGCGTACGAGTTCCTGCGCAACAGCGAACTGGACGCGAACAACTTCTTCAACAACGCCCGCGGAATCAAGCGTCCCATTTATAAGCAGCACGATTTCGGCGCGTCTATCGGCGGCCCTGTCCTGATTCCGAAACTCTACAATGGCAAGAACAAGACCTTCTTCTTTTTCAGCTACGAAGCCTTCCGCAACCGCGAAGGCGCCACCGGCGCGCAGCGCACCGTGCCCACGCCGGAAATGTACGGCGGTGACTTCCGCAACTGGGTAAATGCGGCCGGTCAACAAATTCCCATCTACAACCCTATTTCGCAGACAACGGATGCGGCCGGAAACGTCACTCGGTCGGTCTTCCCGAATAATCAAATTCCGCCCAGCCTCTTTGACCCCGAGATTGTCAAGGCGCTAGGAGTGTTCCGGAGTGGTACGACGCCCACGCCGAACAATGGCTCGGTCCCGGGTACGGTCGCCTACGTGCAAAACAATTACTTGGTAACCGGCGGCAGCGTTGTCCGTCCTAACACCAAGATCAGCGTAAAGGGAGACCACGTCTTTAGCAACAAGCACCGCATCTCGGGCTACTGGGGCTACAACCGCACTTTTGAGAAACCGGGCGCAAACGGTCCCGCCGACCTGCCGGGCCTGTTCGTAAACTACAACGATACCCGCCGTCC
>JAYVXT010000328.1:0-6752 GCA_043785065.1 Bryobacterales bacterium | reverse complement strand
GAAATCGCCGCCACACGCGAGCAGCAGTTGCAACTAACTCCGTGGCTGCCTGGTCCTGTAAATGAACAAGGTGCGGATATGCAGCGAGTATTGGCCCTGCAGCCCGGCGCTGCCTGGCGTTTTAGCGTGCGCGGTGTTTATACTTTTATGGAGCAAACTCTAAACATTGCCGGGGCCGACGCGGATGCTTCCCCTTTGAGCCTGCAACAAACCGTGACTTTGCTGACTAGCGAGTTGAACGGTAAGAAGTCGAAATTGCTACATGCCGGGAAACCGTAGGAGTACCGAATGCCGTCTAACTTACATATGTTCAAATCATGCACCACGGTGCTATTCGCTCTCAGCTTGGCCCCTTTGTGGGCGCAATCCAATAGTCATGAAAAACGTTTGGAAGAAGCCGGAACTGTTTTTGAGGAAGTGATGGGTATAGCCGAAAAGGCCATCCCCCAGGACCTTCTTGCACGGTCGCAATGCATTGTGATTGTTCCCAACTTGAAAAAAGGCGCCTTCATTATCGGCGGCAAATTTGGCCGTGGATTCTTCACCTGCCGCAAAGCCGATAAGGTTGGTTGGAGCGCCCCCGCCGCTATCAAGGTTGAAGGCGGAAGCTTCGGCTTTCAAATCGGTGGTTCAGAATCGGACATAATCATGGTTGTGCAAAACGAGAGCGGCGCGAACCGGCTGCTTTCAAGTAAGTTCACTCTTGGCGGAGACGCAAGCGTTGCCGCCGGACCGGTAGGCCGTGAAGCGGCCGCGGACACCGACCTTACCATGAAGGCTGAGATTCTGACTTACTCGCGGTCGCGCGGCCTATTTGCCGGTGTTTCGCTGCAGGGCGCAACTCTGCGTCCCGACGATGACGCCAATCATATCCTTTACGGCCATTCAATCGCCCCTAAAGACATCATCAATGGAGCAACACCTCCACCCGCCAAAGCTGCAAAGCTTTTGTCGTTGCTCAACAAGTATTCCAGCCGCAAGTAGGAACCCGCTTCGCCTTCCGCTTAATTCGAGTCACATGCCTTTTGTAATAAGGCATGTGACTGATTCGAAATTCTAAACATTTCCCTGTTGTTAAGTCTCTGTTGTTACGTCTCTTGTTGAAGCGCTCCGCTACCGCTATGGATGTAGGCCGTTGCTCCTCGTCAAATGAAAAAACAAGAATTAATTAAGGAGTTTGAAACTGATCTTAGCTCCTAATTGAATCTGCCGACTTTGTATATTGGGCGCAACACGATTGGGGCTCCGCCAACGGTGCAATTCAACGTGCGCTATTCACTTCACTAATCTTTCCGTTGGGCGAGCGGGTGAAGCCGGAGTCCTTGGCTGAATCCACTAACTTGTTTAACCACACGAATGCTACTGGTTTAACCTAAAAACGGCAGTTTGAACGTACTGAAATGGCTAATTGTTACAGGTGCAAGTGGTTATGCGGAAAGCAGTTGCCACCCAATGGGTGAACTACGCGGCAGTTGAAAATACCAATGGATTCTTCCACCTGAAGCCTCTAAGGGCTATCCAACTGCCGTTTCTAGGTTTAAGCATCAAGGCAGCGGTGGATGCCGCGGGAGCAATCACAACCCCGGCAAGCCTGGCATGGACATCCGCCATTGATCAGCGCTTAATTCAGTTTGGGCTCAAGGTGCGCTTCTGCAAACTTAAGTCGTGTGCTTTGGCCTCTTGTGCATAGACGCGGCTAGGCCTGGGAGCCGAAGCTCGCGTTTTGAAGTTTCGGGCAACGAGTTGCATTGGCTTCGTTTCAATTTGAAGACCGCCCCCGAGCGATCCACCTTGTTTGCCAAGCTTGACTGCGCCGATTCCCCAACCTGTACAGGCTATCTACCTATCTACTATCCAACCGGCGTCAAGGTCTCGAAACACGATCTCGCTCGACTCTCGATCCGGCCGAAGAGGGTCCAGCCAAAATGGAACTACACGATCTCACCCCATGTAAAGTAGTTTTTGGGCGGTTCCTTAGGTTGAAGCTGCATTCGGCCCGTTTGGTCAGGAGTAGTCATGAACCTTCTCGCCGTCATAGTTTCCGGAATCGCGATTGGTTCCCTTATCATCCGTATTCGAAACCGTTAAGAGGATCGGAGCTAACCCCACTACGTTGCACAAATGACCCTTTGTAGACAAGAGGGCGAGTGTCAGAGAAGCCGACTTGTCAGGGACAACGTCATCCTCCAGTTGCGAAAAGTCTGTGTCACCTAGAAAAGTACTCAAAAAATGAGCTTCAGTGAAGCCTGCAAAATCCTCGGATCTCGCGCGCTCAAAATGCGTCCGAACGTGCTCGAAGAGATATTCGCGCCGGGCCCATTAAAATTCGGATGATTGAAAACGTTGAACGCCTCGGCCCGCGGCTGCACCGATAGCCGCTCGGTAATCTTCATCGTTCGGCTGAAAGCCACGTCCACGTTGAAGTAACCTGGGGCGCGAAGTGCATTGTGGCCGGCATTGCCGAAGGTTCCGGTCGCGTTCTGCGCGAACAGGCCGGGGTTCAGAAATTGATAAATAAGGCCGTGGCTATTTCCGGTGTAGGCAGTAGCGGAGATCACATTGGGCCGGTCGTTGCCAACACCGGTAAGCGAATTATCCCTTCCACTAGTTGGGTTCACCGGCAACCCGCTCTGATAGCGAACCAGCGGGGCGATGTTCCAGTCATTGGCCAGCCGCTGAAGCCAACCGGCCCCGGTAATCTTGCTCTGATAGACAAAACTGCCGTTAAACAAATGCGGAGCATCGTAAGTGCATGGCCCGTATTCAGCGCCGCGGTTGTTGGGATCCTGATACAGTCCGCCGCCCAAGGAAGTAACCGGCCCAATTCCCATGCAGCGGGACCATGTGTAATTCACCAGCAGCGTGTAGTGTTTGGCGAAACGATGTTCGAGAGAACTCAGCAGGCCATTGTAATTCGCATTTGCGCCATCGTCAGCAAGGACCATGGAGCTATAGTATTGACCTACGGCGGGATTGGCGCGCGAAAAAACGCGGCGGGATTGTGTGTTGCCGGTGGTTGAGCAATCTGCCGTGCCGCACTTACCGGGAATGTAGACCGCCGGGTTGGTTTCATTGCCCAGCCACAGATGCGAGGTCTTGTTGCCCAGATAGGAGCTGGACAAAATCCAATCATTGGCGAAGCGGTGCTGCACGCTGACGTTCCACTGATAGACCGTCGGAGAATGCAAATTCGACGGCAGATACGCCTCGGCGTTAGCCAGCGGGAAGCTGACATTCTTTGATGGGGCCGGCAGAGGAAATGGGTTTCCGCTGGGAACGGTTCCCCACGGATTGCTGAACTGATAGGGTCCGCTGGTGTTGGTAACCTGCGGCCCGTACGGCGGATTCTGCGCCACCATGCGGTAGGGAATGAACGTTCCCGGAGAATCGAAAAGGATCGCTCCGCCGGAGCGGATCGTGGTCTTGCCGGCCCCATCCGGATTGTAAACGATGCCAGCCCGCGGAGAGAAGTTGTTCATCCGCTTGGCGGTGAAAGATTTGGAAATGCCGGGGTCGCCGTAGAACAGCGAACCGGCCGGCGCCTTGACGTAAACGGAACTGACCGTTCCCGCATCGAAGGCGGCGAGAGAGAATGTACTGCCGCGCTTGAAATGATCGTATTCAGGCTGCAGCGGCTCCCAGCGCAGGCCGAGGTTGACGACCAGCTTGGATGTGGCGTGATAAGTATCCTGTACATAGAGCTGAAAAATGGTTTGCTCTAGATCGTTGAGCTGCTGGCCGCTCTGGCTAAACGAATTCATTTTGCCCAGCATGAAATCAAGCAGTGGATCGTTGGAATACTGGCCGTTAAAATTGAAAACGCCATTGTCCTGGTAGTGATTGTTCTGGCCGTTGCGAGTGCGTAGAGTGTCCACGCCGAAGGCGATCTGGTGCTTGCCGCGCAGAATGTCCACATCGTTGGCCAGTTGGAAGCTCGTAATCGGGAAACTGCCCAGCGCGCAAGTTCCGCAACCGATATTAAAGCCCCCGTTCGCCACGCTTAGCTGAAGGAAGTTGGTGGTTCCTTGATACAAGTTGCTGACACCCAACTTGGCGGCGTTAATGCCGTCAGGACTTGTGCCGCGCTCGTTGGTGCGCCGCCCAATTGTGAAATGGAATGCGTTGACCATGGTGGGGCTGAACGTGTAAGTATCAGCCAGGACGAAGGTCTGCGCATGTTCCACGTTTCCTGTGCTGGACGTGACAAGAATGTCGTGGGGGTCGAAGAATGCCTTTAACGTGTAGTCGTCGCGTAAATACCGGCCATAGACGATGTGCTTTTGTGAAATATTCCAATCGACGCGGGTGATGTACTGGTGGGCGTTGGACTGTACCGGAATCCCGTACGAGGCGCGGCCGCAGGGATCGGCGGTTTCGGGCAGATATTTAGCCAGCGCCACCGAAGCCGGATCGAAGCGGGAAGTTGGGACTTGTGCGTTCGCGAAAGGTTGACCGTTGGTGGGATCGAGGATGGTGCGGGCAGTACCTTTCACCTGGCAGCCAGGGCCGTTCAACAGGCTGAAGTTTCCAGCCAGGGCAGCCGCGGTGGGAACGAAAGCCGTGCTTGACGATGGATCCTGCCGGATCTTCGAACCCTGATATCCGCCGAAGAAGAAGAGTTTGTCTCGAATGATATGGCCGCCAAAAGTGCCTCCGAACTGATTGCGCTTCAAACTGTCTTGCCGCGGAGCGAAATAGTTAATCGCGTTGACGTTCCCGTTGCGGATGAATTCAAACACGCTGCCGTGCCACACATTGGAGCCTGACTTTGTGACGGCGTTCACTACTCCACCGGGGTGAATTCCATAGCGGGCAGGCAGGGTACTGGTTTCTACACTGAACTCGGCCAGCGCATCGGGGAACGGCAACGGCATGTTGACATTGGTGAAAGGGTCGTTGTTGTCGCCGCCGTCAAGGAGATAGTTCGTAGTGTTACCAGCTCCACCGGCGATCGAGACCGACTGCGAGTTATACAGACTCTTGCTGCCGGTATTGCTTCCGTCGCTCTTGTTAATTGCGGCGCCGGAGATGGTGATCAGTTCCGTTGCGTCGCGTCCATTCAGTGGCAGCTCGACGATGCGCCGCTGGTCGACCACCTGCGAAATTGTATTTTGCTGCGTCTGCAGCATTGCTGAATTGGCGCTCACTTCCACTCGTTCGGAGACCGCGCCCACTTTCATCTGAATGTTGATCTGCACGTCGTCCCCGACCCGTAGGCCGATACTGGTTTGGACATACGTCTGAAATCCTGGCGCCGTGGCTTCGAGCCTGTAGGAGCCAATCGACATGCTTGGGATCGTGTAGATCCCTTCCGCGTTGGCAACGGCATTGTGAACCGAGCCGTTTTCAGCACCTAATAGCTTGATCTGGGCACCGGGGAGGACAGCGCCCTGCTCATCGGAAATCCTGCCGGTGATGCTTGCGTTTGAAACCGCTTGGGCGTGGAGAGGCCGAGGCAAGGCGAGCACTAGGACGGTGGAGGCGAGAACGACGCGGGAAAATCGCTGAAGTCTTTCTGTGGTCATAAAGTTCCCCTTTGGATGCTAGCCATTCTATCACGCGGCAAAGGCATTTTCGTCGCACACGACCATGATCAGCTGTCGATTCGGGATCGATTGGTGGGTAGAAGAAAGCCGAAGCCCGATTCGACAATCCTCGCAAATTCGCTGGGTATGCTTCATGCTGTTGGGGAATCACTGCCAGCGAGGGACCCGGTCCAAGTACCGTTAAACTAGACGGTGTCGAGCGGCAGTTTTTTGATTACGTAGGGCGCGGCGTGCCATCCAGGCCCGACGAAAGAACTCTCGTCCCGTGGGCGGTGGTGGCATCGCGTCCCTTTGCGCCCGAGATGGTGCTGTTTGCCATTCACCGCTGTATTCACCATCCAAACTGACGGAGTTCAATTCCTACGGCTTCAAAGCGTCGTTTAATCCGGCCCATCCAGGGCTGGCGCGCAATATGGCTGGTGGGTTTCGCCAGGGCACTAGGGTCTTAACCAAGGCCCGATTATGTTGATGATCGAAAATTATAGAGGTGGCCTGTTATGGCGATTGATGCGGAGCTGTCCGTACATCGTCACCGGTTTGAGGCGAGCTGGTTTTGACGGCGGTTGGTTAATTAATGAGCGTGTGACACCGGTCTATAAGACCGGAATGGGCTGAGCCCCGCGAACGGTTCCGATACTACGGGGTTCGCGAACTTGAGTGCCTTACAAACGGTAACGACTGGATTTCAGTTAGGCGTAACTACGCTAGAGTTGTGGGTGATCAACGCCTCCATTTATACCGGCGGCGTACTTACAATCATAGTAACTTGTGAAGTAAGTCAAACTCCAGAGCCACCTGCTTCTTATTCGGCGGCTGGGCTTGACCGGCATTGCTGTTGTCCGATCAAATCAAGCTAAGCAAACCAAAACTATCTATGTGACTGGGAATAATTCGATGCCAGATCCCCTGATTTCCATCGGGGGCTAGTCGAAACAGTATTCAGATCCTATTCATTATGGGAGCAAGCCTCATACCTGCCCTCATACTACAATTAAGGTCGTCATGACGCGCCGAATTTTTCTTCAAAGCACAAGTCTGCAAGCAGCCGCACTCGGGACCCAAGGCCTTCAGGCTCAACCGGGGAAGCGCAACATCGTCTTCATTCTGGCCGACGATCATCGTTACGATTTCATCGGAGCGCTTGGCCACCCCTGGCTGAAAGGCCTGACGCCGAACCTGGATCGCATGATATACCAAGGCGTCCAC
>JAYVXT010000327.1:0-20105 GCA_043785065.1 Bryobacterales bacterium | reverse complement strand
GGTTAAGCATCACGCGCGCCGCCAATGGATGCTCGCCCGATGTCAGCCACTTCGCCAACGCCGATCTCCGCCCTGCAATCTCGCGCGGAGCCTGCTCGCCACCCATCACCAGCAAGAATGCCGGCTCCACTTCATCCAGCTTCTTCTTATAATCCCCAACTTTCAGCACATACGATTTCGGAGCCTTCTCCATATTGGCCACCGCATACGCCGAGGGCATCACTTCCGGTGCAAAATAATCCATGTCATGCAGTTGCTTCCGCAGCAATGTCCGCTCGGCCTTTTGCGCATCCGGCACCCGCGCCAGCACCTCATCCCAAGTCGCTTCAATTTGCGACCCCGCCTCTTTCGCCAACCGCTCTTCTTCCTTCGTGCGCTTCTCTTTGGGAATCTCCAGCGCCTTCGAAAACTCCGTTGCCAGCTTCACTTTCTTCTCCGCTTTGATGGCTGTGGAATAGGGCTTTTCAATCTCTTTGATCTGCTTTTCCACCACGCCGCGCCGCTCTTTGAACGCCTTCGCCTCCGCTTCGTAGCGCGCTTTTTCTTCCGCGTTCACAATCGGAATATCTTTGTATTCAGTGGCCGCCAGCACCGCTTGTAGCCGGTAATAATCGGCCTGCGGAATCGGATCGAATTTGTGATTGTGGCATCGCGCGCATCCAACACTTAAGCCCATAAACACAGCGCCAATCGTTGACGTCATCTCCGTCAGCACTTCCTGACGATTCATCTCCTCATCCTGATTGCCGCCAACTATATGAATCGGTCCAGCCCGGTAAAACCCGGTTGCCACCAACGCTTCGTTATCGCCAGGAAATAACTCATCGCCGGCCAACTGCTCTTGCACAAACCGGTCATAAGGCTTGCCGCTATTGAAAGCCTTCACCACATAGTCTCGATACCGCCAAGCATGGGGACGTTCTAAGTCAAGTTCGTAGCCATTAGTATCGGCATAGCGCACAACATCCAACCACCGCTGCGCCCACCGCTCGCCATAATGCGCGGAAGCCATTAACCTATCCACGGCCTTCTCATAGGCATCAATGGAGCGGTCCGCCAGGAATCGGTCCAACTCACCCGGATTCGGTGGCAAGCCCGTCAAGTCCAACGCCAATCGCCGGTACAACTTCTCTTTGCCGGCCACGGGGGAAGCGGTAAGCCCCTTGGCTCGCCGAGCCTCTTCCAAAAATGCGTCAATCACATTGCCGCCACGCGGAGTAGCAGAAACTTCAGCCTGCGCCGGCTTCTTGTAAACCCAATAATTTTTCCGCGACTCAACCCAAGCCAAATCCTTGTCCACCCATGCAAAGGCCGCCAGCGCAGTCAAAGACAAGGCGGCTACAAATTTACGGAGTGTGAACATGGCTTGTTAAGATTATGATTCGGTTGGCAGGCCGGTGCAAGCCAGGGCAATTTTCAAAAATCAGGAAAACTTTCCGGGTTCGGAAAACCCAAGCAAAAGTAGGGCGGACCTGGTCCGCGGCGGGCCCCCTGGCCAGCCTGCTCAGGTAACGGATAAAGCTTCGAAGCGACGATACACTTCACCCTATGGATCGCCCGGCAAATCTCCACCCCTTCCCTGAGCGCTAGAATAATCCCATGGAAGACCTGTTTTCCTCTCCAGCCATGGCCGCCGGCTATGCCCAATCCCGTCCGCCCGTCCATCCCCAAATCCTAAACCGAATACGCGCCACACTGCAGATCACCACACCCCTGCCCACTGCGCTCGACATAGGCTGCGGAGCCGGCCTCTCCACCAAACCCCTCACCGCTCTCGCACAACACACCTACGGCATCGACCCCTTCCACGCCATGCTCCGGCAAGCCACCCTAACCGCGCCAGAGGCCCACTTCATTACCTCTGCCGCCGAAGCTCTCCCTTTCCGCCAACAATCCATACATCTCATCACTGCGGCCGGCTCGTTGAACTATACCAACCTCAATGCCTTCTTTCCCGAAGCAACCCGCGTCCTGCTTCCCGATGGCGCGCTCGTAGTGTACGACTTCTCCCAAGGCCGCCGTTTTACCAATTCTCCAAAGCTTGAGGATTGGTTCGAGACTTTCCGCGCGCGTTACCCCGCTCCACCAAACTCCGGCCGGCCTTTAAGTGTCACCATCCTTGCCAGTATCGCCACATCCTTCAAGCTATCAGCGCACGAAGAGTTCGACACGCCCATTCCCCTAACTATCTCCGCTTATGTCAAATACATCATGACCGAAACTAACATCGCCCACGCGATTCGCAATGGAGTAAGCGCGGACGAAATCCGCGCATGGCTCAATGAAACCCTAGCCCCGGTCTTCGAGGAGCGCACCCAACAGGTCCTATTCCCCGGCTACATAGCCTATCTAAGTAGGGCCGACGCTCGGGCGGCGGATGGACACAAAGCCGCGCCCAAATCATGCAGATAATTACTTGAAGAGCAGCCCCAAGCTAAATAAAAGCTTCAACCGAAAAATGAAAGCGAGTCGCCAGCCGTCGCGCATGCGCCTTGCTGATTTCCTGCTTCCCGCTCAACACTTGCGAAGCTACTGCCCGTGACCCGAACACGTCCATCAAGTCTACCGGCCGCAATGTATTCTGCTGCATTAGAAACCGCAGAACCTCAAGAGGCGTGGATGACGGCGGCTCCACCGTCCTGTCTTCATATTCCGTACATAGGTGGGCCCCACAAGGTTTGTAACTCGTGCTCCTCCGCATCCAGTGCACGGGTCTCCTCCACTTTGTCAAGCGCCTCAAGTTCAGCGGACATCCGGTCGAACTCTTCATCGCTTTGAATGATCCGTGGACGGTGCTTGCCCAACAACCGACCGTATTTCTTTTCGGCTAATACTCCCATGAGCGACATAAATTCCTCTCGTACTTTCGATGTGTTAATAATTCATTGACGTAAATCCGCTGGTTTCGCCAACTCACCACAGTGATCAATCCGTAGCTGTTTCCTAGGATGTCGAAGATCAAGCAAAGCCCAACCTGATCTGCGGTGCAATACGATTTCCGGCACTCTTCCAAACGAGTACAACGGGCCGTTTTCGTCTCTTTCCACTAGGCGTCCAACGCTCGCCGTCTCTGGCTTTGCTTTTGATCCCGGCCACTGCCAAATAGTAGAATATCGTTACCATACCCGCAGCAGTCTCCTTCACGAAAATTTGCGGCTTCCGTCAATCAACCACGGATTAATGGGTGGTTGCTGGCTTGCAACTAAGATCACCCAGCTCCACAATCGGTTTCCACCGGAGTGTCTCTCAACGCTCCGATCTACGGGGGGAGTGTCTTCGAAAACCGGGATGAACGGTTAATCATTTGCCTCTCCAAACAGTTTCATAATTAACATATCTTGCCGAAGGTTCCGAGATATCCGACCATTCATTTCGGACGGTTAAATAATAATGATGTCAATTGGTTACAGTTGGCGTTAGCCGCGCAAAAGACGAATCCCGTTTTTAGAATTCTTAACTGTAACTCATAGTTAATGACTGACTGCAATAATCGTTATATAATTTAGCCAGCAAGAACGTTCCTTGCCTCAGGAGAAACCATGAATTCAGTCCTTTCGCCGCGCAATGTTGCGCTGATCCTTCTGACTGCTGCGGCGGCTTTCGCCCAGTCAGATAGCACGTCTATCAATGGCACCGTTTCCGATCCTACCGGAGCCACAATCCCCAATGCTAAAGTTATTGCCCGCAATCAAAATACTGGCGCCGTCCGTGAAGTCTCCACTTCCGGTTCCGGCACCTTTGTTATTCCTTCCGTCCCTTCAGGCGTCTACTCGCTAAGTGTGGAAGTCGCTGGTTTCAAGAAGTTTGAAACCAAGAACAACAAAATCGACGCCAATCTGCCCGCCACCATCGACGCGATGATGCAGATCGGTAACACCACTGACACGGTTGAAGTCCAAGCAACTGTAAGCTCCATCCAAACCGAAACATCCACATTAGGCAAACTGGTCGAAGGCAAGCAGCTTTCCGATCTTCAGTTGAACGGTCGCAACCCCATCTTCTTGGCGTTGCTCAAGCCCGGTGTCCGCGGTGGATCGCTTGCTGGTTTCAGCTTCGACCTTACCTCCGGCGGCTTTAATATCAACGGAAGCCGCAGCCAGGACAATCTCATCACCTACGACGGCGCAGTCGGCATTCGCACCCGCTCCAACGGTACGTCGATTGGTTCGGCTGATCTTGACTCCGTGCAGGAAGTGCAGATCCTAACCGCCAACTTCTCGGCGGAATATGGCCGCGCCGGCGGCGGTCAAATCCGCATCATCACCAAATCGGGTGGCCAACAGTTCCATGGCGCAATGTTTGAGAATCTTCGTAACTCGGCGTTGAACGCCAACTCCTGGACCAACCGCCGCAATGGCGTGTTGATTCCCGCGGAAAAGTTCAACCAATTCGGCTATAACGTCAATGGCCCTGTCTACATCCCCGGCAAGTGGAACACTGATAAGAGCAAGCTCTTCTTTTATTTTGGCCAGGAATATGTCCGACGTCGCCAAGTGGCCAGCGGTCTGCGAACCGTTCCAACTGGAAAGATGAAGACGGGTGACTTCAGCGAACTGCTTTCCCCGAATATCTTCTTTGCCGGAGTCCGCACCATTAAGGACCCCAGCGGCAATCCTTATCCAAACAACATCATCCCGCCTAGCCAGATCAGCCCCAACGGCTTGGCCCTCATGCGCGTTTTCCCCGATGCTAACTTGGCATCGCCACAAGGAACCAGCAACTGGTATGGACTGAAGAGCGCCCCAACCGACCAGAGAAAGGATACGATTGCTATCGACATCCTGCCAACGCAGAAGGATCAAGTTAAGTTTCGTTCGTCCTTGTTTCATTACGTCGACATTAACCCTTTCCAGACTGGCTTTTTGATTGCCAGCCGAATTTTTAGCCGTCCCAATCAAACGGCTTCGGTAAACTGGACCCGTACCATCAATGCCACAACCGTAAACGAAACCCTCGTATCCGCCAGCCGCGATCAAGTATTCATCGGCATGGAAGACACGCCAGCGTTTGATCGCACTAAGTACGGTATCAATTACGCCTATATTTTCCCAGAAGGCAAAGATCGCCCCAACAAACTTCCGGAATTTGACGCGACAGGCTTCTCCGGCTACTCCGGTAGCCCGTACCCATCCAGTTCCACCGGCCCAATCTACAACATCTCCAACATAACCACCAAGGTCAAAAGTGCTCACACGATTAAGTTCGGTGGAATGTTTGAACGTAGCGGCCAGAATGACTACGACCAGATCAACATCTCCGGCGTCCCTGGGGGCACAACCGATCAAAACGGCGGCTTCCAGTTCCGCGATTCCCGCGTAGGTGGAACCGGCGTGGCTCTTGCCGACGCAGCCGCTGGCTTGTTTAATAGCTATGCCGAAATCGGTAAGCGCGCCTATACCCCTTACCGCGGTCACATGCTCGAATTTTTCGGCCAGGATTCCTGGAAGGCGACCGAGAAACTTAAGGTCGAGTTCGGCGTTCGTTACACCCTGATCCAGCCCTATTACTCTTTGTGGCGCAACATGTCGATCTTTGACCCCTCGGTCTACGACAAGTCGAAGGCCGTTAAGGTGGACCCCATCAGCGGCAACCCGCTTCCTGGCGCAGGCGATCCTTACAATGGTGTTATTTTTCCTGGTAGCGGTTGGACCGATGCCGCCAAAGGCCGCGTGCCATTGGCCGATTCGGGTGAATTGAATCGCCTTTTCCGTGGCGACAAGTCATTCTCCAAGACGCAGAAGAACCTCATCCAACCTCGCGTTGGTATGGCTTACAGCCTCAACAGCAAGACGGTTATTCGCGCAGGTGTGGGTCGCTTTTCCACACGCCTCGGGGTTTCCGATTCCATTTTCCTGGGCGGAAATGCGCCGTTCCAGCCATTAGCCTCCATCCCGACAGGTCGCGTCGATAATCCAGGCGGCGGCGCTCGCGCTGGCTTCCCGCTCTCGGTGAACACTCAGGATCCTATCTTCAAGAACCCGGAATCGTGGAACTGGAACACCACGATCGAAACGCAACTCCCCGGCAAAAACATTCTGGAACTGTCCTATGTTGGCCGCAAAGGTCTGCACGCTCAGCGCGAACGCAACCTCAACCAGCTGGCTCCGGGAACCATTCAGGCCAATCCTGGCATCAACGCCAACTTCCTGCGCCCCTACCAGGGTTTTGGCCCTATACGCATCACCAACAACGAAGCCAGCAGCTACTACCAGGCTTTCCAGGCTGGCCTAAACCGGCGCTTCGGGAACGGCTTGAGCTATGGTTTCGCTTACACGCTGTCAAAGTCCAACGACAATGGCTCCGGTCAGCGGGACATTCTGCCGAACGCCTGGGATGCAACTAACCTGTGGGCTCCTTCCGACTTCGACACTCGTCAACAAGCTGTAATTAACTTCATCTACGAAATTCCGTTCCTGAAGAACTCTCATAGCGTTGCTGGCAGGATCGCGGGTGGCTGGCAAGTTTCCGGCGTTACCCAGTTCCAAACGGGTACTCCTGGCACCATCGCCTCCGGTGACGACTTCGCCGGCGTGGGCACTGGTTCCGGTTCACAGATCTGGAACATTTCCGGCCCCATCACTTACAACCGTGCATTCGCTGCATCCGGCGCTGCTCAAGACTACTGGTTTACAACCGGAGCCTCGGCCACCAGCGCTCAAACGCTGGCAACCCGGCCCAACGCCGGTACGTTCACCACGCAGTTCAACCGCAACCTGACGTACTCCCCAGGCTTTCAGAACTGGAACCTTTCGGCGTTCAAGAACTTCCGCATAGCCGAACGGGCTAACGTGCAGTTCCGCGTCGATGGTTTCAACTTTATCAACCATCCCAACTGGGGCGGTGTTGACCGCAGCCCAACCAGTGCAACCTTCGGTAAGATCACAGGCAAGTCAAGCGAGCGCAACCTGCAGATGAGCTTGCGGCTCAGCTTCTAAGTTAGATAGCAAGACAAGTAATAAGGCAAAGGCTGGTTCCTCGCAAGGGGACCAGCCTTTGCTTTATTTAGCAAGCCGCTTTTCTGGCAGAAAATAGAGTGCCGGAATGATCATGAATATCGCATACGAAAGAAAAACCGAGACAAACGCCAACCCTACTGACGAAGCGTAGGTGATCAACGAAAGAAGATTCTTCCGTTGCACTTTCCGGTGATAGCCCAGCATGTCCGGATCGTCGTCTGCCGACTGGCAGATCAATTCGCCCCTCAATAAGTGGAAAGCAAACGAACAGAGTGTGAGATCAAGACCATACAGCGCCACCGGCAGCGGAGACGCGGAATGCTCCCCCATCCACCCCGTGACGAATGGGATCAGCGACATCCAGAAAAGCAGGTTCATGTTCAACCAGAGCAAGCTCCCGGTCACCTTCCGGAAAGCGTGAATCATATGGTGATGGTTAATCCACATGATGGCCACCACCAGAAAGCTGAGCAAGTAGCTGCAAAATGCCGGCCCTGGTTTCTTCAGCGCATCCACCGTTCCTTCATGCGGGATCTTCAATTCCAACACCATGATGGTGACGATAATGGCGATGACGCCATCGCTAAAAGCTTCCAGGCGTCCCTTACCGATCGTGTTCGGTTCCATTAAGCGATTCTAGGCGAAAAGCTCGTCGAGAGGCACGATGATTTTGTCTGCTCTTAGGATTCTGCCGGTAGGCTCTGTCATGCCCCCTTTGGAATAGGCGAATGCCCGCTGCTTTCGCGGATCAAAAACCCAAACCGAGTGGACGCCAAATTCAAGGTAATCGTCGATGCGCTCCTGCATCTCCGACATGCGATCATCTTTAGAAAGTATCTCGATGCAAAGGAATGGTGGTTTGGTCAAGATCTGCTCGCCCGTATGAGGTCCGATCACAACGCAAACATCCGGAATCCTGAATCGCGTGGGCTTCACTTGAACCCGCTGTTCCGTCAGAACAAGAATGCCCCATTGCTTCTCTCTCATGCCCAGGTAAATGGTCAGAAGGGACTGAAGCCGACTATGATCAAATTCACCCACATTGCGCTCCGCAATAATACCGTCAAGGAACTCACGATCCGGCCTGTAACTAGTGCTCAAATACTCGGAGACAGATGTTAGAGTTTCGGTGGGCATGATTGCTCCTAGCCACTACAGTATAGCGGTTACCCTCCCGCCGTAACAAAACCGCATCAATGTGCGATTGGAAGCGCCGGTTTCAGGTCACGCCCACAGTTCGTTGATCGGCTTGTAGAGTCCTTCGGTTCCGCTGGGAACGTATTCAAAGCCACGGCCGAATGGATCGTCGTAGCGGATATTGGTCCAGTTGATCCCCAGGGCCGAGTAGATAGTAGCTTCGATATCTTCGTTGCGGACATCGCGCCCTTCAGACCACCCGGAGTCGACCGTGACGCGGCCTGCATCGTCGGTCTGTCCGATAACCTTACCGCCCTTGACGCCACCGCCGGCGAACATGCAGAACTGTTGCTGGTAGTGGTCGCGGCCGCCTTGATCGGTTAGCTTTCCAACAGTGCGGCCGAATTCGCCCATCATCACAATCATGGTGTCTTTTAGGCTGCCGTTGGCCTTCATGTCCCTGATCAATTCGCCCAGTGCAGGGTCAAGCTGATTCTTGGCCACATTGTAGAGTCCGGCGTTGGGGCCGGTTTTGGCGCCGTTGAGTCCGTAAATGTTGGTGTGCATGTCCCAGCCGCCAACGGTGACTTGGATGTAGCGCGTACCCTGGTTTGTTTCAAGCACTTGCTTTGCAGTCAGCAAGGCATTGCCGAAGCCGGTGTTGCCGTAGCGAACCGTATCCGGAGTGGCCAGCTTGAAGGCTTTGTCCACGGTTGAATTGTACATCAAGCCTTTAGCCGACTTATAGAAGTCGCCGTAATCGTTCATCTGCTCGCTGATGGGAGAATTGACGCGGAGGTTTCCATCGATTTGGTTCAGCAGATTAAATTTGTCTTCAAAGCGGACCGCGCCATCGGGGTTGGTTGTGTTGGGAAGGCCAGTGGCTGCCGGGGTTAGCTTAAAAGGCTCGTAGGATGCCGGCAAGTAGCCCGAACCCACGGCTCCGTTGCTGTTCAAGGCCAGGAAGGTGGGGAAACGCTGATTCAATTGGCGCTCTCCCCGCTTTTCGGCGGCGACGATGGAGCCGATGTTCGGAGCGATATCGCCCAGAGCGGCTGTTGGGCTGCGGCCGATCTGCACCCAGGTCTGGGAAAGCGTATGAGCAGCGGCCCAGGCCCTTACGGAACGGACAATGGCGATCTCACCCAATTGGGAGCCGATGTTAGGCATTAGGCCCATCGGGAAAAGGGCGTCGCCCACCTTGGTTGGGTTGAAATCCGCGGGGGTTGTGCCATCAAGAAATTTCAAATCGAAAGTATCGGTATGACTCGGCGCGCCGGCTAGCAGAATAAAGATCACATTCTTGGCAGTGTTCTTGGTTTGCACATTGGCGGACTTGATGACTTGGCCCTGCAGATTCTTACTGAGGAAGGAAGCGGTAATGCCCGCGCCCGTCACATTGAGAAAGTTTCTGCGGCTGTAGTGCGGCCTGTTGTGGAAGGACACATGCGTCTTTTGCAACTTCTGAACGAGTTTTTGGAATTTGGTTTCGTTGTTCATTTGAGTGTCTTCCTTAATAGTTGAAGAGGAAATCAACCTTGTTGTACAAGGCCCAGGTCAAGTTCTCGGCGGCAGTCAAACGGTTACCGGATTTGAGGACCGAGGTGGCCGCGAAGCGTTCGTTATCGCTAGGCGGACGGGAGAGAATCGTAAGGAACAGCGTATCCACCAACTGATCGTCGGGCAGATTGATGAATTGCCGGACAATACTGGAGTTTTGGCCGGAAACCGCGGACTTCGTCCGGTTCATTACGAACGCGGTGTTCATCATCGTAAGACCTTGTTGATCGGACCCGTCGGACCGGCGTTCGTTTTCGTCGCGATCACCACGGAAAAAACTGTCCATAATTGGAGCAATTTCTCCGCTTCTGACGTTGGGCGCGGGCAACTGCATAGCCCATGCAACAGATCTCACCTTCTTTGAATCCGTAACATCGGTTCCAAAAGTATAGGTTGTAGGAAGTCCGGAGGTTTGCGCCACGGCATCGGCAATTTCTTCGGACCATAGGCGCCGGACAAGCTTACGGGCGTGGAGAGGCTCCCAATTCGGATTCCATGTTCCAGGGTAAGTTGAGGACATTTGGTAGGCGGCCGAATTGACGATCTGACGTTGCAACCCCTTCAAATCGTACCCCGCGCTAATGAAGTCCTGTGACAGGTCTTTCAAGAGCCGGGCGTTGGATGGCTGGAGGGTCCAGGGAGCCGGTGGTGGGTTGTCGGGATCGAGCCTTGCCAAATCGAACATCTTGACCGGATCGACCAGACCACGGGAGAAAAACTCCTTCCACATATAATTCACAGTGGCGCGGGCGAATTGGAAATCGGTTGTGACCGCGGCCGCCGCCATTTGGCGGAGATTGTTGGAATTCGCAGGGGCGCTGGCGGCGGAGAACGGGTACTTTGGAATAACCGCATTGACCGTCCCAACCGGAGCACGTCCCGGCCGGTTGCCGGTAGTTGTATTCAGAGCATAAGGGCGGCCCTTGGTTGAAGTGACGCTCCAATAATAAATATTGTTGTTGGTTGGATCCGTGCGAACGATAGCTAGGTTTGTAGGGGCAAAATAGGCCGACATACCCCAGGCATCCATGCGGGTCGCTTGCTTGCCCCAAAGGGACAGCGTATCAAGATGACCGCGCCCGTTATGGCACATGACGCAGTTCAACTGCGAGACCCCAAGGAAAGTGTCGGCGACATTGACGGCCATTTGATCATAGATATCTTGATTGGGTCCTCCGATAACGCGACCGGCAAGAATCCAGTTCAATTCGCCTTGTTCCCAACTGTTGGCTCCTTCGTTCGAGATAAGTTCGCGGGCCATTTGATCATAAGGTTTGTTGGATGCGAGGGAGGATTTGATGTAATCGTAAAATGCTTCGCGTCCGTTGGATCGGCGCACAACACCGCTGGCGACGATAGTGTCGGTGTTCTTGAACATGTCCCCAAAGTATTGGGTCCACTTGTCGACCCAAGCATCGCTGGCGAGCAATTCCTCCACGTACTTGGCTCGTTTATCGGCTGTTTTGTCCGCCACGAAGGCGGTAGTGCGGGCAAACGTCGGCACTTTACCGGCTAAATCGAGCGTAACGCGGCGCACGAATTCATAATCGTTGGTTTGGCCGGCGGGTGTGATATTCTGCGCCTTGAACACGCCATAAATATTATTGTCGATGGTGGCGCTTGATGGGTTTGCGCTGGCCTGTTGACCGGAGGTACGGCTGCCGCCTGGGACAAAAGTTTCTGTGGGAGTGGCTCCTAACCGGCTTGTCACCATTTCCGTCATGTCACTGTATTTATGACTCCGGCGAGACTTGGCGTTCAGTCCCGTATCCGAGAAGGCCGCGCGGTCTTTACCAAAATAGCTGCAATCGGCGTGATCGGCTGGAAGTTCTTGCTGCCACGCGTTGGCCGTTAGCATGCCGGACAGCAGCAAGGCGACAAAACCACCATTTGTTAAAAATAATTTAGTATACACGCGCCCTCTCCGAATTAAAGATGAATCCAATATTGATTCTAAACGGCTGAACCCGGGAAATGCCAGAGAGTTTCGATCTTAGTAAAAAAAATCGTTACCCTGTAACCTTTTAGGGTTTTTGTTTAAGCCATGGATTAGACGCTCTACCACGCCTAGCTTGGATTCTGATTCTTAGGCCATAGGAATAGGAACTAATTACTCGGTTACAAACCATTCAACGAAGCAACTTGATGGAACCTTCCGCAAGTTAAAAGTGAAAATCAAACAGCCCGGATTGAAGGCGCAAACACGGTCAGGATATTTCGCGGTTAGAACCCGCTAAAACTTAATCTTCATCACCTTCACGGCGTTATCAAACGCCACTTTCCGGAACAATTCAGGCGTCGTCATCTGCTTCAATGCCGTCAACGTCTCCCGCGCCACGCACTTGCCAGCAATCAACGGTTGCTTCGATCCTTGCCCTTTACCCCGTCCATCCGAACAACTGCAGTCCGACCCAAACATCAACTTATTCTGGTGCCGCTTCAAGAGCTCCCGCATGAACTCCGGATCCCGGTCCAAGGCATTACGCCCTGAATTGGCCGACATATCGCCGTACATGTTTGGATAATCAGAAAGCAGCCTGTCCGATATGCCACCCGGTTTGATCTTTCCCGTGGGATACGGAGTGTCATTGGCGAAATCAGCGCCAACGTTGGCCCAAAACCCATCGCCATGTCCAATGAAGGTTGTCTTCGGGTGCGCCTTTACCATCGCAGGCAAACGATTGAAGGGCGACGTGAACGTTCCCTCGCCTTCAAACTGAGGGACGTCGGCAAAATGGATCAACACCGGCAAATGCAGCTCCGCCGCCAAATCATAAAGCCGCCGCATCTCCGCGCTATCCACCGCCAAATGTAATTTAATCTCTCCGAAGCCAATCGCCCCACCCGCCGCGGCTTTTCGTAACGTGGCAATCCCTTCCGGCTTACCGACATCGGCCGACTCGAAACGAACGTAGTGTTTCGGATGCGCCGCCTTGGCTTCCTTGGCCCTCTCCTCATCCGCCGCGCGCGTCAGCAAAACGGCGTGCGTCACCCCACAACCCTGCAGGTGCGTCCAGTTCGTATCCACACCGGGGCGGAAATGCAGGTGGATGTCAATGACATTGCCTCCCCAATTCGGCGCGTCTTGCGCGATCCCCGGTAAGGCCGCCGTGGCCGCCAGCGTGGTTTGTAAAAAAAGGCGTCGATCTAACATAGGGACTTAGAGACTATCACGATCCGTCAATCCACGGCCCGAACATTTGTTTAAGCCAATGTTTTACGATCCACCATCTTTTGTGCGATCATGTTGGGAAATATGGCCCTGTTTCGAATACACAGAATCAAGGATTCCGCCCAGCAGAACTTCCGTTGGGCGCCTCACACGAGCGGTGTCACTGCCGCCAAACCTAAGGATTACGAAGCTGGCGGACTGGTGGAATCGGCCGGTCTCTACCAAGCTTGGAGGCAAGTTCGCGAAACCGACGACGCCTTGCGTCTGGGCGACATTCTTGAATCCGTCGAGTCCGGTGAAATGCGTATTTGTAAATACGTCGGGTTTGAAGAGGCCAAATGGGTTGTGCCTGAACCGAAGCCCGAGGATGGCAATCAAGCCTCCCAAGCCGACGGCAACCAAATGGCCCGCGCCGCAACCGCATGACGTGCAACACATAGTAATAGTATGGCCAAAGCGCCTTCGGCGGGCGGCCCCAAGGACGCCCTACTCCTATGTTGGGAGAAACTTCGAAAACTCAGTCTCCCTTGTCTGAGCCATTTCTCGCGACTTCCCGACGCCCCTCATTCTTAAAGTCGCTAAACCGGGCAACCACCGTTGTAATTAAGATGTAAACTAGATAAAGATGGCTTGTGGTCCGGATCCGCTGCATATTGGGCAAGCGCTGCCCGATGCAGTTCCTGTGAATTTATTCGCGCTGGTTGGATACGTTCCGGATCCCTTGGGTACATTCCTGGACCAACTTCGCTGTAAACTTGTACCTGACTGCCGTCTCCGCTCGCATGTTTCCTTCCTTCCCCCTCGCCCCATAGCCGGCTCTCCCGAACAAGCTTTAGAGAAAATCAGCGCGGTAGCACTTCATATTCCCGAATTCCGCATCGACATCGGCCAAGTTGAGGTCTTTGCCGAAACCAACGTCATCTACCTCGGCCTTTCCAAAGGCGCTCAGGAAATGCACTGTTTCCATGGCATGCTAAATTGCAATGCACTACACTTCTCCGAACCCTTCGACTATCATCCCCACATAACCCTGGCTCAAAAATTTCCCGCATCGGAGCTTCCGCGCCTGCGCAACATTGCTCTCCGGGAGTGGGATCGCTACCAGGATACTCGCGGGTTCGATGTGGAATCGTTTACTTTCGTCCAAAATAACCTTCTGCCGGGCTTCGATGCGCTTGGCGTACAGAATAACCAGTGGGTCGATTTGGCAGAGTGCCACCTTACCGGCCGCTCGATAATGTAATCCACCTATTCGATGAAAACGCTACCAATAGTACGCTTCCGGTTGTGATATACTTCCCATAGTTCGGAATCCCCCTTTCCCTGGAGGCGTGATGCGTCTAATCGGTTTGCTAACTTTCGCAGCCGCGGCATTAACAATCGGAATTTTTGCCGCCGATTCGGTTCCCGTCAAAAAGGAATTTACGGCGCAGCAAAAGCGCTGGTGGGCTATCCAGCCGGTTCTAAACCCGGCCATTCCACAAGTCAAGAATCGTGCTTGGGCCACCAATAAAATCGACGCCTTTGTTCTTTCCAAGCTAGAAGAGAAAGGCTTAAGCCCCAACCCGAAGGCCGATAAAATCACGCTCTTGCGCCGCGCCTCGTTGGTGCTCACCGGTTTGCCTCCCACTCCCGAACAAGTGCAGGCATTCCTTTCCGATGCTTCGTCAAACGCCTGGGAAAAACAGGTGGACGCCCTTCTGGCATCGCCACGCTACGGCGAACGCTGGGCCCGCCACTGGTTGGACCTCGCCCGCTATGCCGATAGTGAAGGCTTCAAAAGCGATGAAACCCGCCCCAACGTCTACCGTTACCGGGACTATGTCATTCAATCGTTCAACGACGACAAGCCTTATGACCGTTTCGTAAAAGAACAGATCGCAGGGGACGAGCTATATCCCAACGAGCCCCAGGCATTGATTGCCACCGGCTTCAACCGCCACTTCCCTGACGAATCCAATGCGCGCAATCTGATGCAGCGCCGCCAGGAATTGTTGAACGATATTACCGACACCGTGGCATCCACCTTCATGGGCCTAACCTACGGATGCGCCAAATGCCACGATCATAAGTTCGATCCCATCCTGCATAAGGATTACTATCGGCTGCAAGCTTTCTTCGCCAACACTCGCATTGAAGACAAAGCGTCGTTGATGAGCCCAGAGGCCCGCGCCAACTGGCAATACAGCTTTGACCAGTGGGATGCCAAGACTCGCGCTTCTCGTGATGAGATGGCCAAACTGGCTGCTCCCGAAGTCGCTTGGCTTGACAAAGAAAATTACGACAAATTCCCCGAAGAGATCCAAGACGCGGTGAACACCGCGCCTGAAAAGCGCACTCCATTCCAATGGCAAATGTTCCACAAGGCCAAACCGCAGCTTTCACACACCTCCGAGGAAGGCGCCAAGCGCTTGAAGGGTGATGCCGCCAAACGCTATGCTGAACTCAAAGCCGATGTGAAAAAGTCCGATTCCATCAAGCCCGACGAATTTCCCGTGGCCCAAGCCATGATCGACAACGAAGCTCCGGGCGCGCCCCAAACATTTGTCCTTAACGGCGCAGTCTATGATTCGCCTGTCGGTAAAGTTGAACCCGGATTCCTTTCTATTCTTGATTCTACCGACGCGAAGATCACGCCGCCACAGGGCGTACTGTCCAGCGGCCGTCGTTCCGCGCTTGCCAATTGGCTGACCGATCCAAAGAATCCGCTGACTGCCCGCGTCATGGTCAATCGCGTTTGGCATCACCATTTTGGCCGCGGCATCAGCGCCACGCCTAGCGATTTCGGGGTTATGGGCGAACGCCCCGCAAACAAGGAGTTGCTCGATTCGCTCACCAGTTCCTTCGAAGCAAATGGCTGGAGCTTAAAGAAGCTCCATAAAGAAATTATGATGTCCAGCACTTGGCGGCAATCTTCGGACTTCAACGCCAAGTCCGCCGAAGTGGACCCCGATAACAAGCTGACATGGCGCTACAACCGCCGTCGGCTGGAGGGCGAAAGCATTCGTGATTCCATGCTTGCCGTTAGTGGCAAGTTGAACGATAAAATGTACGGCCCAGGTGTATTTCCCCCACTGCCCCCGGGCGTAGTCACCCGTGGCGGATGGAAAAATCAGGAAGTTGAATCCGAATCGAACCGCAGAAGCGTATACGTGTTTGTGAGGCGCAATACACGATATCCGATGTTTGAGGCATTCGACATGCCGGATACGCATGAAAGCTGCGCCCGCCGCAACACTACCGTTACTCCGGGCCAAAGTCTGGAGCTCTTGAATAATGAATTGGTCAGCACTTGGGCAAAGCAGTTTGCCGAACGGGTGTCGAACGACCAGGGAATCACAACAGAAGCGAAGATTGACCGGGCCTGGAAGTTGGCTTTCGCCCACACACCTAATAAGGACGAGCAAAAGAAGGCAGCCGATTTCCTGGCTAAACAGACCGCTCTGCTTTCCGATGACAAAACAGCTTTTGCCGACCTCTGCCATATGTTGTTCAGCTCCAATGAGTTCTTGTACATCAACTAGGAAATAACCATGGACAAGAAACTACAACATCATTGGCCAGTGCGTACGCGCAGAGAATTTTTTGAAAAGGCCGGCAGTGGTTTGGGCAGCATCGCTCTTGCGGCTCTGATGCAAGAGCAGGCCAAAGGCGCTGCCTCGCAGGATCCCACCGTCGCCAGGCCGCCCCATCACAAGCCAAAAGCGAAATCCGTCATTTGGCTGTTCATGGAAGGTGGCCCCAGCCACGTCGATTTATTCGATCCGAAACCGAAGTTAAATGAACTGAACGGCCAACCCATGCCCGAAAGTTTCGGCAAGCCGATCACGGCCATGGGTACGGGAAACAATTCCATTATGGGTTCGCCGCGCAAGTGGCAGCAGCATGGTAAGAGCGGCTTGTGGGTTTCGGATTGGTATCCGAACATTGCCCAGCATGTGGACGAAATGACCGTCCTACGCTCTTGCTGGGCCAATGGTTTGAACCACGTCGGCTCCGTTTGCCAAATGAACACGGGCGACATTTTGGCTGGCCGTCCTTCCATGGGCGCGTGGGTTAATTACGGCCTCGGTTCGGCGAACAAAAATCTGCCGACGTTCACGATTTTGCTGGACGACAAAGAACCCGTCGGTGGCCCTAAGAATTGGAGCTCAGGCTTCCTTCCGGCAACCTTCCAAGGCACACAATTCCGCCAAGGCGATGTTCCCATTCTGAATTTAAAGCCGGCCGATTCGCGCGACGAACGCCAGCGCAACAAGCTCTCTTTTCTTAAAGAAATGAACCAGCAGTGGGGTGCCGATAAGCAGGACGACTCCGACCTGGACGCCCGCATTCGCAGCTTTGAACTGGCCTACCAGATGCAATCCTCAGGCCCGGAAGCCGTGGACTTAGTCAAGGAAACCGAAGACACCAAAGCGCTTTACGGAATGGACAAGCCGGAGACGGAAGCATTCGGGCGCAATTGCCTGATGGCCCGCCGGTTGGTAGAGCGCGGCGTGCGTTTTATCGAACTCTATTGCGGATCCGGCTCCGGCTGGGATGCGCATACCAATATTGAAGGCAACCACGGCAAGTGGTGCAAAGCTTCTGATAAGCCGATTGCCGGCCTGCTGACCGATTTGAAGCAGCGCGGGATGCTGGAAGATACGTTGGTTGTCTGGGGCGGGGAATTCGGTCGCACGCCTTTCAATGAGAAGGGCAACGGGCGCGATCACAATCCCTGGGGCTTTACTATGTGGTTCGCCGGTGGAGGCATTAAAGGTGGCCAAACCGTCGGCTCAACCGACGAAATTGGACTGCGCGCGCAAGAGCGGCCGTCCCATGTGCACGACATTCATGCCTCCATTCTTTGGGCATTGGGTCTGGATCACGTCAAGCTTACCTACATGCACAATGGAAGAGCGGAACGGCCAACGATTGTTAGCGGCGAAGTAATTAAAGAGTTGTTCGTTTAGTCTAGCCCCCGATGTTAATCGGGGGATCTTTTATAGCTCTATGTTTTTTCCTATCCTGTTCGCCCTGGCCGACGCAACGGCTGATCGTGAAATCGCCAAGCGCTTAAAAAACCGTGAGCAGGATGCCCTAGCTCAGTTGTACGGTCGTTACGGTCGTCTCGTCTACACAATCATTTTCCGCATAGTGAAAAACTCGGCTGTTGCCGAAGATTTGGCGCAGGAGACTTTTCTGCGCGTGTGGAACCGTGTGCAAGGCTTCGATGAAGAAAAAGGAGCCCTCGGACCCTGGGTTTTAACTGTTGCGCGCAATCGGGCGATCGATTATTTACGTAGTATAGATGGGCGGATGTCACAGAGCATGTACGAACTTTCAGGAAACGAGCACCCGGAAATGTTTGGCAACCTTGAAAAGGATATGCTCAACTCAGATCGCGCCCGCATTTTGCACGAAGCATTTAAGAAATTGAATGAGAATCAGAAAACTGTTATCGAATTAGCCTACTTCGAGGGCATGTCGCAAACCGAGATGGCCCAGAAAATGAATCAGCCGCTTGGCACGGTAAAGACTTGGGTACGCACCGCACTGCAGGCTCTCCGAAATGAATTAGGGGAGGCCCTAACAGCATGATGTGCGAGGAGCTGAGGGAGATGTACGAGCTATATGCGATGGGCGTCTCCGACGACCCGGAACGAAGTGAAATTGCGGCCCATTTGGCGAGGGGTTGCAATACTTGCACCCAAGGCGTCAAACTCGCTCTCGAAACGGTCAGCTTCCTCGGTTCCATCACGCCTATTGTTGAACCGCCGGCCCGGCTTCGTGCGCGCGTTCTTGCCATCGCGGCTAATGAGCCCAAAGCCAAGCGCTTTTGGAATTGGCAGCAAGCCTGGATGGCCGCCGCCGCTGCT
This sequence comes from Bryobacterales bacterium, assembly GCA_043785065.1. Lineage (GTDB taxonomy): Bacteria > Acidobacteriota > Terriglobia > Bryobacterales > Bryobacteraceae > JANXSF01. Next base: position 1,419 of record JAYVXT010000327.1, on the reverse strand, counting down.
TTAGCTTTAGTGTCACTGGGGTTGTGGAATCAACTGATCGGAATAGACCGCTCGTTAGACGAAGCGCGTCAACAAATTTTGGCCATGACTGAATCGCAGGAAAAGGACCGGGCAACTATTCAGCGTACCCGCGGGGCGCTGAGTTTTCTAAACCAGCCCGAGACGCGCCTTGTCACCTCATCCGGATCCAGCATCGAATTGCCACCCAAGGCCCGTGTGTTTGTGAACAATCGCAGTGGCGTTCTACTAATGGCTGGCAATCTGCCGAAACTGGGCCCCGGCAAGATTTACGAAATGTGGCTGATCCCCAAGAAAGGCGCCGCCCCAGTTCCCGCGGGATTGTTCCAACCCGATGAAACGGGCACATCGATACATATTCGTTCCGGTGAAATGGACATAGCTTCCACGGCAGCGGTGGCGATCAGCGTAGAGCCCGAAAGCGGATCACCGGCCCCAACGACAACGCCGATTCTAGTGATCGGTCTATAGACTAGACTAGTCGACTAGCCTGACTAGCCTGACTAGCCTAACTAGACTGACTAGCCCCCTATGATAATAGGGGGACTGGAACCCTGTCCGCTGTTGGAACTTCGAGCAATCCCCCGATTTCCATCGGGGTCTGGTCAAAATGCCCTGATTGGTCAGCAGCGTTAATCACGCTGGGTTCCTAAGTGAACAGTGTTGGCTCTAGCCCTTAATTCCTCCAACCAACTTACAATCCGAAGTTAGTTAGCGCAAAGGCCGCTTCGGCGCCGGCGCGATACAGATAAGAAACAATCAATTCAGTTCGCCGAAACGAGTCCGTTTTGCGCGTTGTTTCTTAGAAGCTCTGCGCCGGGGAGCGATACTCCTATTGCGCTCTACGGGGTTTGGGAAAAAGGTTCCCAATCACGCATAACAAACCCAATCCGTATACCATCACAACCCATTTTTCGCCACTTATCAACCACTTACAGCCAGAACCCTTGACACCGCCTGCTAATGTTGAACTAGAGAGAAAAACTCCTGGCCAGGATGCTCTCGTCAAAAGCGTCCTCCCTCAAGGAGGGCCGGCTCTCGGGTCGATCTGGGAAGCTCAAAAAAATAAATCAGCGCACCGGTTGTATGGAAAACCTGTGTCGGTCTTCGGTTGGTTGCCGAAGAATCGAGCCTGTAAATTAGGCAAGTTGCCGGGCGGGCAGCTTCATCAGGTGAAACGCAGCCGGTGCGCTGATTTCAATTCAAAGGTAGAAACAAGCCTAAGGCAGAAGTGTATTTAAACATGGAAACGGCAGTTGGATGCTGTTCTAGAATTTGTTCAAGCATCCGACCAGCCCCCGATGATAATCAGGGGATCTGCCACTAGCCTTGGTTAAACAACAAATTAGCGAATGACGAATATCGCGGAATCCCCGATTGCCATCGAGGGCTGGTGCGTGG
>JAYVXT010000326.1:0-2001 GCA_043785065.1 Bryobacterales bacterium | reverse complement strand
CAGTTGGGCTTGGAGTGTATTTCGGCGACCTTTGCGTGTGTTGACGAAAATTGTAAATTGTCGCGAGCTGCGACCAAGTTTGGCACTTAAAGCTAGACCCCGGAAACCTACGCTCTTAACACCACTTCGGGCAACCTGCTGTAATTTCAAGCATAGCTCTGGTACTCGTCGGGAGCGACTGTCGTACCAACCGACGATGAGCATTGGTCCGTATCTTGCTTTTAGTATAGAGGCAATTACATGCGTAGCACCCAAGCGGGGGAAGGAACCCAGTGATGCCTTGGTTCAAAATGGTTCCGGTAGTGATTATACTTTTGACAAGTGTACTGCCATGTTTTGGCACCACCCGGTCGAAACCCCGCTTTATTCCACCTATCCCCAAACACCTGCCATCGCATTGACAGCTTACGCGGGCGCAGAAGATGTCCGCCGCGCGCATTCCGCCGGCTTTCAGACTCACCTCGCAAAACCCGTCAATGGCCAGGACTTGGCAAGAGCGGTGGCAAAGCTAGCTCTATTGGCAGGGAATCGGCTCCCGTAAATTCGCCTAGGCCCTATACGAATTTTGTCCCCAATCCCCCTTTAAAAACCGGAGAATCGTTGGCAGTGATGGCATGGGTTGCAGAGTCTTGAAGAAAAACGTTGAGCTTTGCATCGAGGGGCAAATTATGAACTCTAGCCGGTGGATTGGGCCTATTTTGGGCATTCTAGTGTCGCTCTTTGCGGCCTGTTCGGCTTTCGCGACTTGCTTAGAGGCATTGGCGGGTCAATCGACCGCGCAAGCGAAGCCAATTGATCTAGCAGGGTTAAAGACCATTCTGAGTTCCAATCTGACCGCGCATGTGCCCTATGTGAGCCAACCGCTCGAACAGCGTGCCAACTACTTTGATGATGGCCCGATGAAGACCGTTTATTTCCCCTCAGTGGAGCAACAGGTTAAAGATGGAACTGTAACGGACGTGGCGGCCTACGTCGCGACTTTAAGCATACCGGAAGAGATGCGCCGATTTTATGATTCAACCACCGGGGCCTTTAATTATCGTCCAACGCGTGTGAATCTACTGGCCTTGGAAAATGGAGATGCGCCACTGGATGCCGTGCAAGTCAACTGGTGGAAGATCGGTACGGTAAGCACCGATGAACTGCGTGACCTGCGCATGGCCATGGAGATCCTTACGCGCTTGAAATTGTGGATTGAGGCGGAGCCGTTGGAGATTCCGCCGCTGCAATATTTGATCGATCGCCTGCCCAAAGAAATGCGCCGGCGTATCCAAATTATTGCCCAGGACGGGCCGAGCCAGGTTGCCCGTGGGACCCTGATTTGGGGTCAGGATGCCGCGAAGCCATTGGTTGAACCGAATACATCCTTGATTCCTTTGCATGATCGGGGGACTGATTACAGTCGTGCGGTTAAAACGCTGGCTGGCGCCGGATTCATCCAGTTGCGTGACTCGATGTTTGATTTTGAAGGCGGTAATATAATTTCTGGTGCGCGCAATGTTTTTGTGGGTGCCCATATATTGTCGGGAGTGATGTTTCAGTTTCATATTTCCCGTGATGAAGCCTTGCGCGCGTTATCAGCGGAATATGGCCGTCCGGTCATTGAAGTGGGTCCGATCCATCCCCTCGGGCGCCGGCAAATGGACTTTCATATCGATCTCACGATGGCGGTTGTGCGCGATCGCGTGACTCAGGAAGAGGTCGTGTTGCTGGACTCCGGGCTTGAAGCCTTTCGACTCCTTTTGGGCGATCGAAATCTCGCGCAAATGCCAGCGGACCCGCAAACCTTGTTGCGCAGTTTGGTTCAGCCACGGGGTTGCGATCCGGCGAGCAATCGGCTTTTGACGGCCGCGGAAAAGCGGCTGATCGGTACCTTGTCGAGATCGCTGGATACACAAAGGTTCTTTGCGCGCGAAGCGGGTTTACAACAAGTCGAGGCTGAGCTGCAGCATCAGGGGTATAGGGTCATTCGCGTTCCGAGCCTTGTAGCCATGGGCCAAG
>JAYVXT010000325.1:0-2002 GCA_043785065.1 Bryobacterales bacterium | reverse complement strand
GCGCAGTTCACCCATTGGGTGGCAACTGCTTTCCGCATAACCACTTGCACCTGTAACAATTAGCCATTTCAGTACGTTCCAACTGCCGTTTTTAGGTTGATGCATGCTGCACTTGTGGAGTTATAACAATACAATAGGGCATATTTCATCAGAAATATGCCCTATTGTGTTTTATGCCTATCTATTTTGATTTGGACTTCTTAGAGAGTCTTCAAGTAAGCTATCAGGTCGCCCTTCTCAGTCTTGCTCAACATTTCGTCGTAACCAGGCATGCCGTTACCGCCCGCATCAATCTTCTTTTGGACATTGGCTTCAGTTACCTTTGTCTTCCCGTCGGCGAGAGTAGCTTTTTTAAATAGGCCCTTCAACCCGGGTCCCATCTTCTTCTCGTCGCTATCGGCGTTATGGCACACTGAACATTGTTCGAATACATCTTTGCCCTTGGCTGCATCCGCGGCCTTAAGGACTATTCCATTGAGCAACATCATGCCCATCGCTAAGCTAGTTAAACGCTTCATTTTTGAGGCAGCCTCCTGAGGTTTCTGAGAAACACGCGCAAAACTGCACTTCGGCGGCGAGCAACTTTCGTGTTCCGTAAATCGGTTAAGGCCCTTCCGCCAGGCCATGTGCGCTTCTACAACTACATCAACTATCTTACAATTCTTCCATGCGGCCTGTCTTAATCCTATTCGCCAAAGCCCCCTTTCCAGGGAAGGTAAAAACCCGTTTGGCCAGAACTGTTGGCTTGGAACTTGCCGCTAAGCTCCATAAGGCATTCGTTGAAGACACCTTGGAAAAAGCAACTGCCCTCACCCGGAAAAATGCAATCGATGTTGAACTTCACACCGACGTTAAAACAGACGCGTGGTCCGCATTTCGGGTTACACGGAGGCTGCAAGTATCGGGAGACCTTGGAAATCGAATGCACCATGCCCTGCACGGCGCGCTTTCACTCGGACGTCCGCAAGCCATCATCATCGGCTGCGACGCCCCAACACTTCCCGCTTCCCATATTGAGAATCTATTGGAGTTCGCCGGAGACGTTGCATTGGGCCCTACCGAAGACGGCGGCTACTATGCAATTTCCTGCCGGCGGACCCACCCTGAAATGTTCCGGTCCGTGAATTGGTCCACTGGACAGGCCCTAGCCGAAACCGAGACCGCCTGCCACACCGTGGGGCTATCTACAAGTTGCGGCCCCGCTTGGTTCGATGTTGACGAATACGAAGACCTCATCCGGTTATTCGGGTGCGAACGTTTGCCACGAGCAACTGAGGCTCTGCGCGAGCAATTGGGTTTCGGTTCAGCGATATAACACGGCAATTGCCGAACCCCATTTACTGATTTATGGCGGCGGCGGCCATCGCCAGAAAAGCATTGATTTCATCGGCAACGTCCCCGCCGCCGTTGGTTCGTTGCAGCATAATCACGCGCACCATATCCTTCGGCGGATCCACCCATCCATAAGTACGGAACGCGCCGCCGTGCCCATAGGAGCCAACCGAGCACAAACGGAATGCTCCCTTTGGATCCCGGACCACTCCCCAGCCGAGCCCAAACCCCATACCCGCGGCGAATCCTGCTTGCAAGTTGCCGACATGGTTCATGGTCATCAGCGCAACGGAATCGGAAGAAATGATTTTGCGCCCATTGAACACGCCCTTGTTCAGCATCATTTGATAGAACCTGGCCATGTCGGCCGCTGTGCTCAACATACCTCCGCCAGGGCTGGGATATAGCGTGTCGCGCGAATCCGCGGCCTGTCCTAGTTTCCCTCCGGACTCGGTGTACATGGTGGCCATACGATCAAGCTTTTCAGTCAAGGGAAAGAAGGAACTATCCACCATCCCCACCGGAGTAAAAATGTTTTCCTGAACGAAGCGGTCAAACGGCATGCCTGAAACAACTTCTACAATTCGGCCCAAAATGTCGATGCCTTCGGTTCTGTATCGCCATTGCGTCCCCGGCTCAAATTCAAGCGGCAACTGTGCAATGCCGAGGA
>JAYVXT010000324.1:0-6771 GCA_043785065.1 Bryobacterales bacterium | reverse complement strand
CCATCCGCAAGAAGAACGGCAAGGGGGACGCATGAGCGAATCCCGATTGACACTGAAGCATCCCACCGGATTTTTCGCTGCCGGAGGTGAGATGCGCGGCGCATTCGGCAGGTGCATACCGGCATGCTTTATCGTGGAATGGATCGGCGGCCAGCGTCGTTGATCTGCATGTATTCGTACCTTTGGGTTATACCGACTCCGTTGTAGCGGGCATCGACTCGGCGGGTAATGTGGGGGGTTACGCATTCAAAACGCCAACCATGGGCGACCATCTTCCGATTGACGCCATCGCGGTAGTCTTCGCGGCGACGCCCGGTCCGGCCGCTCCTATTTATTCCCTTAGCCTGAGCCCTGCCCGCGTGAATCCGGGCGACACACTGACGGGTCTGGTAACACTGGCTAGCCCCGCAACCACGGGTGGAGCGACGGTCACATTCATCAGCGACAATCCCACAGTGATTCCGACGCCTGCCGATGTGCAGGTGCCCGAAGGCCAAACGACAGTTTCGTTTGTGACGGCTGTCAGTTCCACTCCTGCCGCCGCCATCACTCAGGTAAATATTATTGGAGTGACAGGCTCCTTCCGCAGGGCGGCCGGCATCACTGTTTCGCCCGTGGTTACACTATCGTCCCTGGCCGTAACTCCCGTGCAGGGGGGCAATCAGACCATCGGAACAGTAACGCTCAATCTGCCTCCATTACGCCAGTGACGATCCTGCTTTCGGCGGACAACGCGGCCATCACCATGCCCGCCAGCGTCACCATAGCAACAGGTCAGACTTCCAAGACGTTTACAATTACCGCCGCCCTCGTGACAGCAGCCACGCCAGTCACGGTTACCGCTTCCTACAACGGAACGGTATTACAGGCGGTGGAAAACGTGAGCACCACAGTTCCGATTGTCTTGTCATCTCTAACCATTCCATCTGTGATCGGTGGCCAGACGTTCGTGGGAGCCGTGACGCTTAATCATCCAGCCTATTTTGGTGGAGTCGCTATTTCTGTGACCAGCTCCAATCCAGCGCTTGCACCAGTTCCGGCGACCATTACCATTCCCTATGGAGCGAGCACCGGCTACATTACTGGAGTGGCGGGAGCAGTTGTAAATTCAAACTTAATTTCACTGACAGCTTCGTTGAACGGAGCTTCGGTGTCGGGATCTTTTACAATCAGCAACGGTCCCGGAGCGACCATTCAATCGCTGGATTATTGGAGCGTTTCGCACCTTATCAAAGTGACCGCCTCGACGACAATGCTATCGGGCACGCTGACGTTTGGCGTAAGTCCGAATGGACCGGTATTGGGATTGTTGGCACTTGAGCCTGTAACAGGCTTGTATCAGGGCAGCGCAAGCATGAGTTCGGCACCGTCTGTGATCTGGGTCTGGAACTCAGCGGGGGCGTGCCAGTTAGTTCAACAGCTGTCAGAATCCGGTCGAAGTAGTCGGGTTGATTTGAGATATGGGATGCGGTGTTGTGTTGTGCTTTCCAGCATGGCACCGCCCCTTTCCGTCTAATGTTGGCCTCAAGATGCTCGCCGTCAGGCCTCACTCGGCAACCGAACTGGATATGGCCGAGGCGCTCCTCATTACTCTGCTAATGTTTCAGTGCGCAGAGCGTTCGTTCTCAAAGGACTCCCGCTCCCATTGGCTCACCGCTCCCACTGTCAATTCCTCTTAACTTGCACGCAATGCCGCGATAGGGTCGACTCGCGAAGCTCTGCGACCGGGAAAATACCCAGCGAGGGCTGCCACGAAAATCAGCAGCGCTCCCATCCCTATGTTGGTCTCGAAGGCAATACGGACGGTGGCAATCGCCGGATTGTGCATTTCCTTGTCGGCGGAAATTGGCGTAAACATCAATACCCTGCTTTCCCGCAAGCTCTACGCGGTAATCGTAGTTGGCGGCGAAGTCGTACAACATTTGTGGAACTGGCTGCCGGAGTTATTCGGATGGCGGCAAATTACCATCTGGCAGGCTGCCGGACTGTTGGCTCTTTGCCGGATCTGTTCGGAGGTGGAGGCTTTGTAGGGCGTGGCTTTCACCGTGCCCCTTTTCGACCGCAAATGGCAAAACGTTGGGGGCAAATGACGCCAGAGGAGCGGAAAAAGATTTGCCAGGGTATGGGACCACGCCGCAGCGGAATGAAAGAAACAGCGGACGGCACCGCTTGAATCTCAAGAAGAAGTTCCATAAAGGCCTCTTATATTCCTCTAAAACATATTGTGATAGATATGTCTTGGCGGTTAGTCGAGGCCTTTGGTTACTATCCTCGTAAGATCTCGTAAGATACATGGGCTAACCTCGAAGCAATTTAATAGAGCCGTAATCCAGCACTTCAGGATCGCGGCTTGCTATCAATCTTCCGGTTACCTCAGTTAATCTTACGGCCAGTTGCCGATATCATGAATGCGCTAGGGGTAACGGTGTTTTGGCGGAACTCTTTTCCTCCATCCACAATTACGCCCTTGCTCACAATCTGATCCTGGCCTGGAGGGCTGACGACTTGGGTTTCAGAACAATCGGGATTCACCGTGTAAGTGCCTCTGCCTGGCCGGTCTGGAACAATACCCGATAAGACTCCCTTCACATTATCCACTTGCGTGAAGTTCCCCGCTCCATCAAATACCTGGATAACAGTGCCTAGCACTTGCTCGAACTGACCGATAGCCCCAGGCCCACCAGGTATGAGGAACGGCGCTGGCCGCGTCCCTCCGATAGATAAACCATAGGCACCCTTAAGCGTCTCATTGCTGCAGGGCTGGTCAACAGTTGGGGCACTTTCGGTTATCCCCTCAAAAACCGTTCCCGAATCGGACTGGAACATCCACACTTTCGCTCCTTTCAGCGAGATATAAATGTCAAAATTTGGGCCGGGGGTAAACACAATTGCGCCTGTGCAGTCTGCGTCGACGGTATATGTCCCGATGCTGCCGTGGGTACGTGCAACCACCCCGTTGATGCTGCGCGTCGCCACGGGAGAGACAAGTGTACCATCCCCCTTGAATTCAATAACTTCAAGAATGGATTTCGGTTGCGCGACACCCGCAACGATGTTGTACCCGCTTGCGTTAAACACATACGTGCCACGTAGCGATTTCAAGGTGCAGTCGTTCGCCCCATAAGCGGCGCTTGATATGCCCAACGCCATTGCCGCCGTAGTTAAGCCTAGCTTCAATGCTCTTTTCATGATCGTAGTTAGTTTCATAGTTTCTCCTTAATGAATTTAAGTTTTGTCGAATGGTTGTTGCGACGCCTGGGGTTCGCCCGGGAACCGCTTGTCCTGTTTTATTGCACAAGGATTTTTACTTCTCTCCCAGTGATTCCGGCTGCGCTGAGTTTTAATGCCGCCATTCCAGATACGGTATCGCTTGGAATGCGATAGCTAAATTACACCCTCAAGTTATGATCTTCATGGCCGCGTTTAGTTACCTTCTGAGAAATTGCTACCCTCTTCACTGTGCTTTAGCGCCGCAGTCGGCGATAATAGCTCAAAGTTTTTTAGGATTCACTCTTTGCCGCGAAGAATCGGCTGGATATGCTGATATACAAGAGAACACCAGAGCCATTTGAACGGGCCAAACAAAAAATGCCCCAGTCATGCTCGGCTGAGTTGCATTTGTACCGCATAGAGCACTAAGCCGATGCATGCGGTGGCTGTGGATCCCATCCGCCCGAACTGCCCGAGACCGTACCCGTAGAAAACGAAATCGAGGACGATGGACTGAAGCCCGCGCTTGCGCGATTAGATCCGCAGCAACCTTTTCCGAAGGGAACGGTGGTCCGAACGAGACAAACTCAGGAAGAACAATCGCCACCGCACCGAAGGCGAAAAGTTGAGGCCAAGGCATTCCAATCGACGGCAACAGCAGCATTCCGTAAATCCCGTATAGGGCCAGGATGTCTCCATCCCAGACTAGAAATAGATGGGCCGTCCCCAGCACACAAAGCCAGCCCAGTCTGCGAGCCAGAAAAAGTCTGGCACTGGCGTTGCGGGAAGCTGGCCGTTCCGCTTGGATTGCGATGCCAACACCGAACAGGAAGGCAAAGATAGTGAAGGCTTTAGATTCCAGAGCGTCAGAGACCAGCAAAGCCACAATAATGACCCTCTTGGCTGGGACTGCTCCCGGTCCTAAGAATATGCGATGTGGGAATAGCGGTCCACTGACGAAGCAAGTGCTCAGTTTGAGTTAGTGCTCATTCTTGAACGCTGCTTGAAGAGTCCGGTCCACCTATCAGACGCATGATGAGCAGCCCAATCATTCCGGCGGCGAAAATCATGCCTGCGCTACTCAGAATCGGAAACAAGCCAGGTTGGAAGTTGAGCGCGGGGATGAACTCACCGGCCCAGATTCGTTCACGCACAGCTTGATACAATCCGAGAACTGCCAGTGCGAGGACTTGGCCCTTCCATCCAAACCGCCTCCCGGCCATCAGTAGAATGAGCAGAATGGATGCACTAATCAAAGAAAAGAGGCACCAAATCCAAGGGGAAAGAAGCATCAGCGGGTCTGCATTGCCTTCAATTCTGCTCCGCCATATACCGGCATTGCTTTCGATCCACATTCTTGCCGTCAGACCAATTCCCCAAGTCAGTCCGCCGGCTGCGGCGCCCCAACATTGTGCTCTGTTTGGGCGGGCAAAATAGAGGGAGGTACCAAGAATTGCTGTAGCAAAGCCGGAGGTGAATAGCCAAAACGGTGCGATGAACGGAACGAATCCTTTGTTCAATTGGGCCGCCAGAATGTCGTGACGGGCTTGTATTGCAACCGCAGTCAACCCGGCAAGCAATAAGATTGCCACCAACCCGCCTGCCAGAAATCCGCCCGGATTCCGCCGACGGAAGCGCTGGAAGCGTTCCCAGGGAGTTGCTTCCCGCGCCCTGACAGGCCTTTGTTCCAGATGCCGCTGCAGGTCTTCCGCCAATGACTCAACCGAGCTATAGCGGCGGTCTGGTTCCTTGCGAAGAGCCATCAGCAGGATCGAATCCAGATCGCCAGCCAGCCGCTTGCGCAGACGGTTCGGATCTCCCTCACGGACTGAACTTACGATTTCGGGCGTGATCTGCGCTGGATTGCGCCCGAGAGCTTTTTCCGAGGTTGTGACGACCTCACTGGGGCGCGTAGGCTCCACTTCCGAGATCACGCGGACCATCTCATGCAAGGAGCTGCTCAGCAGCCGGTAGGGCCGGTGTCCTGTCAACAATTCGTAGAGAACAACGCCCAGCGAATAAACATCAGACAGAGTTGTGATGGTCGTCCCATTCACCTGCTCCGGGCTGGCGTACTCTGGCGTCATCATGCCTCCTAGCGTCAGCGTTGCGGGTGCCTCACCGGGTTTGCTTGTGGCCAAAACTTTTGCGATGCCGAAATCCAGCAGCTTGACCACCCCATCGTTAGTGACGAAGATATTACCGGGCTTCAAATCCCTGTGGACAACCAAATGCTGGTGAGCGAAGCGAACCGCTTGGATCACGCCGCCGAAAAGCTCAAGCCGCTGGCTGATGGTCAGCTTCCGTTCGTCGCACCAGCGATGGATTGGCTGGCCATCGACAAACTCCATCACGAAAAACGGCCAGCCTTCTTCTGTTACACCTGCGTCAAGAAGTTTGGCGATATTCGGATGGTCGAGTGACGCAAGAATCTCGCGTTCTTGCTGGAACCGGGCTAGGACGGCAGCCGAGTTTGCCGGAGGCAACACCAATTTTATGGCGGCCTGCCGATGGAACGTCTCGTCGGATCGTTCAGCAAGGTAGACTACGCCTGTACCGCCGCGGCCGAGTTCGCGAATCAGACTATACCCGCCGAACCGGCGGCCTTCCATTTTCGGAAACTCCGGAGCGATAAACGGATTGGCCATGCCGAAGACCGGTTGATCTAGCCAAGCGTGAATATTTCCGCGGCTAGCCCTCAGAAGACTCATAACCTCTTCCCGCATTGACTCATTGCCGTGGCACTCCCGGTCCAGATAGCTTTCCCTATCCGGACCGCTAATCGTCAGCGCCTCTTCGTAGATTTTCCGGATCCTGCTCAACTCTTCTGGCGTCATTGTCAAATGCCCTCCGATATGTCTAGCGCGGCGCGCGGAGGAAGTAGCTCATAATTACTGTAGTGGATAAGCAAGACGAACGCGATGCGCATACAATTACCGGTCTTCTCGACCGGTGGCGTTGCGGTGAGCGTGAGGCCGGAGATCAATTGATGGAGTTGGTGTACGGTGAGTTGCATCGGATTGCCGCAAGAGAGATGCGCCGTGAGCACGGTGAACATACCTTGCAGACCACCGCCGTAGTGCATGAAGCTTATCTCCGGATCTGCAAATCCAAAGCAATAATTTGGAAGGGCCGTGACCATTTTTATGCAGTAGCGGCGCAGCAACTTCGGCGGGTTCTGGTAGACCATGCCAGGCGGCAGTACAGCGAAAAACGAGGTAGTGGTTTGCGCGCACTGCCGCTTTGGGATTCAGACGACTCCGTCATAGTCCCTGCCATAGTCATTGACGAGCGCATCTTGGCAGTAAACGAGGCATTAATGCGGCTAGAATCCCTCGACCCACGGGCAGCCAAGGTCGTCGAACTGCGGTTCTTCGGTGGACTCAGCGAGTCGGAGACGGCCGATACACTGAATATTTCTGTGGCTACAATGAAACGGGATTGGGATTTTGCCAAGGCCTGGCTTGCGGGACGGCTTCCGCGATGAAGTCTGCCGCGCTTGGCGGCAAGCCTCGTTACGCAGAAGTCAACGGCACCGGCTCAACTGGTCCCGCTTCAATC
>JAYVXT010000323.1:0-6774 GCA_043785065.1 Bryobacterales bacterium | reverse complement strand
TTACGGGGTTCGCGCCGCTCTGCCCATTTCCGCTGATTGGTATAGTCTCAATCTGTTCTTCGTCGTCGATCCCGTCATCCTAGCCGTGCTCTTGCTGGCCATTGCGGCCCCGGCGATTTCAGCAATGGTTTCCAGCGAAATCGGCGGAAAGAAAACTACCGGGCGAGGGTGGGCAGTGTTTGCTCTGGTGCTGATTTTGGCTTACGGGGGGTGGCGCGCCATACTGCGCGAGCGGGCTCTGGCGATCCTTGAAAGCCACATTTACCCACAAGGCGCGGCGCAAAGAATTGAAGCCTGGCCCACGGCATTTTCGCCTTGGATTTGGATTGGCTATGTTGAGACGGCGCAATCCTGGGGACGATACACGGTAGACCTTAATGCCTCGTTCGACCCCGCGTCGGGCAACATCGCGTACCGGCCTGTGGCGCACCCGTCGATCACGAAGGCTTGGGAATCCGAAGAAGGCCGCACGTACCGCGAGTTCACCCGCTTCGCGGCATGGCGATTGGTTCCGCAATCGGAGCCGCAAGGTTCGGTCGCGGTGGAAGCGAATGATCTGCGCTTTGGGGAGCCTGGAGCAAAGGTATTTCAATTCCGCATGCTCTTCGACCGGCAACTTAACCGCATGGAAGAGAAACTGACTTACGGGCGTCCTGATCCGAAGTAAAGCTGACCGGCGGGCATGGCTGTGATCCGCAGGTTGCCAAAATTACCGCGGCATCCAGAAGGGTTCCGCCGTGGGCACGAAACCGATTTTGACGTTATTGATGAACGTCTTTAACCATGCGGCGCAATTTTCCATGCCCGCTTGTTCGGAAGGAATGTGCCCCATCAAGATTAAGGCTTTTCGTTTACCTTGAGCCGCGGCATCCGCTACGTATTCGATAGTTTCCCACTCCGGCACCTCGCCGATTATCAAAGCTTCCACGTCGTCACGCTGCAGCATGCGCCGATGGCTGAGAGAGCCGCCTGCTCCGGGAAGCATCGCTACATGTGTTACCTTAAGATCCCGCGAGCCGACAACCCGCAAGACTTGAATTTTGAATTTGCGTTTTATCTCGCCCGCCAAAGCATCCATGCCTGTCTCCGGAATCGTAAATAGAGCGGGCGTTGTCTCGTTCTGAAATTTGTCCCACGCTAGCGCCTTCACCATGCCTTGCAGAATGCCATCGGGACGCCGCATGTGCCAATGATCGTGGAAGCGGAACACGACCATTTTGTGATCGCGAATGAACTTTTCCTTGGCTGCCCAAACCGCATCGTTTTCTTTCTGGAAACTCTCTACCCCGTCCTGATGGCTGTAAAACGTGGGCTCGTGAGTAATTACTAGATTCAGGCCCTGGGCGGAGGCGCGTTCCAGCACATCGTAGGTGGCCATCATTGTTGTGGCGATGCCGGTGACCGGAGTATCGGGGTCGCCCGCTTTAATCGTGTCGACCGTTTGATCGCGCCAGGGCACGCCTACTTCCTTCTTGATTTGTTCAATGATTTGGCGGGCTGTGGGCGCCTCTCCAGGCGCTTGGGCGAATGCGAATGTGGCAATGGAAAGGCAGACTAAAGGTTTGAGCATGGCAACAACAACGATAGTGCAGGGCTCTACCCTTTTTCAAGGCGCGCCATTAAGCCACGCATCAACGGGATACTCAATTGTTCGCCGCGCAGACCTGCTTCGGGCTGGGCTTCCACTAGTTCCTTGTTGTAATAACCGATCAGATTATTGCGTAGCGTCTTGCGTTTATGGCCAAAGCAACGCGCGGCGAATTCGAGGAATTTGTCCTGATCCTCAACGGCATCGCGCATTACCAGCCGCACGACGGCGGACTCCACTTTCGGTGGAGGCGAAAACGCTCCTGGTGGTACTTTGAACAGGTATTTCGCTTCCGCGTAAACTTGTGCGCGAACGGACAGCAGACCGTAATCGCGGCTGCCGGGTTCGGACACCAACCGCTGCGCAACTTCCCGTTGCACAAGCAGGACCGCCTCGCGTATTGCGGAGCGGGCCGCAAAGATGCGGTCAAGAATCGGGGAAGTGATGTAGTAGGGAATATTGCCGGCTAGAACGGCCGAGCCCCACTGCGATAGATCCGTCTGAAGGACATCGCCGTGCACAACGGTAAGCTTCGCTTCGCCGGCGAAACGCGCGGCAAGAAGCGCAATCATCGCCGGGTCAATCTCAACGGCCACGACCCGGCCGGCGCGCGCCAACAGCAGCGATGTTAAAGCGCCTTGGCCGGGGCCGATCTCAACGATCAACGGCGGCTTGTTGGCGCACACAGCTTTTGTAATGCGCTCCAAAATTGGAGTGCTACGCAGAAAATGTTGTCCGAGCTTTTGACCCAGAGCGCGTTAACCTTTTACATCCACGCACTTGTGTTGGATGGTCAACCTAAGCTTGCCTTGCGTGGGGGTTCCGAAGAAATTGGCTGGCTTGAATCTGGAGAAGAGCAGGTTGTTTTCGATGGAACGGCGGAGGACTGAATCGCGCAGCAGCGCCCTGCTTTCGTTAGGCACGGAGTAGCTCACCATGCGGCCCTGATCATCCACTGTAACATCAAGCACCAGCGTTACCGAATCCAGTTTGTGGGAACCACTGGCCAATCCGAAAGGCCACATCTCGGCCACTTGCGCTTCCTCGTAAAAACTCGATGGGGAATCGAATAAGGGCCGATGGCCGGAAACCAACTGTGGAAATAAGAAGCCGAAGAGCGCAATTGCGGAAATTATGCCACCGGCGAATGGCAGCGCCAAAGGCCGCATCAAGTTTCCGTATAGCAGGGAAATGTGTTCAGCCCAGGTATGGAGCGTTGTCAAGATAGTCCGGTGGGCCGCTGCCCGCGCGCGTTCCCGCGAGGCGGCCACTCTTAGTTTTGTCTGCAAATAATCCGGGACGGCGGGAGTGGGGAGTTCCCTCATCATCCTGCGTACGGGGTCGTTGCCTTCGGTGTCGAAATCCTGAATGTTTCTCATGGTCTCAGCCCTTAGCCTACTGCTTCCACCGCCGGGAACTTGGCGGCTCCCGCGGCGGACTCCTGTTCTAACAAGATTCGTTTCAGTTGTTCGCGGCCACGTAGTATCCGGGTTTTTACAGTACCCAGGGAAACCTGCGTAATGACCGCAATTTCGTCATAGCTTAAATCTTCAATGTCCCTTAACACGACAGCCGCTTTGAAAATTGGCTTCAGCAGCCCAAGCGCCTCTTCTATCCTTTGACGCTGTTCGTGACCTAATGTCACATCAAATGGGCTAAAGCCAGGATCGGCCAATTGATCGGAATAGGATTGCGTATCTTCATCCTCCCCATCAAGGCCGACTTCATTTTTTCGATGCCGGCTGAACCAGCGCCGGTGGTTATAAGCCTCGTTCACGGCGATACGGTAAACCCAGGTCTTGAGGCTGCAATCGCTTCGGAATTTGGCGATGTTGCGAAAAATCTTAATAAAAACGTCTTGGACCACGTCGTTGGCAGCATCGGGATCGGTTAGCAGGCGGTAAATTACGTTGTAAACAGGCTGCGAGAACCGGTTTAGGAGGGTTTCGTACGCTTGTTCTTCCCCGGCTTGAAGCGCAGCGACCAGCAGTTCATCGCGCCAGGCAGGCTCCGCCTGTTCCGCCGGATCCGGACCGCGATATAGATTTAGACCATATGTAGTATCCGCCACGAAGATACCCTCGTCCCACCCTATCATTTTCCTTCCTAAATTTCCATGGGCCTAGGAACGGGCTTATTACTATAGACACCAACTGAGTGGAAAAGTTTCCGGGGTATTGTGAAATGAGGATGGCTAGGGGGAAGATGAGACAACTTCCCCCAACTTGAGGAAGAATTACTTACTTAGGCAAGAGTACTGTGTCGATGACGTGGATCACACCGTTCGAGCAAGCAATATCGGCCTTAACGACTTTCGCGCCGTCAACCGTTAATGCGCCCATACCATGCTTTAAGGCAAGCGATTGGCCATTGACGGTTGCCGCTGTATTTAGCTTCAACGCTTGCTTGGCCATCACTTTTCCGCTTACAACGTGGTAGGTGAGAATGGAGGCTAGTTTCGCTTTGTTTTCTGGCTTCAAGAGTTCTTCCAGCGTGCCGGCAGGCAGCTTTGCGAAGGCTTCGTCGGTGGGGGCGAACACAGTGAATGGGCCGGCGCCCTTCAATGTATCCACCAAATCGGCTGCCTTCACGGCGGCAACCAAGGTCTTAAATGAACCGGCGGCAATGGCTGTATCTACGATGTCGGCAGCATTGGCCGACCCTATGCACACTACGGCCATGCCCGCCAAAATGGCGAGTTTCGCTTTCAAAAACATGTATTGGATCTCCTTAGATTCGCAAACGGCGCGAGTCCGATGTACTCGGTGGCCTCGTTCTTGCCGCTTAAAAAGGTAGATGCGCCAGATGTAAGCCCGAACTACTATTTTTGAGAAGAAAAGGCGGATTGATCATGGTTTAAGAAGTTAGAGCGACGACAGGAGTGTTTTGGTCTGGCTAGAGGCATCGCTTGAAGTTGTACTTGCATTCAAAGCCGAAGCTATAGCAGTTTGTACGTTTGTGCTTGAGGACGCGGCGGCTCCTTGAGCTTCTTGATCATCGGCGTCTCCGTCATTGCCCGTCAACTTTACGCCGCCATGGTGATGATGGCCATGAGGCCCATAGATTCCATTGGAACCAGATGGTGGCTTTAGAGCGGACAGATCCCCGGAATCAGCGGCTTTTTGAAAACGGGCCGCAAGCCCCGAAAGGAACTTGGCCGCGGCCGGATCGGTTTGCTGGGAAGCGGCGTCCTTCAATTTAGCGGCTGCGTCGCTCAGGACTTGCTTAAATTCGGCAGGGTCGGAATTTTGCAGCTGCTGCAACTGCTTGAACAAATCGCCGACTTTCGAAAAGTCTATTTTATCTTGGTTGCGCCACGATTGTTTGGGCTGTAGCGTTGATTTAGAAGTGACACGGTAGGCGTTGATTTCGGACAACAACGACCCGTTGATGGAGTTTAGGGCGGAACCGATTGAACTCATTTTTAACCTCGATTAATTCAGTTGCCATTCAGATTTCGTCAACTGCCTTAAGAGTCGTATCGGCAGCGCAGAGAAATTTATCAGAGTTTACGTTCGGCGATGATCCCCCCGTTCTTATAGCGGCCATTGTCATGAGTGTGCGACATTGAAGTGACAGGTCACCCGATTCACAAACAATAAATTCGAATCCGAACGTGGAAATCACCGTGCGCCCCACGCGCAAGGAACACGGCGAAATATCCGTCACACTAGTCCATCGTCATCCTTGCGAAGCTTCACCTAACCTATATTGATGCCCGGATGCCGATCTTCACCGTGATCGAACTGGCCTCCGGAGTTCTTCCCGGTCTGCAGTGGGTGCGCAAGGCCAACGAACATGCCATTCTTAACGGCACTCGCCTGCCAAATAGCAAGCGGATCGTGGATCATTTCCAAGTTGGCCTGGACCATTTCCAAAGATACGGAATTCTGATCGCCCGGATACTCCAGCACAACCGTTGCTTGCCCTAACTAACCTGCATCCATGGGAAGTTGCTCTGTATAGGCGTAGCATACGGCCCGTCGAGTTTTCTGACAATAGTCAGTAGACGTGAGGCTCCGGTTTGCCTTCAAAGTTGGCTAACTCGGCGCGCCCACGATACGCCAATCGGGTCAGGAGGCGATTGACCCGAATTCGACAAAACCCACATAGGAACTGGGCTCCGGAACAAGTTCGCCCACCGCCCGCATGGTTTCCAAGTGCAGTTCGACTGCTTCCTGAATATTGAGTTTGGTTTCAACCAGAGTCCGGCCAGTTGTAATGCAGCCCGGAAGATCTGGGATGTAGGAGGCCCAATTATTTGGGGCTTTTTCGTAGACTACTGCGAAGCGCATCATTTAGAAGCTGGTTTTGCGCCTGGCCTTGTAATAAAACCTCATGTGCACTACACTGTAGTACATGAAGACGGAAGTGTACAGTTGGCGTGTTTCGAGCGAATTAAAATCCGATCTGGAACGGCAAGCCCGGCTACGTCAAACACCGGTTTCGGCTGTGCTTGAGCAAGCTGTCCGGACTTGGCTGAATCAGCCGCCCGACTCGACCGATGCGATGGAGCAACAGAAGTTGCACGAGGCCGCAGCGCAGAGTTTTGGGATCATTGCCGGCAACGATGGAAGCCGTTCCCAAAATGCAAGCAAGTTGGTTCGAGATCGCCTGAGGCGGCGGAATGCCCGTTAGTGCGTTGATCGACACTGGCGCAATTCTTGCGATTTTGGACAGGAAGGACCATTGGCATCAGAAATGTACGGACGCATTCCGGCAGATGCGGTTGCCGCTTCTTACTTCGCAAGCAGTGTTGACGGAATTGTTTCATTTGACTGGGGACGATCGCAACGAGATGGAGGCAGCCTGGAAATTCCTGCGCTCCGGAGCTGTGGTCATAGGTTCCATAGACAATTTGGAAATGCCGGCTTTGCACAATCTGATGTCAAAATATTGGGACCGCCCTATGGACTTCGCCGATGCGACCTTGGTGTATTTGGCGAAGCGGGAGTCCTTGTCCACAATTCTTACCGTGCACATTGCGGATTTCATTACGTACAGGATTGAGGGAAACCGCAAGTTTCGAGTGCTTCCCGGTGTGCGGTGAACTCTATTGAAGCGTGACGCATCGAGTTTCCGCGAAATATCCTCCAACGCTGGTTCCGAATGGAACGCCAGCCTTCGTTTCTCCGGTTCGAAATTCAGGTTTGGTTCTAAGGCTAATGGAAAGCGAAGCCGACTGA
>JAYVXT010000322.1:0-2008 GCA_043785065.1 Bryobacterales bacterium | reverse complement strand
ACTGTATCTAACTCCTGTATCCTCCGGGAAGCGCCGTTCCAGATTGTCAGTAAGTGTTTGAGCCCCTGTAAAATCCCCAGAAAGGGCCAGGGCAAAGGCCACGCCATACTCCACATCCCTACCTTTTGAAATCGTAAGTGCAGCCATCGCGAGCCTCCTTGCCTCAGCCGCATTCCCGAAAAAGGCGTCCCGCACGGCTGCTCCGGCTTCCCACAGTGCTGCCCTTTCCCGCTGGGCCGACTGCTGCGCCATTTCTACCGCACGCTGCGATTTACTCCTGGCTTGATTCAAGTGGCCGGAATAGGCCAGGACGAGAGACTCCTGATCAATCATCCAGTCTTCTGCGCCGGTTTTCCCACGGCTCAGCGCCAGTTCCCGCTCCATACCTGTCTTATCATCCTTCAAGAAAGCGAAACTGTATCGCAGGGCCGAAATCTCAGGGATGTCCAGTTTGCGCTTAGACGCTTGTTGAAGAGCGTTCTGGGCATCCCCCATGCGGTCAAGGAAAGCGGAGTGGAAGGCAAGTTGTAGATATCCGATGGGAAAATCCGGATCGAGTTCGATTACTTTCTTGGCTTCTTCAACCCCCTTTTCGTATTTGCCCATTACTGGGTAAATAACCCCACCCAGCAATCCGTGAGCATCTTTTTCACGAGGGTAACTTTGCCCCCACAACTCACAAGTCCGTTGCGCCTTTTCCAAGTTGCCCGTCACATCAATATCGTAGGCCGCAGCGATAGAGAACTTCTCTGCATCACTAGTACGATCCCGCAACTGATACGCTTTCCTGACGCTATCTGCTGAGAGTCCAGATTCTCCGATATTACCGTATAAAAACCCTAGAACTCTATGTGCCATGGCGAATTTGGGATCAATCTCCGTGGCCCGCTTGAAAAGAGGCAGAGCAGCAGCCTCACTTGTTGAGGCTGCAACCTTGAACCCCGCATTATAGGCTTTTAACGCCTCAAGCGAAGAAGTGGTCGCGTCGGCGAGTGGAGTGGAATGCTTTTCGATTGTGGCAAGCGATTCGCCCAATCGCTTTCTGAATTTAGTGGCAATTAGACTCAGGGCATTGAGGATGTCTTCCTTCTTGGCGGCCTGATTTTGCTCCTCCGCCATAATATCTCCGCTGCTGCAGTTCTTGGCGCGTATCGTCACGATGTATTGACTTCCAAGGCTTGTGATTGACCCTTCCAGCACAGCGGCGCTTCCGGTTCGCTCACAGATTTCCCGGGCAAGTTGCGGAGTAAGCCGGGCGTCCGCTTTCTGGCCCATCAGACCAAGTGTCCGCTGAATCCGCTGATCGGAAATGAGGCTGAGGAATGGCGACTGTCCAAGTTCCACCGCCAAGCCCTGACGGAGCGTGTCGTCGAATACAGGGTCACCAGTGTTGTTGGCGAAATCGGCCAGGACAATCGTGTCTTTGTCTGTAAGTTTCGCGGCACGGTGTAAGTAAGCGTAACTAGCTGCAGATATCGCCAGCACTGCGGCAGTAACAGGAACCAGCACCTTCCAACGTTTCCCCGCACGTTGCGCCGCAGCTGTGACCCGCACTGATTCCGTATCCCGCTTCATCCGCTTCAAATCTGTCCGAATCTCCGCCGCATGCTGGTACCGCAGGTCCCGATCCTTCTCCAGGCACTTGTTGATGATCCGTTCCAACTCCACCGGCAAACCGGGATTCAGCCGTGCTGCGGGTACTGGCGTCTGGTTGAGTATGGCCTCAAAAATAGTCCCGGCGCTTTCTCCGCGAAAAGGCAGCTTGCCCGTGGCCATTTCATAAAGCACAACTCCGAACGAGAATAAATCGCTGCGGGCATCCAAGAGTTTCGCGCGAACCTGCTCGGGCGACATATAAGATACGGTCCCCATGGTGGTTCCAGAGTTACTCAGTTGCAGTGCGGTGGAGGCTTCCGGGCCCTTGGCTTCATCCACCTTCGCCAATCCAAAGTCCAGAATTTTAGCTTGGCCCCGATTGGTGATGAACAAGTTCGCCGGTTTGATGTCA
>JAYVXT010000321.1:0-2009 GCA_043785065.1 Bryobacterales bacterium | reverse complement strand
GAAGGCGGTGCGCCCGAAGGCGACCCCAAAGACCTCCCCGTCGCCATCAAGTTCCCGGAAGACGCCAAATTCACGCACTCCCCCAAAGAAGTTCTGGCCAACGGCGAAACGAAACTGGCGCAGGGCATCACTCTCGAAGGCGTCTGGCCAAAAACAATTTCAGACGGTGCCAAATGGCAGGTCTATGCCGAACTGCCGGACACCAGCATCGAACCGCTCATCTGGTTTCAGAATTACAAGAAGGAGTACGATCACCCGTTCCTGCTGCGGCGGTCGCTCAAGCTTCCGGCCGGAACTGTGATCCGCGGCCTGCCCGCGGGTGAAACCATCGCCCTGATTCCGGGTTCCGTAAAACCACCCGAAAGCGTCACTGGCCGGCTGAAGTAACCTACTTCAGTTCCGTCACCGGGATATCAAAATAAGCGGTATTCACCAGACCCTTCTTCTGGAACTGGAACCACACGCGATAGACGTGCTCCCGCGCGAAGAACACGTTGAACTGCAGTTCCGGTCCGCCATCCGCCACAAACGGATGCGAGTGAATCAGATCAATTAAGTCATCGCTCGCCGCCAGCATGTGTGCCCATGCTCCCAGATATTTTTCCAGCCCGTCCGCCTGCTCCAGCTTCAGAAAAATCCGCGTCTCAATTCCCGCAATCGGTTCGGCCGGTACGGTCGTGACCGAAACTTTCATATTGGTCATCTGTTTCGGCGAATAATCTTTCACCAGTTTCGCCGCGGGCATCGGCTTGCCTGGCACCAGAACGCTCTTGGCGTTGAGTTGCGGCGTTGCGCCTTCCGGGAAAAAATCGCCCAGAATACGGTAGAGACCGGGGCGCGGAAACACCAGGTCATAGCGGAATTTGTGGTCTTCGCCGTAAGTCGGATGGTTGTGAATGAAGAAATCCATATCGGCGCTCACCACGAACATATGGAACAGTTTCTCGTGGACGATCTGGAAATGCTCCACCATCCTGTCATTTTCCGGATCATGCACAGTGAAAGTCAGAGTCTGTTTCTGCCCCACCTTCACCGGCTTCGGCGTCACTTCCAAATCCATCGGAAATTCGACAGGCTGGGGAATTCCGCTCTTCAGTTCCATCCCGCACCGAGGACATTTGCCTGGAACATTCGACCGGATATCCGGATCCATCGGACACTGATAAACCACTTCCTGCGCCACGAGGGCGCGCCCACCGACTACCAGAGCCGCCGCCGTGAGAAGAAGTTGCCGTCTGCTGGTCCACAAATTATCGAGTGTCATATAAGAGATCCCTTTTTCATTATCCTCTGTACCGAAGTGGGGCGGACCCCCCGGTCCGCAGCCGACCCCCCGGTCGGCTGGTATTCGGATGAGAATTACGCCAGGACAACGAACTATTTAATTAGCTATGACCCAATACCGAAGAAGACTTCCGCACGTCTATAACACGAACCAGCCAGTTTTCCTAACATGGCGGCTCCACGACAGCCTGCCGCCGAACCGGATATTTCCAGCGGACGCGCTCACCTCAGGCAAAGCATTTGCCGCCATGGACCGGTTGCTGGACGAAACTACCAGCGGAGCATTCTACCTGCGCCAGCCAGCCATAGCGAAAATGATCGTCGAAGCCATAGAGTACAACGCCAGCGCACTGCAACACTATCTTCTACGTGCATACGTAG
Organism: Bryobacterales bacterium; assembly: GCA_043785065.1. Lineage (GTDB taxonomy): Bacteria > Acidobacteriota > Terriglobia > Bryobacterales > Bryobacteraceae > JANXSF01. The sequence goes on along the minus strand of JAYVXT010000321.1, from coordinate 344 downwards.
TCATGCCCAATCACGTTCATTTGCTGGCGACTCCAGCCGTGGCCGTGCCCAAACTGACCAGATCATTGAAAGGCATCACCGCCAAACGGGCCAACGAGATATTGGCACTGACGGGGCACCCGTTTTGGCAAGAAGAAAGTTACGACCACCTGATAAGGAATAAGCAGGAATTCGAAAGAATCCAAAAGTACATAGAGGAAAATCCTGTGCGCGCAGGATTGGCGGGGGAACCCGGAGAGTATCAATGGTCCAGCGCCGCATCAGCGACCGGGGGGTCGCTTGCGGACCATGGGGTCCGCCCCACAAACCAAATGCCAGCCTGCTAAAGTAGCGGGGAAAAAAGG
>JAYVXT010000320.1:0-2015 GCA_043785065.1 Bryobacterales bacterium | reverse complement strand
AATGGTGCCTAATCCAGCGTTGATGCAAACATAAGGCTCCACCTTTAACCGCTCACAATAATTCAGGAATTCATTGGTTCCAAAACGGTTCGATTCCGTGGACCCCCACGCTCCTTCCGGGCGAACGGGGCGCTGGTCGCGCGGGCCAATGCCATCTTTCCAGTTATATCCAGAGACGAAATTACCACCCGGCCAGCGGAGCAGGGTCACCCCCAGTTGGCGGGTAGCGTCCATGACGTCTTTCCGATAGCCGTCGGCGTCGGCCAGCGGACTGCCTTCCTCAAAAATCCCGCCATAGATGCAGCGGCCCAGGTGCTCGGCGAAATTGCCGAACAGGTGCGCGTCTACCTCACCGGACACTCGTTCGATGTCGATCTTGATGCGGGCCTTGGGTGCGGCGGCCGCGGTTATTAAGCATCCGGCAAGCAGGGGTAGGAAGCAGATTCTAAGCGTCTTCATGGCTCCCGCTATTGTACGCGGTTGGCCGATCGAACGCGACCACCCCCAAATGGGGGTATTGCTCCCCCACCAATGGGGTAGTACTCTAATGTGATGTTCCTGGGCCTGTCGGGCAAATCCACGGCAGAGCTACGTAGAAAATCGATCAACCAAGGTCTCCGGAGGACCTTCCCCAGAATGAAACTCTTTGCGAGCCTGACCATTGCCGTTTCGGTGTTCGTTTCCCTGACTCCTTCCTCCCAGGCCGCGCCGATTGTCTTGAATCAAAACGGGATCATCAATCCCGGCGCCGAACAGGGAGGCTTAGGTTCATCGACCGGCAACGACGTCATAGCATTGCCAGGATGGATCATAACGGGCAACTTCACCTCAGTTCAATATGGGGCGGCGGCGACGGGTCTGATTTCTGGAGGAGCGGCATTCGGGTCGAATTTCTTCGCGGGCGGTCCTAACACGCCGACCGATCAAGCCACTCAAACGATAGACGTGTCCAATCTAGGGGCGGCAATCGACGGTGGCCAGGTTGCGTACACGTTGAGTGGGTTCTTTGGCGGCTACTTGGCCCAGAACGACAACGCCACCTTGTTTGCCACTTTCTTCACCGCGGCTAATACGGTGATTGCCAATTCGGCGGTGGTTGGGGGCTTCAACTCCACAGGGCGCAGCAATCTTACGCAACTGTTGTTCGACTCCAGATCTGGCTTTATTCCCGGCGGAACCCGATCGGTGTTGATCACATTGCAGATGACCCGCGTGGAGGGGTTCTACAATGACGGCTACGCTGACAACTTGTCATTTGTCGCGCGATCGGTCGGCTTGGTTCCACTCCCACCTACCCCGGAACCGGCCACATGGGTGCTGCTGGGGCTGGGTTCCTGCATGATGATTGCTCGGCGTGCGTTCAATCGATAATCCGTTTTGCCTGATAGTGCGTTTCGATTGCCTTGCGAACGGCAGCGGCGATTTCGTCGCTGAGCGCCGGATCGTCGACAGCGCGGGCCATGGTGACGCCACCGGAGAGCATCGCCAGTAACGCCCACGCCTGCTCTCTTGGGGTTATGTTGCCGCTTGGTTCCAGACCCCGCGCAAGAGCGCTAGATAGGTCGAAGAGTTCGGCTTCATACACGGATTGCGCGGCGTATCCGGCACGTTCGACATCGCTCGACAAAGCCGAAAGGGCACAACCCTCGCTCAAATCGCAGGTACGCCTGGATCCCATGTAGAATGCGGTGAAGGCGGGCAACCAGGATTGTCCGTCAGTGGTCTGGAAGTTTTGGACGGTATTCTTCAGGTCCTCCAGGCCGACCTTGAGGATTTCCACAAACGCGTGCAGCTTGGAAGGGAAATGGAAGTAGAAGGCGCCGGACGTCAGCTTGGCGCCCTTCGCCAGGCCGTCGACGCCGATGCCTTCGAATCCATGCTTGCGGAAGGCTCGTCCGGCGGCGGTGACGAGTCGTTGACGGCTGGCTTCTTTCTTGCTGGTTGAGTGCATGGGTTATCCCTTACATGCCCATAATATCACGAGCGCAATAAACTATCTAAGTAATTGATGCAAT
>JAYVXT010000319.1:0-6800 GCA_043785065.1 Bryobacterales bacterium | reverse complement strand
TGGTGCGGTGACCTTGAACGGACCTGCTTTCGCAACCACTGAGACTAAGGTGTCAGCCATTGCGATGGCGCCGCCCACTACATCGGTTGATGGGCGATTGTCGCGTACGCTGACTCGAAATTTCATTTTTCGTTCGGTTGAAGGAAGCGTCTCACCTGTCAGATATTCGCTGTCATCCCGTTTTACAGTGAGTGGCGGAGCATTTTGATTGTTGAGGATGTACTCAAGGGAAGGAAATAGTCTTGTGGGGCTTTTGACTGCACCGTAGTTCCGGAATAAGGGCTGGGAAGCGTCATCGTCGCTTGGCGGGCCCGCTGAACCAAGATCGATTTCCTCCCACGAATATGTCAACCGTTCTTTATCCTCTTCGTCAGGATCGGTCGCCTGAGCGGTTAGCGTGAAGGGTGTGAGCGCGGGAATAGTAAACGCATCAGCTATGGTCACTTGCGGTGGGTTGTTCTTGGCGGGGCCCGCAACTGGAGCTTCGCACGCCGGACGTTTGGCAATCAAAGAAAGCATGGTTCTGATCCTGCCCGCATGAATGAATGAAAGAAACCATTACCCCGGCTATCGACATTTTGGACCGTTGTGCCATCCGGGCCTGAGCAAATTCCCGCGTACCCCATGATCGTGACTCCGCTGCCTACTTCAAAAGAACTGGTTTCGGTACGGCCGGAATCGGCGCCTTTCGCCGAACACAGCGAATTGAAGGTGTGCTCGGCGTTGAGCTGATGGCCAATTTCGTGCGCTAGCATATCCGTGGCGAACAAGGTGTGGTTATCGCCGTAGCTGCCCGAAGGGCTAATGCCCTGACCTTTGTTTTCGTTGTTGCACAAGCCTTCAAATACACCGAGGCCCGTGTTGGCTCCGAGCGCGAGCACATGACCTAAATCGTAGTTGGCCGCTCCTAGTTCCGTGTCGAACAGTTTTTGCCCAATGGCCAGTGCTCCTTCGGCGTCCACATCCTTAAACCTGAAAACGGCAGTTGGGTTGACATTATAGACCCAGGCTGCTGAGGCAAAGACAGTTGCTTTTATGACGCATTTCACCATTTGGGTGAAACAGCCACGACCCAATCTGTTGCTGAAGTTCGGACACCGCATATCCCGAGTAGGTGCGGACATCTGGATTAGCGGCTGCCATGCTATCGGAAAGGGCGTGCGAGTCCGTGAGGATAAAATCAGTACCGCCCGTATCAATATTGGGAAGGGAAAGGCGACGGTCCCAGTATCTAGCTGTTTTGCGATCTGTTGCACGTCCATCCGCACTAGGCGCGGTTCTAACGCGCTAACACGGGGACGAAGTTGCGTCCAATCGGCCGCGGCGCACAGCATCTGAAAACAAACCATCGAAAAGCAGAAGGACAACAGGAGGGACGGGGTTCTGTGTATCGGCATGAGCAGCCATATCGGCGGAAATTGGGAAGAACGTTAAGAATTTGATGGAATGAATCATTTGCTAGCTGATCGAGCTAAAAAGCTTGATTAGTTCAAAGTTGCGGGCTTCCACGGACTTTTGACTTTCCGTGAGCTCGCGCTCTGCTCCGCGGAGCTGATCGGCCATGTGCAGACACGCAAGAACGGCGATGCGCCCTAAGTCGCTTGTGCCTGCGCGGGCGGCGATAGAGCGGATCAGTTCATCGACAACCGCCGCAAGCTCCTCAACCTCAGCCGGGTCCGATTCCGTGGACATGCTGTACTGCTGGTTGTAGATTGTAACCTTGACTTGCTTGCGCTCGGCCATTCTACTGTCCCGCCAGTTGATCGATCTGGGTCAAGATCTTTTCGATTCTGGTTCGTACTTGCTTCCGTTCTGTCTGTAATTGATCCACGTCTTTTTGAAGTTTCTTGGCTTCGCCACGCGCCTGTTCGGCCTCGGTCTTAGCTTGTTCCGTTTGCTTGTGCGCTTTGGCTAATGCTGCTTCGAAGTCTTCTTTTTGTTTGGCTGTGACCCCAGCCGACGACGCGATTGTTTTCAGCTGTGCCGTGAGGTTTGTGTTCTGTTCGCGCAAGGTTTGCACTAGCGCGACTGTCTTCTGTATTTTCTCTTCGAGAATTTGGAAGGTTTCGTTGTCTTGGTTGGAATCCATAGGGATAGAAAGACTATGGGGACAGTATACCGAAAAGTACGCTGTCCCCAAGGGTGTTAGATTATTTTGGTTAGAGTTTAAGCCAGGGCAACCTTGGCTTTATCAATGAGCTGGGTGAATGCAGCCGCGTCGGTAGCGGCGAGGTCGGCAAGAACCTTACGGTTGAGTTCAATGCCGGCCTTTTTCATTCCATCCATGAACTTGGAATAGCTTATGCCGGCGGCGCGGGTAGCTGCGCCAATACGAACGATCCACAAACTGCGAAATTCGCGCTTCTTGAGTTTACGCCCGACATAGCCATACTTCAGTGATTTTTCGACCGCTTCTTGGGCGGCGCGGTTCAGTTTACTTTTTGTTAGAAAGAATCCCTTGGCCCGCTCCATTGTCTTTTTGCGGTAGTGGACTCTTTTGGTACTTCGTTTTACTCTGGGCACGTTTGCTCCTTCAATTGGTGTTTATTTCTAATCATTAGGCGAACCGGGCACGTGCCTCGCGCCACGGTCGCACTTATGGTATACCCGCGCTTACTAAAATCTAGTAAGGGAGCATCACTTTGACAGCGTCCGTATTGGTTGCATCCATCACCGTCGAGCCCCCAAGCTTACGCTTACGGGAACGAGATTTCGACGTCAGAATATGACGAGCGAAAGCATGACGGCGCACGATTTTGCCTGTTCCGGTTTTTTTGAACCGTTTAGACGCGCCTTTGTGGGTCTTCATTTTGGGCATTGAAATGTCCTTGGAAAAAATGGGCGATACTGCTTCAATTAGAATACCACAGGTTAAGGGATTACCGCCAACATCATTGCACTTAAGGAGTTAGGCCGTGCAGCTTCGCCTCAAAACATGCTTTAATGTGCCTATATGACAGCACCCATTACGGAGCCGTGGCTAAGTGGAGAACATCAGGATGTGGATCCAGTTCTTCGCCCCATTCTATATTGCTTGGAACAGGCCAAGCAGGATCTTCGGCATTGGACCACAGGAATTTCCGATGCGGAAGTTTGGGCGGGGTCCCATGGCCTTGCGCCCATTGGGTTTCAACTGCGGCACATCGCCGGTAGCGTCGACCGGCTTTACACGTATTGCCTGGGGGAGAAACTGAGTGACGTACAGATGGCGTTCTTGCGGTCGGAAATGGAACCGGGAGCGAGCCTGGAGGAATTGATGAAGGACATCGAGACCACTTTTGGACGGGTGGAACTTGGAGTGCGGAACATGGCTCTATCGGCAATCAGGGATCACCGTGCTGTTGGCCTGAAACAGCTCCCTTCCACGGTGATCGGACTTCTGATTCATATTGCGGAGCACACACAGCGCCATGTTGGCCAAGCGATTGTTACCGCGCGGGTATTGAAATCAAGCTGAGCGTTTCCGGGCTTTGGCGAAAACGGCCAACCCACCGGCCAAAGTCAAGCCTAAAGTGCAAGGTTCCGGAATTCCCACTGGTGGGGCTGCCGACGCGGAAGGCGGATTGGGATCGACCGGCGAAGAGGGACCCGTGGGCGGGAGCGGCAGACTGTTAATTATGGAAAAACTAAAGCTTGGATTAATTTCATAGCCGGTGAAGAACGAGAAATAGTCCGAACTGCTGTTACTCATATGGAAGCTCAGCGAACCGTTGAAAGTGCCTGCTCCTCCAAGGTCCCTCGAAAAGGATATCGATGCCGGAATTTGAGGCTTGGCGCCATCGTAAAAGGTCATGCTAGTGAAGTTAGCAGGAGCACCGAGACCACTGGATGGATCTGCCTGAAAGGCCACCGACATGGAATCTCCCATGGTGAATTCATTGGGATTTTGAGTGGCATCGGAAGCTAATGTGAAATTAAAGAGGATGGGGGAGCCACCAGTATTGCCGATTAAGATTTTTATGGGAATAGCCGTTGCATATTCCAAATCGGAAACCAGCCGGATTCCATTGACCGTTACTCCGGTCACAACCATGGCGTTGGCCGAGGCCGCTAATAGGGCAAGAAAAGAAAAGACGCAAGCGAACCGTTTCATAGTAATTATGTTTTTGCTCCAGTTGATTCTGCTCCAGAATAGACCCGTTCCCATTGGAGAACTATTCAGTAAAAACATGCAGGGTGAGGGCTTTCTACCTTAGAACCGGTCTACAAGGAACCGTTACTGTCGTTTCAGGAAGGCTAGGTAAGCTATTCTGGTTAAGCAAATTATTGAGGAGAATTAGAGTGAATTCAGCAATTCAAGGAAAAGTAGCTTTGGTGACGGGAGCCTCGCGCGGCATTGGAGCGGCGACGGCGAAGATGTTGGCGCGCAATGGAGCGGCCAAGGTTGTATTGCACTACAACGGATATAAGCAGGGAGCCGAGGAAGTTGCCGTTGGGTTGAAGGCGCTGGGATGCACCGCTGAATTGGTGCAAGCCAACCTAGGGACGGATGCCGGAATCCGGGCTTTGATTTCCGCACTACCTTCGGTTGCCCCGGAAGTGGATATTTTGATTAACAACGCGGGGCATCTAGTGAAGCGGGCGAAGCTGGCTGAGTTCACGATGGAGAGTTTTGATGAAGTCATGAACTTAAACGCCAAGGCCGTCTATTTCATTTCGCAAGCGGTTGTGCCGGCGATGATGAAGAAGAAGAGCGGCCATATTGTGAATTTGAGTTCGATTGCAGCGCGCAACGGTGGCGGACCAGGAGCGACGATCTATGCCGCATCGAAGGCAGCGGTGGCTTGCATGACCAAGGGCATGGCGAAGGAATTGGCGCCGCTGGGGGTTCGAGTGAATGCGGTTTCGCCCGGAACGGTTGACAACTATTTCCATGAAAAATATTCGACTCAACAGATGTTGGATTCCGTGGTGACGATGACCCCGGCGGGAAAGTTGGGAACGAATGAAGAGATCGCCGATTGCATCGAATTTCTATTGAGCGACAAGGCGGCCTATATTATTGGCCAGACGATTGAAATCAACGGCGGGATGTTCATGGTTTAGTGGGTGCGCGACATGGAAGTGGTGAAAGATATTTTCATAAGCGGGTGCGATCGCTTGCTCAGATGGTGGTAACTGGGTTCACCTCGTTAGCTGTGCCGCGCGTCGACGTGCCGGGCTAAAGTCCCGGAACCACCCATGTATGCATGTGAGTATGGGTATGTTTGGATGACCGGTCACTTCCTGTCGCGTACCCTGGTTTAGTTCGCGATAGTGGGAATAGTGTAAACTAGGAGAAACATGGCAGAAGACAAGCTTTATCAAGCCACCTATGTTGGCAGCGGTACATTCATCATCAGCAAACCAAAGCGCAGCGCGCGTAAGCGCCGTCAACAGCGTTTGAAGAGCCCCAATGCGGGCATGCGCAAGTAGTTCCTTAGCGATTTCACATCATAAATGCGGATCTCGGAACTGAAATTGCATCCGATCGCAGTGGCCGATGGTCCACTGCGGTCAAGCTATGGTTTGCACGCACCCTATGCGCTTCGGACTATAGTTGAAATCAAAACAACCGACGGCATCACGGGAATCAGCGAGACGTATGGCGGCGATAGGCCGCTGGCGGCTCTTGAAGCCGTGCGCAGCCGCGTGGTGGGCATGGATCCATTTCAGTTGGCCGGATTTTGGCAATACCTTTCGGCGCAAGCTGAGCAGGATAAGGCGGACGCATCCGGCGGACGCAGCCAGACTTGGCTGGTTCCTGGCGAAAATCCTTTAGATCAGCACACACGAACCTTCGCGGCAATTGAAGTGGCTTGCCTGGATGCAATCGGCAAGGCGCTTGGCAGGCCTCTTTGCGATTTAGTGGGCGGCAAGGTTCGCGACCGCGTTCCCTTTTCGGCGTACCTTTTCTATAAGCACGCCGGCGCCGGTGGCATGGGCGCCGATGTTCGCAAGGACGATGAGTATGGCGAGATTATGACGCCGGACGCCGTGGTGCGCTCTTGCAAGCAGATGATTGCGAAATACGGATTCAAGGAAGTGAAGTTGAAGGGCGGCGTTGTTCCTCCCGATGAGGAGATCGCGGCGATAAAGGCTTTGCGGGTTGAGTTCGGACCGAAAATTCCCTTAAGGATCGATCCCAACTGCGCTTGGAGCGTGGATACTTCCGTCCGCGTGGGCCGCGAGTTGAAGGCTGAGCTTGCCGATGGCGGTTACTTAGAAGATCCTTGCGCGGGTATGGATGGTATGGCTGAGGTGCGGCGCCGATTGCTCGCCGAAGGCAACGAGACACCTTTGGCATCGAATGTCGTCACTACCTGTTTTGCCCATGTGCCGGAAGCCAAGCGCACCGATGGCGTGCAGATCGTACTTTCCGATCCACACTACTGGGGCGGCATCCGAAATCAGCAAAAGCTTTCTGACTTGTGCGAGGTGCTGGGGCTGGGGATGTCAATGCACTCAAATAATCACCTGGGTGTGAGTCTGATGACGATGGCGCATGCGGCGGCTGTTTGTCCTTCGTTGACTTATGCCTGCGACACGCATTATCCCTGGCAAACTGAAATCGACGAAGTGGTGGTGGGCGGCCGGATTAAGTTCGATCAAGGCTCGGTGGTGATTCCGGATAAGCCAGGCCTGGGTGTGGAACTGGATTACGATCAAGTGGCGCGGGGCGTGGAACGGTATGACAAACTACCGTACCGAAAACGCGATGACGAAGCGGAGATGCGGAAACACGTGGATCCGAATTGGAAACGCATTCTGCCGCGCTGGTAATTTTCTTATCGAAGGTATTTGAACAATGGTTGATCCCA
>JAYVXT010000318.1:0-6802 GCA_043785065.1 Bryobacterales bacterium | reverse complement strand
CCTTCAAAACCGTGCGCGTTGAACCGTTCCTTTTTAATGGTGTGATGTATGAACGCAACGCAAGATGTTTTGTGTGGATCACAGACGATGAGAAACGTACTCCTGTCATGTTTCAGGTACGCATGCGTTTTCACATTGGTAACATAACCTTTACGCTAGATAAGTAACCAACAAGAGGTGTTTCATGAAGTTCTTTCCTGCTGTATTAGCTGCAATGATCGGTTCCGCGGTGGCAATCGGCCAACCTGCCGACGGGTTTCTTACTCCACAGCAAACCACTCAATTTCTGGATCGCAGCGCGCAATTGCTGGAATCCTCGCAAGCCACAATACCAAACCTCTCCAACGCGGCTGGGCCCATTAACGAGGATGCAAAGCGGGCGCTGGCAAGGCTGAAACTCAGCAACCGCGCGCTGCCTTCAGAACTATATGCCTATTTGCTTCCGATGCGTTCGTACCTTTCTTTAGCTGAAGCGCTGCCCAAGCCGGTTCCGTTTCCTGACGAATCGCGCAAGCAATTTACAGACTTGCGCAATACCACGGAAATGCTTGAAACTCATTTCCGCGCTTTAATGGTTCGGGCCGAGGCGCAGATTCGTCCGCCGGATCGCGATAACCTTCGGCGCTACGCCGCCGCCAATGCAAAGCTGAACCCTCCCGACCCAGACAAGCCGCGTGTCCTATTCATGGGCGATTCCATTACCGACGGGTGGCGTTTGAACGAATATTTCCCCGACAAAGATTATGTGAACCGCGGCATCAGCGGCCAAATCACCGGCGAGATGCTGGGGCGCATGCAAGCCGATGTGATCGTTAACAAACCCCAAGCGATGATTGTACTGGCGGGCACCAACGATTTGGCGCGCAACGTCACTGTTGAGACCATCAAGAACAATATCACGATGATGTCTGAATTGGCCGATGCCCACGGAATCAAGGTGATTCTGACTAGCGTTTTGCCGGTTAGCGACCATCACATGGACAAGAATCCGCGTTTTGAAATGACGAAGATTCGCCCCCTGGTTAAGATTCGTGAGCTGAATGCTTGGATGGCTGATTATGCCAACCAAAAAGGGTTAATCTATTGCAATTATTACGACGCCCTGGTGGATCCGAGTGGCCAATTGAAGGCGGAACTTGCGCCGGATGGGCTCCATCCAAACGCCGAAGGCTATCAGCTTATGGCTCCATTAGCTCAGGCGGCCATTGAACGGGCCCTTGCGGCGGATAATTCGGTGCAACAGAAGGGCGTCAAGAAACGTCCATCGCAGTAAGGATTTTTCCGTGCTACGACTGATTTTCTTTCTCACCTTACTTTCGGCCACCGCTTCGGCGCAAATGAAGCTGACCCTCGATCAGTTGAAAAGCTTTATTTCCTCCTCCAAGCAAATGAAGCACGACGACAAGAAGGTGGCGGAGTATTTGCGCAAGGTGAAGATGACGGAAAAGTTGGACAACTCCGTTATCGATGAACTTTTGGCTAACGGGGCTGGTCCAAAGACCGTCGATGTGCTGCGCGAATTGCGCGATGCCAGCAAGGATTTACCCCCGCCACGACCGGCCGTAGCGGGACTGAGGGTGAACGCACCGCCGCCAATCCCGCTGCCTTCAAAGTCGGAACAGGATAAGGTGTTTGAGCAAGCCAAGGAGTTCGCGATCAACTACACGAAGCAGTTGCCGAATTTTATTTGCGTGCAAGTGACACGAAGATATTACGATCCTTCGGGTTTGGAAGCGTGGCATCAATCGGACGTGTTGCATGCCAAGCTGAGCTACTTCGAGCAGAAGGAAACCTACCAGTTAATGAGCATTAATGGCATACCTCCCAAGATGGACATGTCGATGGATAAAGTGGGTGGCAGCCGCTCCAGTGGGGAATTCGGGTCGCTTTTGAAGATGGTGTTCGAGGACAAGTCGCAGGCCCGCTTCCAATTTGAGCGGCTGGGGAAACTTCGCGATCAACTGACCTACGTTTATTCCTTTTTTATTGCCCAACCGGATTCAAGCTACCAGCTGGTTTACGAAGATAAGCAAGAATACCGGCCCGCATTGCGAGGGACGATTCACGTTGACAAAGATACGAAAGTGATTGTGCGCTTGACGCTGGAAGCGGTGGATGTGCCACCGTCGTTCCCGATTCAAGGAACGAATCTTACATTGGACTACTCTTTCCAAACCATCAGCGACCAGCAATTCCTGCTTCCTCTTCGCGCGGAGATCAAGAGCCGGTCAAGCCGGCTCCTTACCAAGAACGAAATGGAATTCAAGCTGTATCGCAAGTTCGGCGCTGAAACCAGCATCAAGTTCGACGATATTCCGCTGCCGGAATCGCAGACGAAAGAGCAGCCCATAAAGTAGGAATATGTTAGTCAAGCGCCTGGCGATTTTGCATTTCGGGATGCTAGCCGCGGCGGTTCGGATAGAAACGCCACTTGGCCTTGATGCTTACCTTCCTATTCCTGAATCGAATCCTCTGACAATGGAGCGAGTCGCCCTTGGCCGTCGTCTCTTTTTTGAAAAACGGCTTTCCCGCGACGGAAGCATCGCATGCGCCACCTGTCACGACCCCTCGCGAGGCTATAGCGATGGGCAGGCTAAGTCGGTCGGCGTCGCCAACCGCCGAGGTGAATTCCGCAGTCCTCGAATCATAAATCGTGTTTATGGGAAAACCTTCTTCTGGGACGGCCGGGCCAAGACTTTGGAAGAGCAGGTTACCCAACCGATTGCGAACCCGCTGGAAATGGACCTGCCGCTGCCCCAGGCCGTCTTCAGGCTCGCCGCTACAGCGGATTACCCCAACATCACCTTTGACGAAATGAAGCTTGCCTTAGCCAGCTATGTGCGGACTATCTTGGCCGGCGCGTCGCCTTACGATCACTACATCGCGGGGAACAAAACGGCACTGACCGAAAATGCCAAGCTGGGCCTCAAAATCTTTCGGACCAAGGGCGCTTGCATCAGCTGTCACGTGGGACCGAATTTGACCGACGAGGCGTTGCACAATACCGGGGTTGGGAAGGGTTCGTTCAGGACGCCCACGCTGCGTGAAGTGGCCCGTCAAGGCCCGTATATGCACGATGGCAGTCTTGCCACGCTCGAAGAAGTAATCGACTACTACGACAAAGGCGGCAACAAGGCGGACGGCCTTGATGGCGAAATGCATGAGCTTCACTTGACGCGGGAAGAGAAGGCCGGGCTGCTGGAATTCCTTAAGGCTCTAACCGGCGTCATACGCGAGGGCTTGTGATCCGGCTATTGCTGGCATGGCAGATGTTCTCGCCGACAGACCCGGTCGGGCTTCGTCCGCTCTATGAGCAAGCCGTCGAACTTCGTAAGACCCAGCATGGCGAAGCCTCGGCTGAAGCGGCTGCGGCGATGGCCGATTATGGCCGCTTCCTCATCCGAATTAGTGACCCTGCGGCGCATGAATGGCTCAGCCGGGCGCTGAGCATTCGGGACAGTTTGGATGACAAGCAAGCTCTGGCCTTGTCGCTAGAAAAGACCGATCGGCCCCGGGCGGAAGCGCTGCATCAGGAAGTGGGGGAGAATGCCAAAGGGGAATTGGCGGCCGTAAGCTGGTCCAGGCTTGGCAACATGGCTGAGGCTCGCAACGCCGCGCCGATTGCGGAGAAAGCTTATCGTGCCGCCGTTGCAGCTTCGGCCAGCGAAGAGAAGCTGGCGATTCGCTTGAACGAATTGGCGCTTTTTTTGAAGGGGAAGGGAAGCTTTAAAGAAGCCGAACCCCTGCTGCGGCGCGCCGTGGCCATCCGACAAAAGGCCATGGGCGCGAAGAGTCCTGAACTGGGCACGACGCTGAATAATCTATCCGGTCTGCTGCTTGATTTGAAACGTCCCGCCGAAGCCGAGCCCTATGCCCGCCGCGCCATTGAAATCTTTGAAGGCACGCTTGGCCCCACCCATGTGCGAACAGGCATCGCCGCCAGCAACCTTGCCGATGTGCTTGCCGCGCGTGGCCTCAATGCCGAAGCGTTGAAGCGTTACAAACAGGCGCTGGCTATTTTTGAAAAAGACCTAGGCCCCGATCATCCCTGGACGCGCGATGTTCGCCAGGCATTACGGCCGTAGCGGGCCTTTGCGGTAAATGCCGATCCAGTGATTAGTGAATCCAAGATTAGGTTGGGGCTTTACGATAGGCATGTGGCAGCCAACACAGGTCTTGCCGGCGATTGCCACGGACTTATGAGCGGGCTTGGCGTGGCAACCGGAGCAAACGGCATCGTAGCCACTTCGGGCCAGCGTCTCGTGCGGCTTATGGCAACTGATGCAAGTCAACGCTCCTGCTGATTTCTGAAAACACTTGCTCTGGTTCAGGTAAATCGGCTGATGCCGAACGTTCCATGCTTCGCGCCAATCGGTATCCTCGCCGGGCTTGCGATGGCAGTTGCCGCAATAGTCGTTCATCGCTGAACCGTTCAATTGCCCTGGGTTGAAGGTCGCCGTCTTCGCGCCGCCGCGCTCAATGTGTTCGGCTCCGGGCCCGTGGCAGGATTCACACCTCACTCCTAACTCATTCGGCTCAATCCCGAAATCAGAAGTAAGTTTCAGCGGCCCGGTGGAATGGCATTGGAAGCACTTCATAATCTGCGAACCCGGATCGGTGATGCGATATTTCACACCCTCAGTGTTTACGTGCCCAGGAGTTTTGGCCTTCACGCCTCTAAAATCGCTCTGCCCATGCTCCAGGTAGAACTGATCGTCAAGCTTGCTGACGGGGGTGATGGCCTGCACGCCTGCCCCGAAATTCCATATACCTGAACTACGCGAGAGTGCCTTGGCATGCCCTGATTTTGCCTGGGTCTCCCATTGCGCCGCATGGCAAGCCTTACATGCTTCCGATCCCGCATACTGCCCAAATAAAAATGTCGGGCTCAATAAAAAAAGGGTGAGCGTTAAACGCCCACCCTTTTTTGTAAGGCCCGAATAAGGCACAGTTAGAACGAGAACTTCCCGCTGAACTGAAGCTGTCTGCCAAGAATGCCGCCGCGTTGCGCCGTAATCTTGCCAAACGTAGACGCAGCGTTCACATCAGTGCCAGGATCGGCTCCGGTGAAGCTATTGGTCACGTTGTATGCTTCCAACTTAAACTCGAACTTGAAGTTTTCGCTGATCTTGCGGATGGGGAAAACTTTGCCGAGTGTCAAGTCGGTGTTGGCATAACGAGGTCCTTTCAATCCCGAATATTGCAGCGGATTTTCGCGTCTGGTGAACGCAGGCAGCCGTGCAAACTTCGTTGAGTCAAACCACTGGTCGTTGGTTGGCGTGGAAATAGTTGGATCGCCGCTAACAAGCATCCCGCCAAAGCGGAGGAATTGGCCGGAGTTGATCTGGTACAAGCCGCTGATGGACCAACCGCCTAAGACACCGTCAACCAATCCGTTTGAATTGTTCAACATCTTGCGGCCCTTGCCAAACGGCAATTCGTAAATAGCCGCACCGGTTAATCGTTGCTTCGGATTGCGTCCAGGCTGGTAGGCGGATTTCAGATCGTAATAATCCACATTGTCGTAAAACTCCAGATTCTTCTCCGCATTGTAGTTATAGCCCAACACGAAGTTGAAGCCGTTGGTGAAAGGCCGTTGCACTTGGATCTGCAGAGCTTTATAGCGATTCTCCAGACCACCGACAAGCCTTTCGGTTAAGGCTCCATACTGCGGATAGGGGCGTAACAATTCACTTACGGAAATGTTGGCCTGTGTTCGCAACTGGCCCGGCATTTTTTCAATCGGCAGAGCGTTGAAGAAAGGATTGGGCACTGTCGCCGTTGTTACGTTCTGCGCCTTGAAACCAATGCGCGGATCTACCTGGTTATAATCCCAAGTGAAGGGCGCATTATTACCAACGTTCATGAAGAAGGTAACATCGGCAAGCATCTTGTAAGGCAATTGGCGTTGTACGCTGATATTAAACCGGTCGTTGACTGTTGAATTGATGTTCTGTGTATACCAGCTAGCCGGTCCACCAAGGTTGGTATAGGTTCCAAAGGTCTTTCCGGTTATTGGCACCAATCCGCTAGGAAACGGATTCGCCAAAGTTGATTGCGGAACACCCTGTAAGGGAGCAAGACCAGAAGTTGTGGCGTCAAAACCAGGAAGGCTCAAACTACCTAAAATATCTAAGCCGTCCGTGAGGGTGGAAGGGACAATATAGCGGGCCCAACCGGCGCGAATGGCGGTTGCGTTGTTCAGTTTGTAGGCAAACCCAACCCGAGGCATGAACAAGTTTTTTTGCGGGTTCCATGACCCTGGGTTGTTGCTGTCGGTGAATTGCCAAGCTCCATTGTAAATCGGCGCCGCCGTACGGAGCGCTGTAACCGCCGCAGGTAATACAGGCGCCTTTGCCCCTTGGAATTCCGCAATTGGAGTCTTCAGGTCGAGAAACCTTGACTGGCGAAGTTCTGAATCATATAACGGGCTAAAGTATTCCCAACGAAGGCCCAGGTTCAAGGTCAAGCGGCTGTTAACTTTGAAATCATCCTGGAAAAAGAAGCCGTAGAAATTGTTCCGGGGCCGTTGGATGGGAATAGAGGTGATGCTGGATCCATTGTCGATCGCTCCTAACAGGAACGTTGCCCAGCCATTGCCTTTTGTTGCCGTTGTTGGGCTCAAATAGGTGTCGGCGGTTAGCGCGGCATTGAAATTAAAGTTAAACAAGCGCGGCCGGGCAGCGTTCACGTTTTCCCTGCGATATTCTCCACCAAATTTGGTGAAGTGCCGGCCTATGTTCTTGGACATTTTTGCTTCCACATTGAAGCTGTTCGGTTCCTGAAACCAGTAACCGGTCCT
>JAYVXT010000317.1:0-6807 GCA_043785065.1 Bryobacterales bacterium | reverse complement strand
GCGGTGGCGGTGAAAGTACCCTTGGGACGCATTGCGGATCCGACTGATACGGCATACATACCCAGGCCGGAATGGTATTTCCTGTTTTTGTTTCAAACTTTAAAATTCTTTGAAGGGCCCTTGGAAATCGTCGGGAGTTTGATTCTGCCAAATCTGGTTATTCTGCTTTTGTTTCTGGCGCCATTCATCGACCGGGGCCCTGTTCTACTGGTTGCCAAACGGACTTATGCAATCGCGGTAGTGGCAGTGATGGCGCTTGGGTGGTCGGCGCTTACCTATGCCGCTTGGCGGAACTCCCCGGTAAACGCCGGCGATGAGATCAGTTTGGAGGCGGTGGAACCCTGGCAGGAATTGTCTCCCGATCAGTTGGCGGGCATTGGAGTATTCCGCTTGGAAGGGTGCGCTGACTGTCATGGGGCGGGAAAGAAGCCGTTTAAGACAGCCAAGGAAATTGACTGGGTGATTGATCATGTGAAAGAGAAGCACAAGGGTCTGTCGCCGGATAGTCAGTTGCGAATCGTGGCCTCGTTTAGCAAGAAGGTGAATGACACTGTTTTGGCCAACATGAAGACCGTAGGTCCATTGGCGGCGGAAGGGGCAATCCTTTACCAGACGAACCAATGTGGGGCTTGCCATGAAGTGAACGGCGCCGGGATGAAGACCGGGCCGAAACTGAATGGCGTGGCTGCTCGACGGACTCGTGAATGGTTGACGGGGCATTTCGAGAATCCGCAGAAGTATTCGCCCGGAACGCCGATGCCCAAGTACGATTTTAATCCCCGGCAGTTGGAACGGATGTTGGCTTATTTGACATCCATTCCGGAATAGCTTTGGGGCAGTTGTATTTTGAGACGCGAAGCATCCTCATCAAGACGGGACCAGACGCCTGTTTCGATGGGGATTCCGTGCAACAAGCGATGCTGCTCGGTCCGTTTTTCCGGCTCTCCGGCGACGAGCACTTCGTCGAAGCCGGCGGCGGGTGGAACAGACTTCAACATTCCCACGAGCTGGGCGATGCGAGGTTCAAATTCGCCGCCGGGAAGGAAGCGGTTGACGGCGATTGCCAGGAACATGTGCGAAGCGTTCATAGGCCGGTCGACAAGGCGGATGCCGCCCAGTTCGGTGCTGATTGCCCCGCCGGAAAGCACGGCGCAAAGAATTTCCACCACGATGGCGAGCCCATAACCTTTGTACCCGCCAAGAGGCATAACCAAGCCGCCACTGAGAGCGATTTTCGGATCGGTGGTTGGACGGCCTTCGCTGTCCATGGCCCATCCCAGCGGGATGGTTGGTTCGTTGTTAGTGACGGCTTTATATATGCGATTGGCGGCGACGGCGGTTGTGGCCATATCGAGCAGGAATTGGCCTCCGGGCACGGCCATGCAGATGGGATTGGTGCCGAAGCGAACTTCTTTGCCTTGCCAGGGGGCGACCAGCGGCGAGGCGTTGCAGACGACAATTCCGATGTTGCCTTCGGCCGAAAGTTTTTGAGCCCAGAAGGCGCAGGCTCCGAAATGGTTGGCATTCTTGACGGTCACCATGCCCATGCCGTGCCCTGCGGCGAGGCGGTTGGCGTGGCTGCAACATTCCTCGGCTGTGACGGCGCCCAGTCCGTTTGCGGCATCAAAGACCATGGTGGCTCCGGATTCCACGGCAGGAGCGCCGATGCTGGCGATGTTGATGTTGTTGTGCGCGATTTGATTTAGGTAATAAGGCAGCAGTTGAATGCCGTGAGAATCGACGCCGCGGAGGTTGGCGGCAACGAGCGATTGGGCGACGATGGCGGCGTGCGGTGCGGGTACACTCGCGGCTTCGAGCATCTGGCGGGCGAAGAGTTCGAGTGCGCTGCTGGCGATAGTGATGGCGGTGGCGGCCATTAGCTGAGATGGGCCAGTTTGCGGCCGGCGGCAATCAGTCCGGCCTGTTCTTCCGCGGTAAACGTACGCTCTTGGCGGTTGGCGATGCCGAGTGTGCCGGCGAGTTTTTCACCGTCGAAAATGGGCACAACAATAGCGCCTTCCATTCCCGTGGCTTTGGCTCCTGGCCGAACGTTGCCGCTGGCGTCGTTTTGTATGTTGCATGCCGTGACAGGTTCGGCGCGTTCGGCGCAAAGTCCAGCCATGCCTTTGCCGATAGGTACGATGCGCACGATGTTAAGCACAACTTCGGGAACACCGCTGGCGGCCTTTAGGTGTAGCGCTCCATCTTCGCCAATCATGTGTATGGTTCCGCTATCGGCTCCTAGCGCCAATATGATTGTTTCGAGGCTTTTGGTAAGTTCGTTCATTTCTTGGTGAATTCTTCGATGTTGGGGTGAAGGAGCGCTTTGATTTCCGGCTTTTCGAGATCTTCTTTGAAGATGATTCGGGCGCTTAGGTCGATACGCTTGGCGGGCTGGTTGCCATTCCATTTGTCGACGATGGTTTTGACGGCGTCGTGGCCCATGCGGAAGGGGTCCTGCACCACCATTGCGCTGACCACGCTGTTCTGCGTGTCTTCGATTAGCGTGTCGCTGGAATCGAAGGCGACCAGTTTCACTTTGCCGCCCTGTTTACGGGACTTCAAAGCTTGCGAGGCGCCGACGGAGCTGGGCTCGCAGGAGGCGAAGATACCGTCCAGGCCGGGATTGGCGGTGAGAATATTTTCCGTGGCGCTGAGAGATTTGGCGCGATCGGAATGGCCGAACTGCGTGGCCACCAACTTGATGTTGGGGAACTGTTTGATGCCTTCTTCAAAGCCGCGCTCGCGATCCATGGTGGAAAGGCTGCCGGGTTCATTGGCGACCAAGGCGACTTTGCCTTTTTCGTTGAGCATCTTGGCCAACGTGCGGGCCGCCATTTGTCCCCCTTCATAATTGTTGGTGGCGAGGAAGGTCATGTACTTGTCGGTGTCAACGCCGGAATCGAAGACGGTGACGGGGATACCGGCGGCGATGGCGCGTTCTATGGGAGCGACGAGTGCCGTCTTTTCCGTTGCGGCGAGGACGATGCCATCCACGTGGCGGGCCACGAAGCTATCGACGATTTGGATTTGCCGGGCGAAGTCGGTTTCGGCGGCTGGGCCATTCCAGTCGATGTCCACATTGAATTCCTTGCCGGCGGAAAGGGCGCCTGCATGGACGGAAATCCAGAACAGGTGGGATGTGCCTTTGGGGATGACGGCGATGACCTTCCGTTTATTCTGATTGCAGGCCGTGGCGGCGAGCAGGAGGCCCAACGTGATGAGCGCACGACGAATTTTCATTGCGCGGTCCAGCCTCCGTCGATCAGGATGTCGGTGCCGGTGATGAAGCCGGCGGCATCGGAGCAGAGGTAGGCGGCAAGTGTTCCGATGTCTTCGGGCTGGCCCCATTTGCCCATGGGGATTTTTTCGAGGAATTGTTTGTTCAATTCAGCATTGTTCATCAACGGGATGTTCATTTCGGTCGCGAAGGGGCCTGGGCTGATGCCGACGACGCAGATGCCTTCCGGGGCAAGTTCCATGGCGAGCGCCTTGGTGAAGCCGAGTAGGCCAGCCTTTGAAGACGAGTAAGCGGCGCGGCCGCCGAGTGAGACGTGGCTCATGATGGAGGTCATGTTGAGGATGCGTCCCCATCCTTTGCCTTTCATGTGCGGGACGAAGGCGCGGCAAAGCAGGAAGGCGCTGGTTAGGTTTGTGCCGATGACAGAGTTCCATTCGTCGAGCGTGAATTCGTCGACGTTCTTGCGGATGTTGATGCCAGCGTTATTGACGAGGATGTCGACACGGCCGAATTTGGCAAGGACGTCTTTTTGGACTTTCGCGACGTCGGCTTCGCTGGTGACATCGGCGGTGAATGCGGCGCCTTCCGACCCGGCGGCGGTGCAGAGTGCGGCGGTTTCCGCGAGCTTTTCGGTGTCACGGCCGAGGAGGGCGACTTTGGCTCCGGCTTTGGCGAATGCGACGGCCATGGCGCGACCGAGGCCACGGCTGGCGCCAGTGACTACGGCGACTTTTCCTTCAAGGTTCTTTAACATGTTTCTATATAGTTTAATTGAAGTGGAGTGGAAGCTGGAGCAACTTTAAAGACACTTTTCCCTAAGGCAGAAAAATAAGCTTCCGGCCGTTCGGCGCCTGCT
This sequence comes from Bryobacterales bacterium, assembly GCA_043785065.1. GTDB lineage: Bacteria > Acidobacteriota > Terriglobia > Bryobacterales > Bryobacteraceae > JANXSF01. Next base: position 2,710 of record JAYVXT010000317.1, on the reverse strand, counting down.
ATCTTCAAGCTGCCAACCATTAACAGCTTTGCCATAATTCAATGGCCTCATTCGCCGGGTTCCCCAACCCTTCAAATGCCTGAAGTATTCGATGCTTAACGGCCGGTCACTTTTACAACAAGATGGATACCGCGCGGACTTACCTTAGAAGTTTGCTGGCCAGCAAAGTAATCTTCTGTCTAGATTGAAGCATGAGCAGGGGATTGCGCTGGGTGTTTCTAAAACCTTAAGTTGCTGGGAATGCTGGTGAAAGAAATCTTGGATGGCATGTCACCGCACAAAGCATCGCAGGGAGGACCGTCGAAATGAAGAAGTGCTTATTCCTCTGATTATGAGAAAAAGTTCGGGGCTAGATCCCCCTATCAGGCATAGGGTTAGTCGAAACTTTATTCAGATTCGAAGGTTTCTAGGGGTTGGAGACATTGCGGGAAAAGAGCATTCCCAAGCCGAAGCTGTCGTTGCTTCGAATGCGCGAAAACTCTTCGATTGTGCGGGAACCGAAAAACCTCACCATAATTAATAATGGCTCCATCAACCATTCGTCACTCGGTTTGCGCTCTTGATTGCCCCGACACCTGCAGCTTGCTGGTTAACGTTGAGGATGGGCATGGCAGCCGCCTTCGCGGAGATCCGGCGCATCCGATCACGCAAGGGTTCCTGTGCGGCAAAGTGGCGAAATATTTAGACCGGGAATATTCGCCTGAGCGGCTGTTGCATCCCTTGCGGAGGTTAGGCGCAAAAGGTGAAGGGCGGTTTGAGCAAATATCTTGGGACGCGGCACTAGACGAAATCGCGTCCCGGCTTGGCGCCGCGGCGAAGGAGCATGGGCCGGAATCGATCCTCCCTTACAGCTATGCGGGAACCATGGGGATGCTGCAAGGGTCAGGAATGGACAGGCGGTTCTTCCACAGACTAGGGGCTTCCCGGCTTGACCGTACGATATGTTCGGCTGCCGGAAGCGCGGGGCTGATGGCTACGATGGGTTTGCGCTATGGCACCGAGCCCGAGCAGTTTCGCCACTCAAAACTGATCATCGCCTGGGGGGCGAACGTTCTTGGGACTAATGTCCATCTGTGGCCATTTATTGTGGAGGCGCGGCGGAATGGGGCAAAGTTTTATGTTATTGACCCCGTGAAGAATCGCACGGGAGCATTGGCCGACAAGTTCTTTCAAGTGAATCCGGGGAGTGACCTTGCGCTTGCCCTTGGGCTGATGCATGTTATTTTTCGGGACAGCCTGGAGGATGCCGTTTATCTTGCGGAGCATACCAGTGGTTCCGATTCATTGCGGGCGCTGGCGGCTGATTATACGCCTGACCGTGTTGCGGCTTGGACGGGAATTACCGCGGCGGATATTGAATCGTTGGCGGTTGAGTATGCCACAACGCGACCGGCAGCGATTCGGGTGAACTACGGAGTGCAGCGCAGCGAACGGGGCGGGTCGGCCGTCCGGGCGATCACCATGTTGCCGGCGGTGACCGGATCGTGGAAGGAAGTTGGCGGCGGATTGCAGCTATCCACTTCGCAGTCATTTCAATTTAACCGGCCCTCTCTTGAGCGGCCCGACCTGCAGGAACTATCTTCCTTGGGGCGCGAGGCGAGGCTGGTGAACATGACGGAACTGGGTTCGGCGCTGACCAGTTTGAACGAGCCACCAGTGAAAGCGTTGGTTGTGTACAATTCAAACCCAGCGGCAATTGCGCCGGATCAAACCAAGGTTCGGGCAGGATTGCTGCGTGAGGATTTATTTACAGTTGTGTTGGAGCAGTTTCAAACCGACACGGCGAACTTCGCCGATATCGTATTACCCGTCACCACCTTTCTTGAACACTCCGACCTGTATTTGGCCTATGGCCACTATTACGTGCAACTGGCGCGCCCGGCACTACCCCGTCCCGGTGAGGTTCGATCCAACAATGACATCTTCCGGGAGTTGGCGAAACGGATCGGATTCCAAGATGCTTGCTTTGCGGAATCGGAAGATGACATGATTCGAGGGCTGCTCCAAAGCGGCCATCCATTTCTTGACGGGATTACGCTGGAGAGGCTGGAGCGTGAACATTTTGTGCGGCTGAATGTGGCGGGCGAAGGAGAGGCGTTCCTGCCCTTCGCGCTCGGTAATTTTGGAACCCCGGATGGGCGGGCCAGACTGGATGCCGCGGGCCTTGCCTATAATCCGCCGGCGGAGAGCCGGCAAGGGGATCAGCAGCTTCGCGACAGTTATCCGCTGGAATTGATTACTCCGAAAAACGACGACAGCATGAATTCCACATTCGGCAACCGCAAGGGCGTGGATGAGCAGACAGCTTCCCTATGGCTGCACGAGGAAGATGCGGAGCGGAGAAGAATCCGGACGGGGGATTTTGTGCGTGTATTCAATGCGAGGGGGTCTTTGCGGTTGAAGGCTCGGGTGGATGGAAAAGTAGCGCCTGGCGTAGTGATGTCGCCCTCGGTACGTTGGGCCAAGCTTGCCGGCGACGGAAAAAACACAAATATTTTGACCTCGGAAAGGTTAACGGACATAGGGGGAGGCCCCACGTTCTACAGCTGTTTGGTACAAGTAGAAGGATGCGTAGATTAATCATTGTCATGGTGCTGGTAAGCACCGTGGCTACCTTTAACGGTTGCAAGCGGCGGAAGCGCGAACAGGCTGACTATATTGACGAAGGCGGCGGGCAGCTTGCAAGCTTGGTGCAGACCTCGAATCCACG
>JAYVXT010000316.1:0-20246 GCA_043785065.1 Bryobacterales bacterium | reverse complement strand
GCGAGGTGACGCCCCTGCGCAAATTCGGACAAACATACAAGGGTGTGTGCCCTTTCCATGGGGGAAAAATCGAGGCCCTAAACGTCAACTCCGCGCTGCAATATTTTAAATGCCCCAGTTGCGGCAAAGGCGGCGACGTCATCCAGTTTGTGATGCTGATGGACAAAATTCCCTTCGAGGAAGCGGTAACCAAGTTAGCCGCACGCAAGGGCCTCACCAAGCCGGAATAGCATCTGATTGCATCTTTGGCGAGGATCAAAAGTTCTACACTGAAAGTAACCCGCCCATGGACTTCGTGGAACAGCTGAAATCGCAAGTGGACATCGTCAAAGTTATCGGCGAAGTGGTGCGCTTGCGTAAGCTAGGCCAAAGCTTCAAGGGCCTGTGCCCGTTCCACAACGAAAAGACGCCGTCGTTCAACGTCCACGCCTCGCAGCAGTATTTCAAATGCTTTGGCTGCGGCAAGGGTGGCGACGTGATCAAGTTCGTAATGGAGATCGACAACATCCCCTTCTATGAAGCGTTGACGCAGCTTGCGGAGCGCAACGGCATCCCGATGCCGAAACGCAGCGACTACAACGACCCGGAATCGAAGCTGCGGGCCAGTCTGTTTTCTGCCCAGGATTTGGCGATGGAATCTTTCCGCAAGCAACTTTATTCGGACCAAGGAGTGGAGGCCCGCACTTATCTGAAGAAGCGGGGCGTTACGGGCGAATTGGCGGCGGAGTTCAGCCTTGGCTTGTCTGACCGCAATGGATCGAGCATCACGAACATTCTCCAGCAGCAGGGATTCACGCCCGAACAGATGGTGGAATCGGGGTTGGTGCTGCGGCGCGATGACGGCTCCTTTTACGACCGGTTCCGTGGGCGGCTAATGTTTCCGATTCAGAACGAGGCGGGAAAAGTGATTGGGTTCGGCGGGCGGGCTTTGCAGGCGGGGGAAGAGCCGAAGTATATGAACTCGCCGGCCACAAGGTTGTACGACAAGAGCCGTACTTTATATAGTCTGCATAGAGCCCGGCAAGCCGCCCGCAATACGGGAAGGGCGGTATTGGTGGAAGGCTACATGGATGTAATCGGCGCATTCGCGGCTGGAGTAAAGGAAGCGGTGGCCACTTGCGGCACGGCGCTCACCAATTCCCAGGTTCGTATTCTCCATAAATATGCCGAAAAGGTACTTGTGAACTTCGACCCGGACGCGGCTGGTGTGAATGCCGCGGAAAAGTCGATCCAGTTGTTGCTTGAAGAGAACATGCATGTGCGGATTGTGGAGTTGCCCGAAGGGCTTGATCCGGACGAATTCGTTCAGAAATATGGGGCGGAGGGATATCAGCAGCAGTTGGAGAAGGCCGGGAATTACTTTTTCTGGCTGGCGGAGAGGGCTCGTACAAGGTTTGATTTGAAAGAAGCAGAAGGGCGAATCGCCGCGCTTAAGTTCTTATTGCCCTCCATCCAGCGCATTCCCGACAAAATGGAGCGGGCGGCGGTGGTGAACGATATCGCCGCGTATTTGAAGTTGGACGCAGGCCTGTTGCTGGAGCAATTCCGCAAAGCGGCGACCGAGCGTAAGCAGACGCGGTTTGAAAAGCCGAAATATGACCTGCCGGCCGTGGAAAAGATGCTGTTGCATAGTTTAATGCGAAGCGCCGAGGCGCGCGCCGAGGTATTGGAGCCGCTAGCGGCGTTGCCCGAATTTCCTCAATTAAAGGGAACCCATATATTTGAGGCGCTTTTGGACGTGGAGCGTTCGGGGAACCCATTGCGCTACGAGGAATTGGAAATCCGGTTAAGTGAAGACGAAAATACTCTAATGGCAAGGCTTGCTTTTGCCGATGATACTGAAGACGAACACATATTAGTGAAACAGGCTCAAGCCTGCTTGTCGGAACTACGGCAGCGCGCTTTGCGTTCAGACGATGAGGATCTGAAGGTGAGGATCGCGGCCGCCGAGCAAGCTGGGGACATGGCGGGGGCGATCGCTTTGATGCAAGAATTGAAGCGGAGAAAGAAAAACGGGTGAGATCAACAACCCTTAGGATCTGATCGATATGCGGGATATTCAAATGAGGAAGGCGAAAGCCCCGGAATCTTGTCCGGGTTCGCTGGTATAAAATGGTGGATACCTTAATTGGGGCTCCTTTGGCTGCAGAAGAAAAAGACGGCATCGGCGATCTGATGGAATCGGGGCGGGAATCAAGCTCCGGCTCTGGCCTGGAATCGAGCAAGGACAAATCCTTTGCTCCCTTTGAGGATGCCGCTGATCTTACGCCCGACGAAATGTCCTCCGGACCCGAATTGGAAGAATTGCTTTCCAGCCCGGACTTCGGAGTTGAATTCCTGGATGAGGGCAAGCTTGACTTCAAGAAGCAAACCGATGAAGTTGACGAATTCGCTGAAATCGATCCAGTCCAGGAATTTTCCGACAAAACCAACGATCCGGTGCGCATGTATTTGCGCGAAATGGGAACTGTTCCACTTCTAACCCGGGAAGGGGAAATTGAATTAGCCCGGCGTATTGAAAGAGGCCAGAAGGCTGTCCGGAAAGTTTTGAGCCGTTCCGCAGTGGTTGTGCGGGAAGTGCTGCAGCTGCCGGCAATGGTTGACGAAGGGATTCTAAATCTGCGCGACGTGCTGAATCTTCCCGATCTGCTGGTGGCCGAAGAGGCGCTTGAAGAGCAGAGGGCTAGCGTCAACGCCGCGGTTGAAGAAATAGAAAAAGCATTTCAGAAGGCGCAGCAGTTCCGGCAAAGGCTTTTAGCTGTCCCACGGGCAACTAAGCCGAAGCAGCATCGTGGATTGCGCTGGGGCTTGGCTCGTCAAACGGTGAAGGTATCGCGGATTATTCGCAACATGTCGTTTTCCAGCATGTACATGCACCACTTGGCGGCAAGGCTACGGGCCGAGATTAGCGAGTTCCGCCCGGTGGAGCAGGAAATTGTCAAAGCGCAGCGGCAAATGGAAGAGCAGCCGGTTTCGCCCGGTCGCGACAATCGCCGGGATTTGCGATCGCTCAACCTGCGAATGCAGCAGCTTGAAGAAGAGATTGGGGCTTCAGCCACTGAAATTCGCCGCACGCTGCATATCGTTGATCGTGGGGCCGAAGAGGCCGATCAGGCGAAGAAGAAATTAATCGAAGCCAATTTGCGACTAGTAGTTTCGATCGCCAAGCGCTATACCAATCGTGGTTTGCAATTCCTCGATCTGATTCAGGAAGGCAACATCGGATTGATGAAAGCGGTGGACAAGTTCGACTACATGCGCGGCTACAAGTTTTCAACCTACGCCACTTGGTGGGTGCGGCAAGCCATTACCCGCGCGATTGCCGATCAGGCGCGCACCATTCGAATTCCCGTGCATATGATCGAAACGATCAATAAGCTGGTGCGCACGCAGCGGCTGATGCAGCAGGAATTGAACCGCGAGCCTACCAGTGAAGAATTGGCGCGGCGCATGGAAATGCCCGTGGGTAAGATTCGCAAGGTGATGAGAATTGCCCAGGAGCCGATTTCGCTAGAGACGCCGGTGGGGGAAGAGGATGAATCGCATTTGGGCGATTTTATTATCGACCGCCGCATCACGTCACCCTCGGAAGCGGTCATTAATTTGAACCTTCGCGAGCAAACGGCTGAGGTGCTGAAGAGCCTGAGTCCGCGTGAGGAAAAGATCATCAAGATGCGTTTTGGGCTGCAAGACGGCAGCGAGCATACGCTTGAAGAAGTGGGGCAACATTTTGCGGTGACGCGTGAACGGATCCGGCAGATTGAAGCCAAGGCCTTGCGCAAATTGCGTCATCCCAGCCGCAGTCACCGGTTGAAAGCGTTCCTCGAAAACGGCGCTAACGGGGAATAAGTTTCCGGGCTCGTCACTGTGGATAAACCAGCAGGGGCGGGCCCTTTATTTTTTGTACTACTACTCTTTTTGTGAACTACTTAGCGTTCCTTTTGGATCGGTGAATAAGATTAGTGATTTCTAAGTTGGGCTTGTTTTCCCGCACATACAATCAATCCGCAGCACAGAGTTACAGTCGGAACTTTGGTTATAGAATTTTATAGAATCAAAGTTTATTCCTTCAATTCAAACACAGCTAGACATTCCGTCCTGGCACTTTGGACAAACTGAAGGGATTCGAACCCGGCCCGCTGTCGGGACCTCGAACTAGCCCCCGATTTCCATCGGGGGCTAGTCAAAATGCCCGTTTGGTCAGCAGCGCTAATCACGCTAGGAACCTAAGTGAACAGTGTTGCGATTAGCCATAGAGTACCCGCACCTGATCCACAATTGGCTCTGGCGCCAGGTGCCGCCACTCCTCCCCGCTTCGTATGCGCTTGCGCAACTCGCTTGCTGAAATGTGGCCCATGTCGGCAACCAACGGCAGTTGATGAATACGGCTGCGCAGTCCAAACGGAGGGTCGAATGCCCCGCTGCGAGCGGCCACAAGCATTTCGTACTCGTCGAGTTGCTCGGCCAGCGCTCCTGGCCGTCCGTAATTCCAGTTCACCACGCGTTCCGCCGCATCGCGCCCACATAGAATCATGACACGGGGCCTATTCGGCGTCAGTTCCTGAAATTCACGAGTCATCTCAATGAACAGCCCGCCTTCGGAGTGCGCAACGGAAAACCGGTCCTCGCCGTCGAGCGCCGCCGCCACTAATAGCAGACGCTCGGCTGGACCCACTCCGTCATAGCTTTTATGAGGAAAGGTTTCAGGCAGTACAAAAACCACCTCGTCCCCATAGATTAAAGCACGGCGGGCCAGTTCTATATGAGCCACGGTGGGCGGGTTGAAACTGCCTGGGAATAGGACAACAGTTCGCGGAACAAGTTCACTGGTTCGATGAAAGAAGCGCACGTTCTTCCATGTTACACTGCTTAATTCCTCAGCCATGTTACTCTGAATGTTCGTTACATGAAAATTGAAAAAGTGGATGCGCTCGCCGTTTCCATTCCCCTCCAAAACGCAGTTTCCGACGCTGTCCGCACCATTACCCATCGCGACCACTTGATGGTTCACATCCACGCCGGCGGCTTGATTGGCACAGGCTTCACGCTAGGTTATGACGGGTCGCTGGCGATGGTTTCGATGATGGACACCATCTTCCGGCCTATGCTACTGGGAGCGAATGTGTCCGATACCGAGTGGCTGTGGTCGGAGATGTACCGCCAATCGATCCAAGCCGGCAGGCGAGGCGCGGCTCTGCGCGCCATCAGCGCTATCGACATCGCCCTGTGGGACCTTCGAGGTAAAGCGGCAAAAATGCCGGTGATGGATTTGCTCGGCGTGTATTCCCGAAAACTGCGTTGCTACGCTACAGGCGGCTATTACCGCCAAGGTCAAACGCACAATGAGTTGGCCGATGAATACCGGCTTTATGTGGATAAAGGTTTCGACGCGGTGAAGCTAAAAGTAGGCAAGCTGGGCGCCCTGGAAGACGCGCGGCGGATGAAGGCGGTGCGCCACGCGGTTGGGGACGAAGTGGACATTTTGCTGGACGCAAACGGCGGCTGGCCCGACGCGCCAACAGCAATCGCATCCTTGCGCCGCCTGGAAGAATTCCGGCCTTTTTGGATTGAAGAACCGGTGCGCGCCGACAATCTTGCGGCGATGGCCCGCATTGCCGATACGCTGGATACACCAGTGGCAACAGGGGAGCTTGAAGCGACGCGCTGGGCCTTCCACCAGATAACCGAACTGAAGGCCGCCGATATTCTGCAGCCCGACGCAACCGTGTGCGGCGGCGTCTCCGAATGGTTGAAAATCGCCCATATGGCAGCCGCCATGGACCTGCCCGTGGCCCCGCATTACAATTGGGACATTCACTCGCAACTGAGCGCGACCATTCCCAATCACTGCATTACCGAGTATTTTGTCAGGGAATCGGGTGTAAAGTTGTTCGATGAACTGCTGGCCAATCCTATTTATCCCGACAATGGACTGCTTACGCCGAGAAACGGTCCCGGCTTTGGCATTGAGTACATTCCTGAACAGATCGAAAGGTACCGCATTGGCTAGCGCGGCGTTCCATGCGGATCGAGGAAACTTGGGTAGCGCTGCGCACGTCTTTGGTCCGGATCAAACGAAAAGGGAGAAGATTTAATGTTCACTTGGATTTGCCCCACTTGCGGAAAAGAAGTTCCCCCGTCGATGAGTGAGTGCCCGAACTGTGCGCCCAAAGTAGCCGCGCCACCGCCTCAGCAGCAGGCTGCCCCGGCGCCGCCTCCACCTCCACAACAGATGGCTCCGCCTCCGCTTGAAGCAAGAGGCTACGCGCCCGCTCCTCAACCCGCCTATCAACAGCCGCCCACCTACCAGCAGCCTCCCGCTTATCAGCAGCCGCAGCCAGCCTACACGGAACCCGTCTATGCACTGCCGCCGACGCAAGGGTTGCCGTCCTGGCTAATTACTTTGCTGGTATTTGGTGGATTGCTTGGCTTGGGGGCCGCATTCTATTTCTGGTATTTGCCAAGTTCACGGCGGGAGAAGGAGCCCGTTGCCGAACAGCCTGCCGCCGCCGACCCATCGAAACCGGCCGCTAAACCCAACCCGCTCACGAAGAATCTGGAGATTGCCGGCTTACGCGTTTCCGAGGACGCGAGGCAGAAAATCCAAGTACGCATGATTGTCATTAACCATTCAGCCGCAGACATGGGCGACGTAAAACTGAACATCACATTGACATCAAATCCGTCCACCGGCGCGCCGTCCACCGTGGGGGCATTCCCACTATTAGTGAGCGATCTGGGTCCCATGGAGGCCAAAGAAGTGAAGGGAACATTCAACACCAAGCTACGAGCTTACGAAGTGCCCGATTGGCAGTTCCTCAAAGCTACAGCCGAGATAATGGCAAAGTAATTAACCGGCGGGGTAGATCCGTGGATCCGTACTTTCCGCCCCACCCCACATCTTGGATAGAGCTTGCTGGCGAAACCGGAATATCGCGAGCAGTTGGGGTCTCACGATGGGTTGGCCAAGCAACCCCAGCGGTCCCAGCGGCAACGTGTAGTCTACGATGTCGTTCACTTCAACCCCTTCAGCCGTCTCTTTGAAACGATGCAGATGATGCCATTTCGCATAAGGGCCTTTCCGTTGTTCATCAATAAAGCGATATGGCGGAGCGTAGTCTGAAATCAGCGTAGTCCAAGTCAACGGCAATCCCATCATGCGAAAACTGTAGTGGATCAACTCTCCTTTCCTCATCTCCACAGGCTGTTTATTGGTGACTTGAAAGTCCATGGAAGGCGGAGTGATCTTGATCAGATTGTAGGGATTCTGGAAGACTTCAAAAATCTCTTCAATTGGCAATTTCACAAGCATTTGGCAACGAAGTTGAAAGCTGGCCATTACCGCACGGCTCCTAATTGTTGAATCTGATACTGATTCCAGCGGCAGCCGCCTGCCGGAGAATCGGCTTGAATTTTAAGCAATTTTAAATTGTAACGGGCATCGAATTGGCAGGGATCAAGACGCAGCGCTCGTTCAAAATCAAGCCGGGCGGCGTCCTTCTGACCCAGCATGGCAAGCGCCGACCCGCGATTTGCAATAGCCATGGCATCGTTCGGAGCCAGCGCCAATGCGCGGCCAAACTCCGCCAAAGCTAATTCCGGTTTTTTCATACTGAGAAACACTCTTGCCCTTTCGGATGCCACCGCTGGATCGTTGGGCACAATTTTTTGCGCTTCGTCCAAAAGTCTTAGGGCTTCAAAAGGTGGGGAAACGCGGGCCAGTTGCATTTTCGGCCGGGCCTTGGCGGGCGCAAGTTCCACGGCGCGTTGCCAAAGAGATTGTTCACCTAGATAGAAGCCCGTCCCCCAAATAGAAATCGCCGCAAGACTTCCAATTAGGGCTATGGGCACACCAGCCCCCGATGGAAATCGGGGGATTGCCGCCAACGCAACAACCACCGCGATCATGGGCAGATACATCCGGCGGTCCGCCACGAAATCGGATGCTGGAAGAAACGACGAACTCGGCAAGAGTAGGAGGAAAGAGCCAATCACCCAAAATCCTGACCGCAAGTTCCGGAACCAGAACATCGTCACCACTACAATCGCCAAAACCACAATCCAACCCAGCAACGCAGTCAGGAAATCAAGCCTGCCAAAGTCCGCATCGATGGTAAAGCCAAACGGCCAAACGGTCATCATCCGCCAATAGCGGAGAATTGCCCAACCTTGCGCCGACATGTAGTCAGCCGGAGTTACTCCGGAACCATAGCCACTGCCCGCGCCAGCCACCATTTTCGTTACGGACAAGACGCGAATTCCAGCCCCGCATGCCACACCGAGCATGGCCGTAAGTGGAGTCACCACCGCGCGATTCCATCCCCGCGATATCTCAAACAAAGCCAGAAACAAGGGCAGCGCGGCGCATTCTTCTTTTGCCAGCATTCCAGCGGCAAACCACGCTACAGCTGCCCAATAGTTTCGATCAAACCAGGAGCGCATCGCCAGCAAAGAAAAAAGCGTAGCCAGCAAAATCGCCCTCGCGAAGATGTAGTTAACTGGCTCAAGCGCCACCGGATGCACAGCGAAAAGCAATGCCGCCGCAAAAGCCACGTCGGGCTGAACAACGCGCCGCATGGTTTGAGCTAGCAGCCACGAATTCAGCGCATGCAGAAGAACATTTACGGCAAGGTACCCTGCAGCTACGGCGCCGCCAAGTTGATAGTTCACCCAAAAGCTAAGCCATGTCAGCGGCCGCGTTTGCTCATAGCGAAAGCAATTCAACCAGCCGCCGGGGGCGGTTATAGCCGGATCCACCAAGAGCGCATAATCATCGAAGTGAAACGTGCCCATTATGGCGCGGCCATACACTAAAAGGGCTGCCAGGAAAGGAATCCAAGGGCTACGGGATGCTATCATGAAGTGCTCCCCGACCGCTTTCGAAAAACAGCTCCATGAAGCGCCCGAAAAATGCAGCCGAGCGCCAAGCGCGCCTCAACCGAATTCTCGAAATCTTGGATCAACTGTATCCTAACGCAACTTGCGCGCTTCATCATTCCAATCCTTGGGAACTGCTGGTGGCCACCATCTTGTCCGCGCAATGCACTGACGTGCGGGTGAACCTGGTGACGCCTGGTCTGTTCAAGAAATACCCTACCATTGAAGACTTCGCCGGCGTAACCCCTGAAGTCCTGGCGCAGGATATCCGCTCCACCGGATTCTTCAATAACAAGGCGAAAAGCCTTGTCGGGGCGGCGAAAAGAATTCTGACAAATTTCGGCGGCAAGGTGCCTACCAAAATGGATGACTTGCTGACCGTGCCAGGGGCCGCGCGCAAAACGGCGAACGTTGTGCTTGGGACCGGTTTTGGCATCGCGAGCGGCGTGGTGGTTGATACGCACGTGCTTCGCATCAGCCAACGTTTGGATTTGGTGCGGCAGAAAACTCCCGAGACGGTGGAAAAAGCCTTGATCAAAATTTTACCGCAAGACCGCTGGATTAAATTCTCTCACCAGATCATCCTGCACGGGCGAGCGTTATGCGTGGCTAGAAAGCCTAAATGCATCAAATGCCCGCTGGATTCCCTTTGCGCCGCCAAAGACAAAACTTTCTAGGAGCCTTGCCCTATGCGCCTACTACCTCTACTTGCACTTTTATCCTTCACCTTTTCCTGTTCCAGACCTACCGAATCCAGCGCGCCGCCCGCGCAGCAGCAGGAGACCCGGGTAGCCGACCCGCCTACACTGGGCCGTTTCGTAACCATGGAAGATCCCATCGTTAAGGAATACATAGTTGCCGACGTTGTTCCGGCGCCTCCCACCGCCGTCTGGCGTTGGACGCAGAAGAATCCCACCTTCCGCTTTCGCATGAAGCAAATTGAAAATTTGCGTTTCCATGCCGATTTCACCGTGCAACCAACCGCCCTCAAATCAACCGGCCCGGTAACCATTAGTTGGATGATTAACGATCACCTTCTGGCTAAAGAAACTCATTCCACCGAGGGCTTCAAGAAAATCGAAAAACCCGTTCCCGCCGAATGGTTGAAATCCGACGTGGAAAATATCGTTTCGGCGGAAATCGACAAGCTCTACACAACACCGGAAGGCGAGAAGTTCGGATTCATTATCTCCAACCTCGGATTCATCGACTGATGGGGCAGGTGCTGTACATCCTTTTAGGATTCTTCGCCACGGTTGCAGTAACATTCGGAATTGGGCAATTGATTCTGGCCCGCTTGAAGGTGGAACTTTTCCGGCAGGAACAGCCGCCAGTCGCCATAGTGCTTGGATCCGCGGTATGGAGTTTCCTGGTTTTCCTACTTGCCGCAACCCGTCTAATCCATAAGGGTGTGTTGATTGCCATTGCAGCGGCAATCTTGTATTACGCCTGGAAGAAACGGTGCTTGCGGCTCAGCGGAGAGTCCTTCCAGCCTCTTCCGAAAGCTTGGAAGTATGCGTTGTCTTTAATCGGCATCGTGTTTGGCGTGCTCTATGTAGCCAACGCCATGGCCCCTGAAATCAGCCCCGACGGCGTCAGCTACCACTTAGGCCTAACTGCGCGTTATTACCGCGAACATGGGTTTTTGCCCATCACCACCAACATGTATGCGAACTTGTCGCAGGCCATGGAGATGCTGTTCTTGTTGCCCTTTGCCATCGGGCGCCATTCGGCCGCGGCCATGATGCACATGGCATTCTTGTGGTTGCTGCCCTGGCTTATTCTCTGCTACGGCCGCCGGAATGGCTCAATCAACTCCGGCGCTTTGGCCGCAATTCTGATCTTCTGTTCGCCGGTGGTCGGCGTGGATGGCATTAGCGCCTACAACGATGTAGCAACCGCCACGGCCATCTTTGCCGTATTCTACTTGGTTCAACTTTGGAAACAACAACGGCGGGAATCTTTGCTGCTGTGTATCGGATTGGCGGCAGGCTTCGCCTTCGCGTTGAAGTACACTGCGTTTTTAGCTCTGCCGTATGCGCTTGCCACCATCATCAAGGAACTTCACCGCGATAAAAAGCCATGGCTAAAGCCTGCGATGAGGGTAAGCGCAATCGCTTCGGTTCTAATTCTGCCTTGGATGATCAAGAACACTCTCATCGTCGGCAATCCCGTCTCCCCATTTCTAAACAGCATTTTCCCGAACCACTTCATTCACATTTGGTTTGAAAAATCCTACAAACTGAACATGGCCACATACGGTTCCGGCGACTATTGGCGGCTGCCGGTTGAAGTAACCAGTGGCGGCCAAAGGTTGGGCGGATTGCTGGGTCCGGTCTTTCTTCTTCTGCCATTGGGGCTGCTGGGTTTCCGCAATCGCGCTGCTCGCCCGCTGATCCTCGCCGCGCTGCTGTTCACTCTCCTCTACCCCGCCAATATTGGCACGCGCTTCCTGATTCCAGCCGCGCCATTTTGGGCTCTTAGCTTTGGGCTGTTGATCGAAACGGTTCCTTACGTTCCGCTAGCGCTCGCCCTTCTGCACGCCGTATTAAGTTGGCCCGATACAATTCCGCTCTATTCAGAAAAATATGTTTGGGCTCTGCACCGCATCCCATGGCATCACGCATTGCGGATTAAGCAGGAAGACGATTACCTTGGCCGGCACATCGGATCCTACGCGATAGCCCGGGAAATAGACAAGATAATCCCGGCCAGTAAGATCATTTTCGCGTTCGATCAGATGCCCGAAGCCTACTTCAAACCGAAGCTTGTGGTCGGCTTCCAAAGCGCCTACGGCGAGCGGATCATCGACATTTTTCATAGCGTGCAGATTCCCGCCTACCAACCCACCGGACGCACCACGTTTCGTTTTCCCGCTCAACAATTGAAACGGCTGCGCCTTACGCAAACCGCCAATTTGCCGAATGAGAAATGGTCAATGGCGGAATTTCGCGTGTATTCAAAAGAGCGAGAACTGCCTCGCTCCAGCAAATGGCGCCTACGCGCATCCCCCAATCGTTGGGACGTAGCGATGGCATTCGATAATTCGCCGGCCACCCGCTGGTCGTCATGGGAAGGCAAGCGCCCTGGCATGTTCATCGAAGTGGAGTTCGCGCAATTGCAAACGATGGATAAAGTGATGCTGGAAGTTTCTAGAGACCAAACGCCCGGGCAGATGGTGCTTGAAGGTTGGGACCAGTACGGCAATAAGTATCAACTTTCGAACTCACCCAAGGAATCGGTGATTGATCCACCCGAAGGCTGGCGAATGCTAGCTACGCGCGCCATGATGGAACGCGGAGTGGATTATTTCTTAATCACCAATACCAACCACGGCTACATGGAAGTGCTGAAGAATGCGAAATACTGGGGCATGGAATTAATCACGGTGAAGGGCTACCACCGGCTCTACAAGCTGACAGGCAAGCTCACTGAGGATCTGAAGAAATGAAGCTATTCTTGGGAGTTGATGGCGGGCAATCCTCCACCATGGCCGTGGTTGGCGATGAGAACGGCCACATTGTGGGTCTTGGTCAGGATGGGCCCTGCAACCACGTGAAGTCGGCCGAGGAGGGGCGAGAAAAATTTGTACGGGTCATTGGCGGTTGTATCACGAAAGCATTAGCGAGCCTTGATCGTAAGGGAAAGCTCTTCACCTTTGAAGCCGCATGCCTGGGATTTTCCGGCGGTCCCGCCGATAAAAAAGCAATCCTGGAAAAAATGCTTTCGACGAATAACCTTACGGTAACAACAGACGCGTTAATCGCGCTGACCGGGGCGCACGCGGGCGAACCAGGTTGTATCACCATCGCCGGTACAGGCAACATCGCATTTGCCCGCAACGCCGAAGGGAAAGTCAGACGCGCCGGCGGTTGGGGATATATCTTTGGTGACGAGGGAGCCGGCTTTGATTTAACCCGTCAGGCCCTGCGCGCGGCGCTTCGCCAACATGAAGGCTGGGGGCCGCCTACCGCCTTGCACGACGCTCTGCTAGCCGCTACCGGCTCGCCAGACGCCAACGATCTGCTGCATCGCTTCTACACCGCCGATTACTCTCGCCCGCGGATCGCATCCTTCTCAAAGTTGGTGGACGAATGCGCCAATGCCGGCGACGCTGTGGCGATCATCATTCTGAACAAAGCGGCGCAAGCGTTGGCCTCGCTGTGCGCGGCGGCGCGGAATCAATTATTCGCGCAGGATGAATATTGCCCCGTCGCGGCCATCGGCGGCGTGTTTCGTAGCAACATCCTCAGAGAACGTTTCCAATTACTTGTCGAGCTAAGTGGGGCCACGCTTACATCGCCGCAATACGGGCCAGCTATCGGCGCGCTTATCGAAGCTTACAAATCCGCTGGCCTCATGGTCACACTCACCAATCTTCCGGAGAAAGAAAAATGAAAACATTATTCGCTGCATTTTTACCGTTGCTCGCACTGGCGCAAGAACCGGACTGGGCAAAAGTGGATCAGCGCGCCGTGGAACTGCTGCAGGAATACATCCGCATTCCCAGCATTAATCCACCGGCCGATACCCGCGCCACCGCCGATTTTCTGACACGCGAATTGGAAGCCGTTGGTATGAAAGTTACGCGCTACAATCCTGAGGCCAACTGCATTAATCTGATCACGCGCCTTGAAGGACGCAACCGCAGCCTGAAGCCGTTGGTGATCCTGACCCATATGGACGTTGTCCCGGTGGACGCTAAAGCCTGGAAGGTGGATCCTTTTGGAGGAGAGCTGAAAGACGGATTCCTATGGGGCCGCGGCGCAATGGACATGAAGGGCGTCGGCATTCAACAACTGCTTGCCATAACGCTGTTGAAGAAGCAAGGCATTGCGCCGGCCCGCGATATTGTGTTGGTGGCCACTTGCGATGAGGAAACTAACGGGGCGCTTGGCGCCAAGTGGATGGTCGAAAAGCACTACGCGGAAATGGACCCGGCCTACGTGCTGGATGAAGGAGGCTTCGGCTCGCGCGATGTTCTTTCCGCCACCAAGTTGACCTTTGGGATCTCTGTCGGAGAGAAGCAGTCAGCTTGGCTGCGTTTGAAAGCCACGGGAACCGCAGGCCACGGCAGCCAGCCAATCCCCGACAATGCCAATGAAATCCTGCTGACGGCCATCATCAAAGCCATGGCCTTGCCGCCCACTACTAAACGGCATCCGGTGGTGGAAGAAATGATTCGCAATATTGGCCAACTGGCGCAAAATAAGCTGACCAACGCCATTCAACAAAATACCATCTCGCTGACAACGCTGCGCGCCGGCGTCGGCGATCCGCCGAAGATAAATGTCATCCCCTCGGCCAGCGAAGCAACCCTTGATTGCCGTCTGCTGCCCGGCGTCAATTCGGCCGAGTTCATCTCTGATGTCCGGGCGCGGATCAACGATCGCCGGGTGACGGTGGAACTGGTATCAGACCCCATGGATACTGGTGTTTCCGACAGTAACACCCCACTATTCGCCGCAATCAAAGCGGCCATCGTCAAGCACAATCCCAGCGCGGTCGTTACGCCGATGCTGGTCCCTTACGGAACGGATGCTCGTAACTTCCGCGCAAAAGGAGTGCCGTCCTACGGGCTGTTGCCCATGATCGTGGATGCCGCCACGCTTGCCACCATGCACAGCGATGCCGAACGCGTGCCCGTTTCCGAATTCTTGAAAGGAGTGCGCATCTACTTCGACGTGCTACGATCAAATTTCTAGCCCTAACTTTCTATGTCCAAATTATCCATTCGAGATCTCGACCTTAAAGATAAGTGTGTCTTTATGCGCGTGGACTTCAACGTCCCGTTGGCCGCGGGAGGTCAGGAGATCACTTCCGACAAGCGTATCCGCGCTTCCGTGCCCTCTATCAACTACGCGCTGGATCATGGCGCCGGCCTGATTCTTGCTAGCCATTTGGGCCGTCCCAAAGGCAAGCCGAATGCCGAAATGAGCCTGAAACCTTGCGCCGTGAAACTAGCTGAATTACTGGGCCGTCCCGTTACGATGGCGCCCGATTGTATTGGCGCCGAAGTAGCGGCTATGAAACCCAAGCCAGGCCAAGTGCTGCTGCTGGAGAACCTACGCTTCCATGCGGAAGAGGAAAAGAACGATCCGGAATTTTCCAGGAAGTTGGCGTCGTTGTGCGATGTTTATGTCAACGACGCTTTTGGCAGCGCCCACCGCGCCCATGCCTCAACGGTTGGAATGATCGCCTTTGTGAAACAGGCTGCGGCAGGCTTGTTGATGGACAAGGAGTTGGAATACCTCGGCAAAGCCACCACCAATCCCGATCGCCCTTGCATCTCGATTCTTGGCGGCGCGAAAGTTTCCGACAAAATCGAAGTGATCCAAAATCTGGCGAAAGTTGTGGACCAATTACTGATTGGCGGTGCGATGGCGTATACATTCCTGCGCGCGCGCGGCGAAGCAACCGGCAAATCGTTGGTTGAAGAAGACAAGCTGGAGTTAGCCAAGCAGTTGATGGACCAGTTGGGGCCAAAGCTGATGCTGCCTGTGGACCACGTTGTGTCGGCCGAGTTCAAGGCCTGCGCCCCACATGAAACGGTGACCACAATTCCCGACGGCATGATGGCCCTCGATATTGGTCCTAAGACTATTGAAGCCTTTTCCGCGGTAGTCGCCAAGGCAAAGACCATCATTTGGAACGGCCCAATGGGGGTGTTTGAAATGAAGCCTTTCGATACCGGCACAGTTGCCCTGGCAAAAGCCGTGGCCGCTTCCGGAGCAATTTCCATTGTCGGCGGCGGCGATTCAGAAAAGGCTATTAAGTCCGCGGGAGTGACCGACAAGATCAGCCATGTGTCTACAGGTGGCGGCGCATCCCTTGAGTTCTTAGGCGGTACTGTGTTGCCAGGCGTTGCCGCGCTTACAGATAAATAGAGCAAACTCGGGAATGGTTACTGGATTTTCCTGCCTCGCGAAATAGATCGAGTAACTATCTTCCCGCCGCCATTCCCATGGGCCTCACCCGGTGATAGAATCATGAACGCATGAAACGCTTAGGATTCGTCGTTCTTGGATTGGCCGCTTGCGCCGGTTTATTCAGTCAAACGTACTATGCACCAAAAGGAAAGCCGGCACAGTACACCGCTCCGCATAAACCTCTTACAAAATTAGCTGATGTAAAAGAGGCTCACCGCAACCAGCCACGTTGGCGCCAAACCGTCGTCGATGACGTGCACTTGAATTCCGTATGGGTGCAAGCGCAACCAGGCGACAAAGAACCACCCCAACTCCACCCCGACACCCGGACCTGGTGGGTGATTCAAGAAGGCGAAGTGAAGTTCACAATAGAAGGACAACCGCAGCCCATCGTGGCGCGCAAAGGCTCAATGGTGCAGGCGCCCAAGTCCACAATGTTTTCGATGGAAACCGTTGGTGACAAGCCGTCGTTACGGTTCGAAACTAACATTGCCAATACCAAGACGATGTTCGTCAATTCCGCCGATACTCCAAAGATCAGTGGGTTCACCTTCATGCCGGCAACCTTCCGCCGCGACAAGGTTGGCGATTACCAGCATGGCAACAAGCCCCACGTCCATTTCGACGAAGTTGCCCAAGGCGTCGAATCCGGAAAACTGAAAGGTACGATTCGCATTGTGGAAGACGACCGCGGCACCGCCAATTTCATCTATGGCTACAACAGCAAGCTACCTCCGCTTGACGAGAAGAATAAAGGCCATTGGCATCCCGAAGGCGCCGAATACTGGCTGATTATGAAAGGACAGATCCGCTACCCAATCGAAAACATCGGCGTTGTGATTGCCGGCGAAGGCGACGTGGTTTATGTACCGCCTTTTACCTATCACGCTCCACGATGGTGGGGCGAGGGTGCGTCCTGCCGTCTGGCGATGAACGGATTCCCTTACATTGCGCATTTGTTTGAAGCACATTAGAGCGAACGCCAGCGAGTATCCCCAAAACCAGGTGGTGGTAGACAAATTGGCCCCTTACGCAAGGCCTTGGGGCAAACTGTCGTGGTAGTACTTTTTTTCTAACGGGCTAATCTCCTATTTATCAGTAATTCACACGTCTCGGTTCTTTGGCTGCGTAATTCCATCCATGAAGTTATGCCAACCAAAGTAGTTGCGAGCTTACTCCTCGCCTGTCTTGCCGCAGGCCAGTCTGCAAATAATGATTCCATAAGCGCCATCAAGCGCCATCGTTCGCTTTAAGGAATCCGCGAAAACAACGGGCTCTCCGCCCCTCTCAAGGAAAGGTGCTCAACATAAAACGGAACTCCCTTTGATTGGGGCGTCGGTATATGAAATGAGCGTCGCTGAGTATCAGCGGCTGGCTACGGATCCGAATGTGGAACTATTGGCTCCGGACATGACAGTGCAGGTAACCAGATTCAGCGGCACTTTGGACTTTGGCTGGGTGTCAGCTTTTGGTCAGACCAGCGCCACGGGCTACACTTAATCGCTATACGGGGAAAGGCGTCGCCGTGGCGGTCATTGATAGCAGGGTAAGAGCCGACGTCACGGATGACAGTTTCGGGCATGCACGCACGTGGCGGGGCTGTGGCCGGAAGCGGGGCCGCATCGACAAGTTCGGACTACACTTACACCATTCGTGGAATCGCAAATCAAGCCAACATAGTCAACCTTCGAGTACTGAATAGCAATGGATCGGGCAATGACAGCGCGGTAATCGCCGCAATCCAACGGGCCATTAACTTAAAAAACCCAATACAACATTGGCCTGATCAATCTTTCCCTGGGGCGGCGAGTGATTGCCCGATACGCCGAATGATCCCTTGTGTTTGGCCGTGGAGAAAGCATGGCAAGCGGGTATGGTGGTAGTTGTGGCTTCGGGCAACGATAGCCGCAATAACGCCGCGGCGACAAACGGCTATGGCACAATTTCTTCACCGGCCAATGATCCCTATGTGATCACGGTTGGAGCCTTAAACACGCCCATCTTCCTGGCGAGCCGGCGACGTAACTATAACTTACAGCTCAAAAGGACCGACCTTGTTTGATCACGTGGTCAAGGCGGATTTAGTGGCCCCAGGCAGCCGCATTTTTTCCTTGCGCGCTTTTCGAATCATTGAGGGTGCCGGTGTGCCAGGAGCAGGTACGCAGTCGCCTCTCGCCCTACTTTCCCGGACACTGCGCGACAAGTAAGAATTATCGCGACTTAGTGTCTGCCGGTTGCGGCACACGCTCTATTCGTACCGGTGCACTCTCGGGTACCGGCATTAATGCAATCTGGCCGATCACAGCGGCGCCAAATTGAACAATTGACTAACTCGTAAGATCTTTAACAATTTCGGCTCTGTAACAAGCGGAAGGGGCCGCAATCACCGGGCCCCTTATCAACCTTGTGCAAAATCGGTTACCGTCTGTAGCCATAGCGAAACACGCCGCAGCAAGACGGATTGAGCCATGAGCCGAAGCCGAAAAAAGCGCCCTACGCCGTCACCAACGCCGCGGCCGATATTCACAATGAGATCGTCGCCGACATTTCAAAGTAAGTGGATAGTAGAGAGATCCGCAGCTTGACATCCGCAGCTTGTCTTCCTTGACAAAACGATACAGAATCATTCCTCTCCATATACAGGCAAGCCCTACGGAAGATGGGAAGAGCTACACAGCCCTAGTCCAATTAAAGAGCATTCCAGATTTCGAGCCGTCAAAACAACGGTATACTCAATTTCGTAACCATGAAAACCCTGCGAGACGTTTTTGACCTGGACAACCGTGTTGCTCTAGTGACTGGTGGTTCCCGCGGGTTAGGCGAGGAGATGGCCGAAGGGTTGGCGGAAGCAGGTTGCTCTGTCATGTTGACCGCCCGCCGCGAACAGTGGTTAATTCCAGCGGTGAAGCAGTTGAAGCGTATGGGATTTCCATGCGAAGGCGTAATTTGCGACGTCACCGATCCGGAACAAGTAAAGGCCGTTGTCGAAAAGACCATCGAGTATTTCGGTCACGTGGATATTCTGGTGAACAATGCCGGCATCAGTTGGGGCGCTCCCGCCGAGGATATGCCGCTGGACAAATGGAACGAAGTATTGGACACGAATCTTACGGGCGCTTTCCTGTTTTCCCAAGCTTGCGCTCACCATTTTATCCCGCAACAATTTGGCCGTATTATCAATGTCGCCTCCACTGCCGGGTTGCGGGGAAGTATGCCGGAAGGGTTGCACTACGCTGGGTATGTGGCTTCAAAGGGCGGTTTAATTGCGTTGACCAAGGAACTGGCGGCAAAGTGGGCGCAACACAATATTCGCGTGAATGCGATTGCGCCGGGCTTCTTTCCAACGCGGTTAACCGAACCAGTCTTAGATCGCGTTATGCCTTACATTCAAACGCATGTACCTATGCGCCGTACCGGGCAACAGGGCGAGATGAAAGGCGTGGCCGTATTTCTGGCGAGCGAAGCCAGCGGGTACATTACCGGTCAGACGATCGTGGTTGACGGTGGAGGCTCCGCGGTGTAATGAGCGTGTTCAGCCAGCGGCCTTGGCTTCGCAATTACGATTTTTGGGTTCCGGCGACCGCGAACTATCCGCGGCAATCGTTATATCAAATCCTGCAAATGGCGGCTAGCCAATATCGTGATCGTCCGGCCACGGCGTTTTTCGGCGCGCAACTCACATTCTCCGAACTGAAAGAACAAACAGACAAGTTAGCCGCAAGCCTCCATTCATTGGGTTTGCGGCAAGGCGACCGGGTGGGGATCATGCTGCCAAACTGCCCACAATATCCCATCACATTTTTTGCTTTAATGCGGTTGGGCTTGATCGCCACCAATATCAATCCAACTTATACGCCCAGAGAGCTTTCGGTGGTGGCAAGTGACGCGGGCATCCGCGGGCTTGTTACGTTGGATGTTCTTGCGCCGCTTGTGGAGGCGAGCAAGATTACCCCGGAATTCCTCATTGTTACTTCGATCTCTGAATACTCATTGGATGGCGCGCTGTTGGCGCATGCGCCAGGCAATGCGCTGTTGTTTAACGGGTTGATTGAAGGCTGCGACATTTCCGTTTTGCCGCGAGTGTCGATCAACTCGACGGAGGATATCGCCTTGCTTCAATACACCGGCGGCACCACGGGCAGTCCCAAGGGCGCGATGCTGACCCATTACAATCTGTATGCGAACACAATTCAGAACGCCTTGTGGAATCAATACCACACGCGCCGGGGCGAAGAAAAGATGCTGATGGTTCTGCCCTATTTCCACATCTATGGGCAAGTGGTTGGGCAACTGTTAAGCGCGTGGAACGGCGCGATGACCATTCTGATTCCCAAGTTCGATGTGAACATGCTGATTGAGGCCTTCAAGGAATATTCGCCTACGTTTTTCCCTGCTGTGCCAACGCTCTACATTTCGCTGTTGCACCATCCCGAGGCGAGG
>JAYVXT010000315.1:0-2023 GCA_043785065.1 Bryobacterales bacterium | reverse complement strand
AGGCCATCGCCGATGCCGCCATGTGCGGAGCGCGCTGGGTCATCACACTCGATTCAGACTTGGAACAGAGGCTCATGACCCGCGAAGTAAAGGCCATGCAAGCTTGGCAAAGGATAGGAACGTTGCTTACTTATATTGAAGTCAATAAGCAATGGAAAAATTACCTGCCTGGGGGCAAACTGGCTGTGATTCAAGACTCTAGCAGCGGTGCATTACTTTCGGGCGGAATCCTGGATATGATCGCAGTGAAACACACGCCCGCGCAACCAGTGCCGGCGGCCGTACTGTCTAAAGATTCAATGCGCGGGGCGAAGATGGCCGTCAATGTGGACCCAGGCGTTTTGAATGAGCAACAGCGTTCCTTGGTTACTGCTTTCACCAAAGCGGGAGGAATGGTTTTGACGAGTCCTCCCGGCTGGAAGTTCCCTTCCACTAAGCCGGGTCAGGTGACAGTGGATGAACTCGCCGTCAAACAATTGGACGATATTTGGAAAGAGATGAACACGATGACCGGCCGGCGGAACCTTGGAGTAAGGCTATTCAACGTAGGAAGCATGCTTTCAAATCTATTAATTTCTTCCGATGAAAAAACCGAAGTGCTTCACCTGGTAAACTATTCTGATTTCCCCGCCGAATCACTCACCGCGCATGTGCTTGGAACGTGGAAGAAGGCTACCTTGCTAAGCCCAACCGCCCCGCCGCGTAAGCTTGACACGTATGAGGTGGAAGATGGAACCGGCATTGATGTACCGCTAGTTCATACGTTCGCTACCGTTGTTTTGGAATAGTTGTGTTGGATTATCCTAAACGAATTCCACGACAAGCACCGTAACATCGTCCTGTTGCTGGGCTCCGCCCATGTATTTCATTGCTTCTTCGCGAAGCCGTCGCGCCAATTCGGCGGCGTCGTGCTGATGGTTGGCTTCCAGGAATTGCCGCAAACGGCGCGTGTCGTAGAACTCCCCTTCAGGATTTCTGGCCTCGGAAAGCCCGTCGGTGTAAAGAACGATTTTTTCGCCGGGATTTAGATGCGCTCTCTCCAAACCATGCAGGGCTTCCTCCAACATTCCTACCGGCATGCCGCTAGGGCCAAGTAGCTCCACGGCGCCGCCAACCCGAACGATCATGGGGGAACAGTGGCCGGCGTTCACCCAATCCACCGCACCCGTTTGATGCACGGAAGCATAGAAGATAGTGGCGTATTTTTCTCCGCCGGTCCGGTCCAGCAGAAAGCGATTCAGACTGGCGAACCAGGCAGAGATGTGATCGTGGCCGGCCTTTGATTGCAAGAAAGCGCCTTGCAACAAAGCCGCAAGAAGCGCCGCGCTTACCCCTTTGCCGGACACGTCAGCCATTACTAGCGCCCATTGGTCATGATGCCCGCGCGCCACGTCGAAATAATCGCCTCCCACGGCAAGAGACGGAATGGTCCAACCAGAAGCGCGGAACCAGCCATCAACGGGAAGCGACTTCGGCAACAAATCGGCCTGAATCTTGCGGGCAATGCCCAGTTCCTCATCCAGACGTTGTTTGGCGCGTTCCTGTTCCAGTAATCGCGCATTCTCCAGAACCGCCGATGCTTCCAGAGCCAGCGTCTCCAGAAGTTCTCTGTTGCCACTGGAAAGATCAGCCGCCGCGCCGCTATCTTCAATCAAATACAGCAAACCCACAGTGTCTTTCGCCGCTGAAATAGCCCGCGTTGAATTAATGGAGCCGGAGCGTACACGAATCAGTGGGACTGCCGCCACCTGTGGGGCAACGGTAAAAGAAAGCAAATCATGACGTTGATCCAGCGCAATGCGCAGCACGCGGGTTTCAAGACCTAAACTTTCCACATCCAGCGGTTGCCCCAATCGATTTTTCCCGACTTCCAAACGTAGATCCTCCTTTTCACATAAGAAAAGATAGCCCCGTTCGCAGCCGGTTATTGACAAGGCCGATTCGACGATAGCCGAAAGAACTTCCGCCGGCGATAACGAATGCGCCATGGATCGGGCGACCTCCAGCAGCGAGC
This sequence comes from Bryobacterales bacterium, assembly GCA_043785065.1. Lineage (GTDB taxonomy): Bacteria > Acidobacteriota > Terriglobia > Bryobacterales > Bryobacteraceae > JANXSF01. The sequence goes on along the minus strand of JAYVXT010000315.1, from coordinate 9 downwards.
GGAGTTTGC
>JAYVXT010000314.1:0-6831 GCA_043785065.1 Bryobacterales bacterium | reverse complement strand
GGGACGAACCGTTGTGGACTTCAGCGATGCGGCTTCCGAGCGGGGTTTTGTGGTTCATCTTCGAAACCATATTGGCGAGGAAGAGAAGCTGGCCGTCGCTGGAACGGGTGATCAGGGAAAATTCCGGGTCGTTGGCGTGGGTGATTTGGAAGCGCGGGTCGCGCATGTTGTCTTTGCCGCCCATGGATTCAAGGTCCTTCTTCCAACTTTTGCCGTAGGGGGGGGTGGAGAGCATGAAGTCGAATTCCTGAGCGGGGAAGGCGTCGTGGCTGAGGGTGGAGAATTCGGCGCCGCCGACGATGTTGGCGGCGTTTTCACCTTCCCCTTTAAGGAGCATGTCGGCTTTGCAGATCGCGTAGGTTTCCGGGTTGATTTCCTGGCCGTAGAGGTTGGTGACTACCTTTTTGTTCTGCTTTTCGGCGAGGGTGGTGAGGGTTTCTTCGGCGAGGGTGAGCATGCCGCCGGTGCCGCAGGCTCCGTCGTAAAGGAGGTAGGTGCCGGACTTTATTTGATCGGCGATGGGAAGGAAGATGAGGTTGGTCATCAGCTTGACGGCGTCGCGCGGGGTCCAATGTTCGCCGGCCTCTTCGTTATTTTCTTCGTTGAATTTGCGGACGAGTTCTTCGAAGACGGTGCCCATGGAGTGGTTATCCATGCCGGGGCGCTTAATTGAGCCGTCGCCATTGAGGACGGGGTTGGGGCTTAGGTTGATTTCGGGGTCGCGGAACTTGTTGATGAGAGTTCCGAGGGCGTCGGCTTTGGAGAGGGTGGAGATTTGATTGCGAAATTTGAAATTTTCGAGAATGTCCTGGACATTTGCGGAAAATCCGTCGAGGTAGGCTTCGAAATCGGCCTTGAGTTGTTGTTGGCTGGCGCGGCTGGCGAGGTCCTTGAGGGTGAAGGGCGAGGTGTTGTGGAAGGCTTGTTTGGCGGCGGCGCATAAGGCTTCGTGCTGTGCGGTTATGCCTGCCTTGTCGAGCATGGCCTTGGATTCAAGGACTGCTTGTTTGGTGGGTTCGAGGACGGCATCGAAGCGGCGGAGCACGCACATGGGGAGGATGACGTCGGGGTACTTGCCGCGTTTGAAAGGGTCGCGGAGGACGTCGTCGGCAATACCCCAGATGAAGGAGACGATCTTATTATGCGTGGCTTGGTCCATGAAGTGTTCGAAAATTAGGCGATACCAACATCATACATGGAGAGCGAAAGCCGGGTGCTAGGGGAAATCCGATAGTGGCTTATTTTCTGTGAGATAGGGAGTTGTTGGGGGAGGGAATGGCTTAACGCGCGGCCCTAGCTAGAGCCCGGAGAGATTGATCGCCTGGTGCTGTTGGCCGCCAAGCCCGACGCGCCACCGGAAAAGCTCCATGGACGGAAGTTGTTCATTGTGGCCCGGGACGACGCGAACTCCGCCGGACTTCGTCTGCCAGGGATTCGCGCATACTACGAGAAGGCTTTGGAACCAAAATAATGGATGCTGGTTGATGGTAAGGCGCATGCCCAATTCCTATTCCAGACGAATCAAGGACATCGCGTGATGGACGCCATTTTGCATTTCTTAGCGGCGAAGTAATTCATGTTTCGGTTTCATGGAATTTCTTCAAAGCGATCCGGATCAATTACAATTTAGAAGGAGCTACAGGAGCCTCTCAATGACCACACGACGAAAATTCTTCACCATGAGTTCAGCGGCGCTTTCAATTGGGGCGTCTCGCATCCTTGGCGCGAATGAGCGCGTCAACATGGCCGTGATCGGCTTGGGCGGACGCGGTACGGCGCACATGAATGAGTACGTAAAGCTGGCCGATGAGGCGAACATCGTTGCGCTGGTGGACGTCAATCAGGCGGCCCAGGAAAGGGGGGCGGCGCTGGTGAGTCGTGGCAATGGCGGCCGCACTCCGAAGACATATCGCGACATGCGCGAGGTGTTCCGCGATAAATCCGTTGATGCCGTATCGATGGCGACGCCAAACCATTGGCATGCGCTGGGGACAGTATGGGCGTGCCAGGCGGGCAAGGACGTATATGTGGAAAAGCCCGCATGCCACAACATTTGGGAAGGCGCGAAGATGATTGAGGCCGCGCGCAAGTATAAGCGCATGGTGCAAATCGGGTCGCAGAGCCGCAGCCTGCCGCATGTGCAAAAGGGCATGCGGATGTTGAAGGACGGGGCGATTGGCGAGTTGTACGCATCGAAGGGGCTTTGCTATAAACGCCGCAAGTCGATTGGTAAGACGCCGGAGTTGGTCACGCCGCCGGCGGGTATTGATTGGGATTTCTTCCTTGGACCGGCGCCGATGCGCAAGTTCACGCAGAACCGTTTCGCTTACAACTGGCACTGGTTTTGGGACACCGGCAATGGCGACCTTGGCAACCAGGGCGTGCATCAGATGGACGTGGCGCGTTGGGGTTTGGGGGACATTAAATTTCCGAAGTCGGTGGTGTCCACCGGCGGCAAGTTCCTTTATGACGACGACCAGGAGACGCCGAATACGCAGCATTGCGTGTTTGATTACGGCAACGGCAAGCAGATTGAGTTTGAGGTGCGCGGACTGATCACCGGCGAAGAGGGCGGCGTGTCGCGACGCGGCGGGAATACGGTTGGCGACCTGTTTTATGGCTCCGATGGTTGGATGGCCTTGGACGGCGCTGGCTTCACAATCTATAAGGGTGAGAAGGGCGAGAAGTCGTTAGAGGAGAAGGCGAACCGGGAATCGGACACGGGCAATCATATGAAGAATTTCCTGGATGCGGTGCGCGGTCGGGATAATAACAAGCTGAATGCGGAAGTGGAGATCGGAGTAATATCCGCGTCCTTGTGCCACTTGGCGAATATTAGTTACCGGCTTGGACGGAAGTTGGAGTTAGACGCTGAGAACTGGCGATTTAAAGATGCCGATGCGAATAAGATGCTTACGCGGGAGTATCGCAAGCCGTATGTAGTTCCGGATAGAGTTTGAGTCCAGACCTTAATTAAAACTGCGCCCGTAAGGAGAGCTGCATGGTGCGTGGATCGCGCGCGCCAGTAAACTGCCCGAACTGTTCATTCACTTGCGTCCCGGCCGCGTTGAAACGCGCGGTGGCATCGAAGGCGCTGAATTGAGTGTGGTTGAATGCGTTGTACATTTCTCCGCGGAATTGCAGGCGGAAGCGCTCGCGAATGAGGAAATTCTTAAACACGGCCACATCCCAGTTGTTCACGCCTGGCCCGCGCAATAGGGTTTTTGTCATCGTGCCGAGCGTTCCAACCGCTGGAAGCCGGAACACTTCAGTACGGAAATTACTCGCGAAGCTTCGTTGACCGCTGGACAAATTCGGATCACCGATCACAAGTATGCGCGGCGCGATGCTGGGCGTGCCGCTTAGATCGACGGCGGTGATTTGCGAGTAACCAACCGCAACAGGGGCTCCGCTTTGCAATGAATATATGCCCGAGATCTGCCAGTTGTTGAGCACCGCCCGAAGCGGAGCAAAAGAATAGGCGCGTTTAGGCAGTTCCCAAAGCCAATTCGCTTTCAGAATATGGGTGCGGTCAAAGCCGGCCAAGCCGTAGTTCCAAGCGCGAAATGGCGCGACCGTGTTTATGGCGCTGAATTCCGTGTCGTTAAAATCAAGCGCTTTCGACCACGTGTAAGATACCCCGAATTCGGCGGTCTTGGCGAAGCGCCGCAAGGCTGTGGCTTGCAGCGAATGATAGTTGGAAGAGCCTGCGTTTTCGTTGTAGCCGATGCCGTTGTAACCGATCACGGGGCGAAGGAAAGCGTCGGGCAAAGGCACTCGGGGATTGGTTGGGTCGGCATTTTGCGGTAGGAATCGCGCGCCAAGCGGGATATCTTGCAAGCTGCGCTGCCACGACAAATTGCGGCCAAGTGAACCAACATAACCCACGTCGACGACGGTGCCATAACCTAAGTTGCGCTGCACGGTGAGGCTCATATTCATCACGCGGGCGGCTTTCATGTTTGGCTCCCAACCGGTAACCGATGGCGGTGAAGTGAAGCCCTGGGCGTTGCGAAACGTGGCGATTGTGCCGAACTGGACCACCGGCGTTTGCACTAGCGGATAACTGAATACGGCGGCGGAATTGACGCCGAGCAGCCGATTGGTGAACATGCCAAATCCGCCGCGAATGGCTGTTTTTCCGTCTCCGAACGGATCGTAGGCGAAACCAAAGCGCGGTGCGGGCACGATGGGTGGCGGAGTTATCAGCGCGCGCGGATAGTTTTTGTCGATGGATGTTACTGCCATGCCATTCAGCGGATTGCCGGTATTGGGCGCAACGAAGCCGATTAAAGCCGCGGGGTAGGAGGCGCCTGTCACCGGATGGAGGCCCACGCGCACGCCGTTGACGATTGCGGGTTTGATCAATTGTGTTGCCTGCTTTGGATCGAATAAACTGGGCGCAAAGCCCGCCAGTTGATCGTTGAAATTGGAAAATGCGGTGAACCAATTGAAGCGCAGCCCATAGTCGAGCGTCAATTTGCGCGAGACTCGCCAAGTGTCTTGCACAAACCAATCGACGCCCTTTGAATAAATCTTGGAAATGGGATGCGCGGTTGCTTCCGTGTAACTGTTGAACACTCCGAAAGCGGCATTGGCATAGGCGTGGCCTGTGTTCAGTGGATTGTTCGCGTTTACGCCGAAGTCGAAAATACCCGTAAAGTTGGTGGCCCATGGGCCGTCGCGTTGACGCAGCCGCTCCAGAAAGGCCCCGACTTTAGTAGTGTGTGAGCCGCGAGAAAACGAGAGAGTATCGCTTAAGTCGTAAACATTGCGGGCGCCATTAAAGGGAAAGCGGCCATCATAGTTGAGGCTGGATGCGCCCGTGATTCCTCCGAAGGACATCGCCGGAAGCAGATTCAGAGGATTGTTGGCCGGGTTGAGACTTCCCGCGGTGAATCCGTAAGTGGAGCGTTGGATGGCTTTCAACGCTTCATCGGAGATTTCCGGCGGGCTGAAATTATAAGCGTAGCCGAAGATGAGTTCATTGACCATGGTGGACGAGAAAATGCGCCGGTAATGGATGGAGGCAGATCCGGTTTTGCGCTTCACAACGGTATTGAGCACCGGGAACTGAGCGGTCATCTGCGCGCCATTCGGCGTGTTGTCCTGGCCGAACTGCGGGGCGATGGTTATGGAAAGATTGTCCTTCGAGGATACGTAGTAATCCAACTTGAAGGTCATCAATGTGAGTGGGCTTTCGCCGCCCCAGCGGGTCACGTAGTTATAGGCGCGTTTGGAAATATCGGTGTTCAGAAAATTTGGAAGGGGAAAGAATTTCAGCAGGGCCAGACCGTTTGAGTCGAGCTTGGAAGCGGGAACAATGTTGCCGGGAACAGGTTGGCGGGTTATGGGGTCGACGATGGGGACGAGCTTACCGCTGACATCAACAGTTTGAGAGAAATCGCCACGCCGTTCCAGTTCCGTCGGCGTGGTGACCTGCTGCGTGGCACTGGAGGTTTTTTGCGGGATGTATTCATGATTCCAGAAGAAAAACAGTTTCTCGCGATTGGTGTTGAATAACTTGGGGATGGAAACCGGCCCCCCAATGTTGTAAGTGTACGTGTTGTAGCGATTAATGGGCTTGGAAACTCCTAGCCGGTTGTTGAAGAAGGTGTTGGCGTTGAATTGCTCGTGACGCTTGTAATAGATGCCCGCGCCGTGGAAATCCCGTGAGCCGCTTTTGATGACCATTTGCACGTTACTGCCGGAGAGGCGTCCGAATTCGGCTTGATAGTTACTGAGTAGAATTTTGACTTCCGAAACCGCTTCGCTACTTACCGCGAAAGTGCCGTTGGCGGCGCCGCCAACAGCGGTCAGCGTCACTCCATCCACAGTAATGTTATTCTGCGCCGAGCGGTTTCCGTTGACATTGAAATTGGTGGCTGATGTGCCGTCAATGTTGCGGCTGGCCGCGCCGATGGGGTCGACCACGCCTGGGAGCAGAGCAAGCAGCGAGGTGATGGTGCGGCCGTAGACCAGTAGTCCTTCCACCTGTTTGTTGGTGATGGAGCCCGAACGTTCCGCGCTGGCGGTTTGCACCGTGGCGCCTTCGGCGGTGACCGTAACTCGGTCGGTGACACTGCCGATTTGGAGAGTATTATCGCCGACCGAAAGCCGTTCGGCGGCGGTGAGCGTGACCCCGGTGCGTTCAAAGGTTTTGAATCCGGCGGCGGTGAAGGTGAGTTTGTATTGACCGGGATCGACACCGCTAAAAACGAAATCGCCATTTTCATTTGTTGGAACTTCCCGTTCGGATGCATTGGCGGTGTTAGTAAGTTGCACCTTTGCCGCGGCGACCGCAAGGCCCGAGGCGTCGCGAGCGGAGCCGGAAATGTAGCCGGTACTTTGTTGGGCGTTGAGCGTGGCGCACACTAGAAGCGCAAACGAGAAAAATCGGGTCATGGGAACTCCCCAGTTAGTTTAAGGGAAGTTATATCACGTTTCTAAGTTTGCAATAAGCACTAGAATATCATGAGACCACCCGCCATCGTGGATCGGTCCAAAACTAATGCCGGTGGTTTAGAGAATATTGGTTGGCAGTGGAGTCAAGAGTTCCCTAGCTGCTGCTTCACGATCGCAAGCTACCTGAACCCTGAACCATTTATGCAGCATTGGGTCAATATCATTCACAAGCGTGCTGATCTCATTAAAGACATAAAACGGAATGCCCGCTTCCGTGAGGGTTCCCTTGGCAAAGGCCAGTGTTAGAGGATCGTCGGTTTCAAGCACTACCACTAAATCCAAGTTCTGGTCAAAAGAGGGATCGGCTGGGAGCGGGGGAGGCCCGGGAAGCAAAGGGACTTTGCAATCGGAGCATTCCGTAAATCC
>JAYVXT010000313.1:0-2027 GCA_043785065.1 Bryobacterales bacterium | reverse complement strand
CGGGCACTGGCTGCATCTGGTGAGCCAGCCGCAACCTACCCACTGAGGAGAAAACATGCAGGATAATCCGCTAAAACTGAAAAAGATTCATCACATTGAATTCTGGGTGGGCAATGCGCGGCAAGCGGCTTTTTATTACCGCAAAGGATTTGGCTTTTCGCAGATGGCCTACAGCGGCTTGGAAACCGGCCGGCGCGACGCCACCTCTTACTTGCTGACTCAAGGCAAAGCAAATTTTATTTTTACCACGCCGCTGAAGCCGGAACATCCGGCGAGCGATCACATTCGCAAGCACGGTGATGGGGTACACGACATTGCGCTGCACGTGGAAAATGCCGACGAAGCGTTCGAGGGGGCGGTGCAGCGCAGCGCGGAACCCGCGGAGCAGCCGCACGATGTGACCGACGCCAACGGAACGATCCGGCGCGCCGCCATTCATACCTACGGCGAAACCATTCATTCGCTAATTTCTTACAAGGACTACAAAGGGCCATTTTTACCGGGTTTTACCGCGGCGCCGATTCCGGGGCAGGATGCCGGAATTTTGCGTATCGATCACGTGGTGGGAAATGTGGAATTGGGCCGGATGGAACTTTGGGCGGATTTCTACAGCCGGGTATTTGGCTTCAAGCGATTTATTTCTTTCGATGACAAAGATATTTCCACGGAATACAGTGCGTTGATGAGCATTGTGATGTCCGACGATTCGCACTCGGTGAAATTTCCGATCAACGAACCGGCGGCGGGGCGGAGGCGCAGCCAGATTGACGAATATCTGGACGCCTACGGGGGGCCCGGAGTGCAGCACATCGCGTTGCTGTGCCGCGACGAATTGAAGACCGTGGAACAGCTGAAGAACAATGGAGTGGATTTCCTGCGCGTGCCGGACAGTTATTATGATGCGCTGCCGGAACGCATCGGGCAAATTGACGAATCGAACGAGGCCATCCGTAAACTGGGCGTGCTGGTAGACCGCGATGAAGAAGGATATTTGCTGCAAATTTTCAGCCAGCCGGTGGAAGACCGCCCAACGATTTTCTTTGAAATTATTCAAAGGAAAGGCAGCCGGGGGTTCGGCAAGGGGAATTTCAAGGCGCTGTTTGAGTCGATTGAGCGGGAGCAAGCGCGGCGCGGGAATTTATAACCTCACCGGAGCTGGTGGCTTAAATAATGCGTGGAAATTATAGCTTGACGGAATTTGATCCGAGGAACACACGATGACCACTAGAACTGCGGAACCGGTGAAAACCGGGGTGTTATACCAGACTGGGTTTGGGAATGAATTTGCCACGGAAGCCGCACCCGGGGCTTTACCCGCGGGACAGAATTCTCCGCAGCAGGCGCCGTACAACCTTTACACCGAACAATTGAGCGGAACGGCCTTCACTGCGCCACGGGGAATCAATCGACGCTCCTGGCTCTATCGCATCCGTCCGTCCGTTGCGCACAAACCGTTTGAGCCGCTCGATAGCGGGCTGATGCGCAGCACGCCGTTTGACGAAGTGGCAACCCCCCCAAATCAATTGCGCTGGCAGCCGCTGCCGATACCAGAAAAACCGACGGATTTCGTGGAAGGCATCACCACCATCGCGGGCAATGGCGATGCGCACACGCATACCGGAGTGGGGATTCACATCTACACCGCGAATCGCTCGATGACCGACCGGTATTTTTTCAATGCGGATGGCGAAATGCTCATCGTGCCGCAGCTTGGGCGGCTGACTTTGCGCACGGAGTTGGGGATCATGCAAGTTGCGCCCGGCGAAATCGGGGTGATTCAGCGCGGGATTAAATTTAAAGTGGAGCTTCTGGACAAAGAAGCGCGCGGATACATTTGCGAGAATTACGGAGCGATGTTCCGTCTTCCGGATTTAGGTCCGATTGGCGCAAACGGGCTTGCGAACCCGCGGGATTTCGAAACGCCGGTAGCGGCTTTTGAAGACGTTAGCGGAGATTTTCAAATCATTGCAAAGTTTCAGGGAAATCTGTGGCGCGCGGAGATTGATCATTCGCCGTTGAGCGTGGTG
>JAYVXT010000312.1:0-6838 GCA_043785065.1 Bryobacterales bacterium | reverse complement strand
CCAAGTCAACATCGCGCGTTCAGGCCAGTTCTTTTTCGCGTTTCACGAACAAATCCCTTCTGTTCTGAATCAGACTTTTCAAGGCCTCAATACGGATCAACATTTGGCAAACGGTGATCCCGCCAAATTCGCGAATCGGGCTGCCTATTATCTTGGTGAACTTAACGCGATTCATCCATTCCGCGATGGCAACCGACGAACGCAGCGTGAATTCGTCCGGCAACTTGCGCTTCACCATAAATACCACCTCAACTGGTTCCAGGTTTCGCGAGATCAGATGTACAAAGCCTCTGAACAAAGCTTTCACAGGGGCGACAACCAAGGATTGGAAGACGCAATCGTTCGCGCTCTCGCCAATGATCCTATAAGCTAAAGGCAATGCCCCAAGCTCTCCTCCTTCTCTTTGCTCTCACCGCCCTTTATGGCCAACCCTACGACCTGCTTATCACCGGCGGCCGCATCGTGGATGGCACAGGCAACCCCGCCTACTATGCCGACCTCGCCGTGCGCGACCAGCACATCGCCGCCATCGGAATGTTTCCCGGCCAATCCGCCAAGCGCACGATCAACGCCAAAGGCCTCACCGTCACTCCGGGGTTCGTCGACATTCACAACCACTCCGATTACACCATCGCCCAAGATGGCGATGCGCAAAGCATGATCCGCCAAGGTGTCACGTCAATGATTTTCGGCGAAGGTGGCTCGGTCGCACCCGCCGGCGGCAAGCAGGGAACGGGTTCTATTGAAGACCGCCCGCGCGGCGCCTGGACAGACCTTACCTCTTACTTCGATTTGCTGAAGCGCCAAGGAATCTCCGCAAACATTGGAACCTACGTTGGTTCAAGTCAAATCTGGACGTATGTTCGAGGCCCCAATCCCGGTCCGCCCACCAGCAGAGAACTTGCGGCCATGAGAGCTGAAGTGGAAAAAGCCATGCGGCAAGGCGCGCTGGGCGTGGCAAGTTCGCTCAGCGGGCCGCCCGGCGCATGGATCGATACGGAATCACTTATCGCCATGTGCTCCGCAGCCGCGCCATACGGAGGCGTCTATTCAACGCACATGCGCACTGAAGGCCAAGGCGTATTTGAGTCGGTGGCCGAGGCGCTTGAAATCGGCCGCCGCGCTGGCGTGCCCGTCGATATTATTCATCTCAAGTTGGCCGATCATAAGTTGTGGGGAAAGATGCCGGAACTGATCGGCCTCATCGCCAACGCCCGCGCCTCGGGCCAACAAGTGGAAGCCAACGTTTATCCCTATCGTGCGGGCCAGAACAATCTTTCATCCATCCTTCCACCGTGGGTGCATGAAGGTGGTCCGCAGGCATTGATTGCCCGGCTGAAGGATCCGGCGTTGCGGCCCCGCCTCGAAAAGGAAGTGTTGAATGGCATCCCCGGCTCCAATTGGTATAACCACTACACGGCCACCGGTTCTTGGGAAGGTATGTTGCTGGTAAGCCTCTCCAACCCTGCCTATAAAAAGTTCGAAGGCCGCCGCATGAACGAAGTGATAGCGGCACTCAAGAAATCGCCGGTCGATACTCTCTTCGATTTGCTGATCAACAACGCCGCCTCCGTGCCTACGGTTTATTTCCATCACTCCGAGGAAGACATGCGCTACGCCATGAAGCAGCCGTTCGTGTCTATTGGCTCCGACGGTGCGGCTGTTGCGGTAAGTGGTCCCCTCTCGGTTGGCAATCCGCATCCGCGCTGGTACGGCACGTTCCCCCGCGTTCTTGGCCGCTACGTTCGAGAAGATAAAGTGATCACGCTTGAAGAAGCAATCCGCAAAATGACATCGGCCAATACGGCGAAAATAGGCGTGTTTGATCGCGGCCTTCTGCGCCCCGGCCAATGGGCGGATATCACGATTTTCGATGCCGCAAAAGTGATCGACAATGCCACTTACGACAAGCCTCATCAGTATCCTTCGGGGATCGAATACGTGATCGTCAATGGTACTCCTGTTCTTGATGCGGGCAAGCATATGGGGACCAGACCCGGCGCAATTCTCCATGGCAGAGGCAAGGTTCAATAGTTGATGCGCTTTGCTCTGGCATTAACGCTGACTTACACTCTGCATGCCGCTGACCTGCATGTTGCCGCGCGCGCCGGCGATGTTGCGGCAATCGCCGAACTACTTGCCAAAGGCGCCGATCCCAATAGCCGCGATGGACTTGGGGGCACTCCCTTGCATGATGCTACTTGGGGCGGGCATCGCAAGGTGGTGGAACTGCTGCTCTCCAAGGGCGCGAATGTAAATATCCGGCATAAAGAAGGCGGTTCCACACCTCTTCATTACGCGGTCATTACCGATCGAATCGAAATGGTGGAACTGCTGCTGGCGCATGGGGCGGATCCAAAATTGCGGTACGGACAAGGCTCCACCATCCTTCATTTGGCCGCCAATCGCGGCTATGTTTCCATGTCGAAATACTTGATTGCACACGGTGCGGAATTAAGCGTGCGGGACGACGCCGGGGCGACTCCGCTTGAAGAGGCGGTCTGGAAGGGACGAGTCGATCTTGTCCGCCTTCTACTCGACAGCGGAGCGCTTGCCGATGACGTCAATCCTAAATCGGGTGACGGTTTAATTCACATTGCCGCCCGGCGTGGGCATGCCGATGTTCTGGCGCTTTTGATCGAACGCGGCGCCGATCCATTGAAAAAGTCCAAGGAAGGCGCGACTCCGTTTGATGAAGCGTTACGGTACCGTCAAAAGGAAACTATCGAAGTGCTGATGAAAGCCAAGAATGTTACGGCAAGCCCCGCGCGAATCGAAGAATTAGTGATGGAGGGTAGAACGGACATCGTCGCTGTTCTGCTGGATCATGGACAGAAGGCGGACGCCAAAACGCGTATGGGTTCCACGCTGCTTCATGATGCTTCGCTAAAGGGGCGCCTTGATCTTGTGGCTCTGCTTCTTGAGCGTGGCGCGCCGGCAAATCTTCGCAACGCAAACGGCGCAACGGCCCTTCACGATGCCGCTCTTGGCGGTAAGAAAGAAGTTGCGGAACTACTGATTCAACGTGGGGCCGATATCAACGCGGTGGATGCCGAATCAGGCAACACCCCGTTAGCCAATGCCGCCGCATGGGGCCGAATAGATGTCGCTGAATTGCTTCTAGCCAAAGGCGCTGATGCGAATCTGGCGAATAGAGCGGGGAAGCGGCCGGTGGATTTGGCTCTGGAAAATGGCCACCAGCAACTAGCGGGGCTGCTTGACAAAATCAAGCGATAGGGCCTTTGCCATGTTCACAAGTTTTCGTCAAGGTTAGAAATTCTGTTGACTTTTGTTGGTTAAGTGAAGTGCATCGGCAAAATCCATATCTTGGGCATGCCATCTTACGAGCTTTTTCTCAGTTCCATGGGGAAGCAGCGTTTCGAGGATTGTCCATTTCTTCTATAGTCTTCGGCTTGCCATTGTATTTCAAACATCCAACCACGTTGTTGATATCCGTAGCCAGAAAGGGCTTAGCCGGGCTTAACTGAACTCCACCGGAAACTTCTTCCACGTTGAACTCCTTCCTATGGTCCACTTGTCTAGGCTCTACACATCGCAAATCTTGACCCCTTGCTTCAAGGACGCTAACTTATCGTCGCGTTTCGGAACAAACTCCTGCGCCACAAAGCCCTTGAAGCCGGTATCCACAATAGCCTTCATGATCGCCGGATAGTACAGTTCCTGCGTATCGTCGATTTCCGCGCGGCCTGGTACGCCACCGGTATGGTAATGCGCAAAGTACGGGTTGTATTTCTTGATCGTGGCAATCACGTCGCCTTCCATAATCTGCATGTGGTAAATGTCGTACAGCAACTTGAACCGTTCGGAGCCAATCTTCTTGCAAAGTTCCACGCCCCAAACGCTGTGATCGCACATGTAATCCTTGTGGTTCACTTTTGAATTCAGCAACTCCATCACCAGATTTATCTTGTGACGTTCGCAAACAGCCATCAGCTTCTTCAAGCCGACCGCGCAATTCTCCATACCCTGTTCGTCCGCCATCCCATCGCGATTCCCCGAAAAGCAAATCACGTTTTGCAGCCCGGCAGCGGCCGCCTTAGGGATAATTTCCTCATACGCTTGAATCAGCTTTTCGTGATGCTCCACACGATTGAACGACTTGCCGATTCCGCCCAGCCCATCAATGACAGGGTTAGATCCCATCGCGCAGGTTAGGTTGTACTGCTTCAGCGTGGGCCAATCCGCCGGACCTAGCAACTCAATGGAGTTCAGGCCAATATCCTTGGCCGATTTACATAGATCTTCAAGTGACGTCTTCGGATAGCACCATTTGCAGACCGAATGATTGACGTGGCCCTTCATGCCACTCGCGGTATCGGCGGCATGCAGTCTTTGGTCCAGTTGCGAGGCGGCCAGCGCGCTGGCGGATGTTGTTAGAATAGATCGCCGTGTCATAGCCATTTGAGTTTAACACTGCTGCGGAAACCTGGCTGATAATAGAACGATGCTCGCCTTGCTACTGTTAGCCGCCACCCTACCGCCCGGCGTCGTCATCGATCACCATCCGGCGCTAAAGCGCGAATACATTGGGTCGCCGTCCATCGTGATTGCTCCGGACAAAGCCTACGTTGCTTCGCACGATTTCTTCGGAGCCGATTCCACCCAAAGCTCCTCCGCAGTCTCCCGCGTCTTCCGTTCCGAGGATCGCGGCATAACCTGGCGCAAAACGGCCGAGTTCACCGATCAGTTCTGGTCCAACTTGTTTGTGCATCGCGGTCGCCTCTACTTAATGGGGACTACCTGCGAATACGGGCGGATAGTAATTCGCCGCTCAACCGACGGAGGAAGAACCTGGAGTGCGCCCGCCATGCTAACCGGTGACACCGGCTATCACACGGCCCCCGTCCCCATCGTTAAAAATGACGGTCGCCTGTGGCGAGGCATGGAGTTTCATCCTGAAGGCAAATGGGGCCGCTTTGAAGCATTTGTAATCTCCGCGCCAGAGGCTGCCGATCTGCTTGATGCGAAGAATTGGACCAAGTCCAAGCGTTTGGCCTATCCTTCGCAGCAAGCCGGCGCCGGCGACACATGGCTTGAAGGAAACGCCGTAATCACGCCCGATGGCGGCCTGGTGGATATTCTGCGCGTCAACAATTTGGAGAAGGCGGCCATTGCCAAGCTCTACAACGGTGAACTTGTGTTCGACCGGCTGGTGGATTTTCCGGGCGGCGCGAAAAAGTTTACCATTCGCTATGATCGCAAGTCGAAAAAATATTGGACTCTGTCGAATCAGGCCTTGCCGCAATATCCTGAATCCGCGCTCACCCCTGCTCGTGTTCGCAATACTCTGGTGCTGATGTCCTCGCCTGATTTGCGGGCTTGGAAGGTGCAGCGAACAGTGCTATCTCATCCCGATGTCGTTAAGCACGCCTTTCAATATGTGGATTGGCAGTTTGACGGCAACGACTTGATATTGGCCAGCCGCACCGCGTTCGACGATGAGCAGGGGGGCGCCCACAATAACCACGACGCGAACTTCATGACCTTTCACCGCATTTTGAAGTTTCGGTCGAACAAAGACTAATGCTACAATTCCGATCAACCCCATGAAGCTCCACACCTGGAAAGAGATCGCACTGGAACAACTGAACCCCTCGTTTGCCCGCCGCGTCATTCACGGTACCAACATGACGGTGGCGAACGTGATTCTAACCAAGGGTTCCGAAGTGCCCTGGCATAGCCACTTGAATGAACAAATGACGGTGATGCTAACCGGCAAGCTGCTGTTTGAATTCGAAGGCGGTCACGAATTTACCGTTTCCGAAGGACAGGTTATGCAGATCGTGCCGCATTTACCGCATCGCGTTGTGGCCCTTGAAGATTCGTCCGCGTTCGATTTGTTTGCTCCGGTGCGGGAAGATTGGCTCAAAGGGGATGATGCTTATTTGCGCGGCGGAAGCTCGTAAACTGCCTACCAACAGGCCCACGTTGTTATACTCAAAACAATTTAGTCTTTCCAAAAAGGTTCACTATCCATGCGTCTACAAACTCTGTACGCCCTCCTATTCGTTGTAGCCGCGCCGCTACCCGCAACTTTTTCCCAAACCCTTCCCGCCGGCGTCATCAAGACCGCCGCCGTTGAAGGCATCAATGAATATAAGTTCCCCAACGGCTTGCGCGTGCTGCTGTTTCCCGATCCATCCAATCCGAAAATAACGGTGAACGTTACCTACTTGGTTGGGTCACGTCACGAAGGCTATGGCGAATCGGGCATGGCTCATTTGCTGGAACATCTGCTATTCATGACCACCAGCAATGGCCGCGAAATTAAGAAGGAATTGGTGGGTCATGGCGCGTCATGGAATGGCAGCACGTCGAGCGACCGCACAAACTACTTCGAAACAGTTGCGGCGTCAAACGACAACCTGAAGTGGGCTCTCGCGCTGGAGGCTGACCGCATGGTCCGCTCCAAAATGGAAAAAGCAATTCTAGATACCGAAATGACCGTCGTCCGTAACGAATTTGAACGTGGCGAAAACAGCGCGGTCCGCGTGCTGTATGAGCGTGTTGAAGCCACGGCGTTCCTGTGGCACAACTATGGCAAGTCCACCATCGGATCTCGCGCCGACTTGGAAAATGTGCCGATCAACAAGCTGGCAAACTTTTATCGCAAATACTATCAACCAGACAACGCCGTTCTTATCGTTGCAGGGCAAATCACCGAAGCTGGCGCCCTGAACGAAATTGCCGCCACGCTTGGGTCAATTCCCAAGCCCGGGCGTAAATTGGATGCCACCTACACCACCGAACCCACGCAAGATGGCGAGCGCTACGTTGCCCTTCGCCGCGTCGGTGACAACCAGGAAGTGATCATCGC
>JAYVXT010000311.1:0-2032 GCA_043785065.1 Bryobacterales bacterium | reverse complement strand
AAACGATGCTGCGTTTGACCGTTCCCACGGTCGGCCCGGATGTGATTGTAGCGTCGCTGCAAGCCCCCAACCAGCACTACACCGGCGATGGACCCACCAGTGGTATTGCCGCCTATAACTGGGGTATCCGCCATCATCACGAAGACGCGGTGAGGCTGCACCATCAAATGGTGTTGCAGACGCTGAGCGAGTTGCAAACGCGGTTTGGCGTGACCGCTCGTGAGTGTTTCCTGATGGCGTTTTCGCAAGCGGTCGGGCTCAACTACCGGTTCCTGGGGACCCATCCGTATGCAGTGGGCGGCGTGGTGGCGATTTGCGGTGGCGTTCCGAAGGATTGGGAAGAGTCCAAATATAAGGATTTTTCGACGCCGATCCTGCATATCGCGCGCAGTGAAGATGAGTTTTTTCCGGTAAAGACGGCCGGTGGTTTTGCGGACCGCTTGCGGGTGCATGGAAGCGATGTGGAATTCCATATGATTCCTGGCCAACATCGCTATCCGTCCAATGCGCGGGATTTGGTGAGGCATTGGATGGCGAGGGTCCTGGCGTAAGCCACCCGCTTCGGGCGGACTACTCCATACGAAATTAGTGCCAGAGGGGCTGTGGCACTAATTAACTGTGGCACTAATTAACTTAACTTAACCTTCCAGGAACTACTTGATGTCTTCAAGCAAGACCGCGAATCCTGAGGGAGGCGGGAAGAACTCGCGCAGAACCAGCAGAAGCTTGCGAAGAAAACGACCGGGCAACTGCCGCGGACCCGCGTCCACTGCGGGTGCATGCCAGCGATGTGGAATTCCATATGATTCCTGGCCAGCATCGCTATCCGTCCAACGCGCTGGACTTGGTAAGGCCTTGGATGGCGAGGGTCCTGGCGTAAGCCACCCGCTTCGGGCGGACTACTCCATACGAAATTAGTGCCAGAGGGGCTGTGGCACTAATTAACTTAACTTAACCTTCGAGGAACTACTTAACCTTCGAGGAACTACTTGATGTCTTCAGGCAAAACGGCGAATCCTGGCGGAGGTGGGAAGAACTCGCGCAGAACCAGCAGACGCTTGCGAAGAAAACGGCTGGGCAACTGCCGCGGACCCGCATCAACGTCGATGTCGCAGCAAATACCGTGAAGGTACAGCGTGAGAGTGTCAATGAAGGAATGCCTGACATAGTCCCAAAAAGGTTTGCCGTCCGTTTTCACTTTGCCGGCACGGCGCACAACCTGTTGTTTGGCTCGCCAGCTTTCTTCGTCGACTTCGCCATGCACCAAGCCGGCCAATTCGTCGCGGACCAAACTGACAAATGGCGCAAGATTGAGTTCGGCGGTGCCCGCCTTCAGAAAGCGATCGGCAACAATGGTCGCCATCTGGTTATAGAAGCGATAGTGGTACTCGGCTACTTCCTGACCTTTCAATCCGAAGGCAATCACCGTTTCCGAGCCGATCTTGACTTGAGTGGTGAAGGCAAGCTTGTCTTCCGGCGGCTTCTCCATGGAGACGATATCGTTGGGCTTCGACTTGGAAATATAGGGGACCAAGAGAATCGAAACTTTGGGAAGTTGAGACGAGATGGCCGGGGGAAGGGCACTGATGGGCTCTTCAAGGTACTCCCGCAGGTCGTCTGCACCCCACGGCAGCGAGGCGCAGAAATACGAGAAGGTACTGCTGAGCGAAATCATATCGCCGCGGTAGCGCTCGGCGAATTGGGATACGCTGAGCTTTACCTTGGAAAAGTCTTGCTTTGGAAAATCGGGCTTGGAAGAGTCGGGTTGAACTGACATTACCTATTCGGGGCCTACAATGCGATGGCAGCCTTTAGTCTAGCAAACACCGAACTGCGGGCATGAGGCAAAAACGTGCTAACCTGAACCCGACGGATTTTCTCCGCCCATGACTTCGACGACTCTGTCCAAACCTCGCGCCGCAGGCGTCGCGATTCATCAAACGATAGCCGACCGGACCAAGCGGGTTTACGATCGTCTAGCCTTCTTCTATCCGCTCTCCACATACTTTTTCCATTCAAAAGCGCATCGTGC
>JAYVXT010000310.1:0-2036 GCA_043785065.1 Bryobacterales bacterium | reverse complement strand
ACATATAGATCTCTGCCAGCTTGGCGCCGGCATCGGTGTTTTCAGGAGCCAGTGTAAAGGCTTTGTGAAGGTTTGCCGCTGCGTCGCCGTAAGCGCCGACCTGCAATGAGGTCAAGCCGAGCCGATAGTAGGCTTCGGCGAACTTGAGATCTTCCTGAGTTGCCCGGCGGTAGTTCAGTGAAGCGGTCTTATAATCGCCCTTGGCGAAGGATTTGTTGCCGAGCTCTAAAAATTTCTTCTTGCGCTGGTTGGCGTCGCCCTTGCACCCGGTCAGGATTGCCAGGATCAGCAGGAGAGGAATCAAGGTGGATGAAAAGACACGTTTCATAAGCAGGTTTCGCGGCCGGTTCGGCCTGTGGACACACGTCGAGGCAAGATTCGGCTCCTCCCACTTCAACACATTCGCGGCGGGCGCGCAATCCAGGCCGGGTTGCGATCATGGATGAAATACTGGTCGAGGCCCGGCGAGTTTAGTAACCTGTTAGTCAGGTCCCGCCATTACCATTTCCGGGATTCCACCAGCTACATGAATATTACTCCTCGATCGAAAGATTTTGCCGCCTGGTATCAGGACGTCGTTATTGACGGCGACATGGCCGAACCGGCTGAAGTTGTCAAAGGATGCATGGTCATCAAGGCCAACGGCTACGCCGTCTGGGAGCGGCTGCAAGCCGCCCTCGACACCCGTTTCAAAGCCACCGGCCACAAGAATGTCTACTTCCCGCTGCTTATTCCAGAAAGTTTTCTAAAGCGTGAAGCCGAACACGTCGAAGGCTTTGCGCCGGAGTTGGCGGTGGTCACCATTGCCGGTGGCAAGAAACTAGAGGAGCCCTACGTCATCCGCCCCACTTCGGAAACGATAATCGGCCATTTTTTCAGCAAGTGGATTCAGAGCTACCGCGACCTGCCGCTGCTGTTCAACCAGTGGGCCAACGTCGTCCGCTGGGAACTGCGCACCCGCATGTTCCTGCGCACCAGCGAATTTCTTTGGCAGGAAGGCCACACGGCCCATTCTTCCTGGCAAGAGGCGCATGAGGAAGTGCTTCGCATTCTGGCGCTTTACGCCGAGGTGGCTGAGGACGTCATGGCTATGCCAGTCATTCAAGGACTGAAATCGCGCGCGGAAAAATTTGCGGGCGCCGATCGGTCTTATTCAATAGAAGCGATGATGCAGAACGGGCTCGCATTGCAGGCGGGAACCAGCCACGACCTGGGGCAGAATTTCGGTAAGGCGTTCAATGTCCAATATCAAAGCAAGGAAGGCAAGCTCGAATACGTGTGGCAAACCAGTTGGGGCGTCAGCACGCGTCTGATTGGCGGCTTGATCATGTCGCACTCCGACGATAAGGGGATTGTGCTGCCTCCGAAGCTGGCTCCGACCAAAGTGGTGGTGGTGCCGATCTATCGCAAGGACGTCGAGAAGGGCCCTGTGCTTGAGCAGGTCGACAAGATTGCGGCGGAACTCAACGGGCGGGGCATCACGACGCACATTGATGCGCGTGAGGAGCAGAGTCCGGGGGCGAAGTTCTTCTATTGGGAACGGCTGGGTGTGCCGGTGACTATCGAGATCGGTCCGCGCGATGTGGCGTCGGGATCGCTGGTGGTCAAGCGTCGCGACCTGGGCACGAAGCAGCCTATGCCGGTCGGCGATGCGCCGGCTGCGGTGACGGCCATCCTCGAGTCCATGCAGAAGGACTTATTTGAAGCCGCACTGAAGCGCCGCAAAGAGAATACGGTGATCGCGAACAGCTTCGGCGAAGTGGCGGACATCCTCAAGGATGTCACGGCTGAAAAGGGCGGCGGCAAGTTCGTGATGGCACATATTAAGGACGATCCGGCGTGTGACGACAAGGTGAAAGAGCTGAAGGCGAGCGTCCGCTGCATTCCAATTAAGGATGAATACGATGGCGCTGGAAAGTGCATCGTGACCGGTGAAACGGTGTCGCATCGATCGGTGATTGCTAAGGCGTACTAATTGGGCAATGGATGTAGACGAGTGGGGCGCGGACGCCGGTGGGTCGGGCTTTACGATTAAG
>JAYVXT010000309.1:0-2040 GCA_043785065.1 Bryobacterales bacterium | reverse complement strand
ATCAGATTCGGCATCGGATGCTCGCGGATGCTATCCACCAAAACAGGCGAGGCAAACAGGTGATCCACCGGAATATCGAAGAAGCCCTGAATGGGAGCAGCGTGCAGGTCGAGCGCTAGAACACGGTCCGCGCCCGCTGTTTCGATGAGGCTGGCGACCAATTGTGCCGAAATGGGAACCCTTGGCCGGTCCTTGCGGTCCTGCCGGGCATACCCATAATTGGGTAACACTGCTGTGATGCGGTCTGCTGAGGCTCTTTTGAGGGCATCCATCATCAGCAGCAGTTCGAGCAGGTTTTTGTCTACTGGATTACAAGTGGATTGGATGACGTAGACATCGGCTCCTCGAACGTTTTCCTGGATTTGGAGGTGGACTTCGCCGTCGGCGAACTGGCGTACAGAGGCGGCGCCGAGAGGCTTTCCCAAACAGTCGCAGATCTCCTTGGCGAGCGCGGTGTTCGAATTACCGGAGAAGATTTGAAGCGGACCCTGACGCATAACTGGAACCATTCGGGGTGAAGCCAAGCCAACATCCTCCAGCGGAGATTTTTAGATCACAAAATTCTTAGATCACGATCACAACAATATCCGGGCTGGCTGTGGGGCCCGGGGAGAGGCCGATCACTATTGAAAAATTGCGATGTTTTGCCCGGCGGCTGAACTACAACCCTTGGAAACTCTTCGGAGGTTAAGAGGGCGCAACTATGGTAGTGAACCCAAAGCCACCGAGATTTGATTTTAGCGCGGGGTGGGGGTCAATATGCCATTACGGACGGGTTACAGGATTTCATTATGGGCCGCCGATTCACGCTGATTCACGCGGATAAGGCCATATGATTGTTTTTCGGATTTGTAGGATTGGGTTCGTTTTTCGTGACGCCAGTTGAGGCGGGTTTGATTGGAGTATTTCTGGCCTCCGGAATGGTTACTTTAGAGTGAGTGGTTTTTCGAAACACACTTCGGCGCGGGGCGTGAGTCTTTCCCTTTTCTAATTGATGGAACCGGTTTCGCTTCACCCGTTTTCGCTGCCGCCCAGCAGTTTCGCCTGCTTTACAGGCACAACCTCCCTGGCCAAATCTAACCAGGAGGGCTGTTTTGGAGTATTCCGTTTGACCAGTTCCACCAATTATGCTTTATGAGCTTCTCTAATCGATACGAGGGCTGGCTCCCCTTGCGGAAAGCGCTTCAAAAAGAGCATTCTGCGCAGAATTTATCTCTGGTTAAAAAGGTAGCAGACGGGTGCAAGGGCATTGCGGATCTTACATTAGGCAAGTGATTGTGAGCGCGGGGGTTAGCAAAATTGTTTTGTATGGGAACGCCCTTCGGGTAATAGCAAACTTTCGTGCAAACCACCTTCCAATTGTCATCTAATAGAGTATTCGCATGGCATCACCCTTTTGTTCCAGTGTTTATCCGCGTGCATTTGGTGCGCCTCAGGACAAGTTTCCGGCGCGGGATCAAGTGAGTGAATCCACCACTCGCCAATCGGAATCACAACCAATTCACGAAACCCATACCCCGCTCATTCCACGACACTTTCCGTCTCCTCATCCCCGTCCGCTCCATCGGAAATTAGGCGCCCGCTCTCCATAATAGAATCAGGAGAACAAGAAAATGCCCCAACAAAACCAGCCCAGTCCAAGCGAAGCTACCAAACAAACGCAAGACCGCAAACCCAAGCCAGCCCCCAAGTCCGAGCTCCTGCTCGACGTCGCCCTCGAAGCCCAATATTTCCGCAATTCGGGCATCGGCCTGCCGATGGTCCTGATCCCCAACCACCCCACCTGCAAAACCCCTATGCCGCTGCTCGATAACTACGATTTCGCCTGCTGGCTTACGTGGCGCTGCTATAAGAAGCACGGCTTCATCGCCACAACCGCCCTCATCAACGCCACCATCCGCTACCTTACCGGCCTGGCCATGTACGACGAATCCATCGCTGTGCTCGACGCGGAAACCAGACAAATTATCGCGCCAAAGGCTCATGGAACGAAGGAAGCCACCAGGTTGCAGCCGGCTCATTCCATGAGCACGCCAATTC
>JAYVXT010000308.1:0-2040 GCA_043785065.1 Bryobacterales bacterium | reverse complement strand
GCCGACGTCTGGTTCGAATACACGCTCTCGATTCCCGCAAAATCCACAGCTGTGGTCACGTAATAATACGTCGAGCCGCTCTGCAAATTATTGTCCGTGTAATCCAAATTGCCGACGGACGATGCCGTCAATCTTGTATAGCCCGACCCGTCGACCGTACTGCGATAAATGTAATAGCCGGAAACCGTGGATGTGCTTGCGTCCCAAGTTAACAGTACCGAGTGCGGGCTCGGTGCAAATCCGGTCCCTGACAAGGAAACATTGTTAGGAGATCCTGCTGCGTCGCTTACTACAGATACGCTCCCGCTCGCACTTCCCGCCGCTGCCGGATCGAAATTCACGGTGATGGAAGTAACCTGCCCTGGCGACAGCCCTATCGGAGTCGCTGCGCCTGCCAGCGCGAAAGCCGCGCCAGTTTCGCTAATCTGTGAAATGGTCACATTCGAATTGCCGGTGTTAGCGAATAGCAGCGATTGCGATGAAGTGGTCCCGGCAGCCACGCTGCCAAAATCCACGCTACTCTGACTTACCGATAGACTCCGTACCGGAGCTACACCAGTCCCGCTCAGGTTAAGTATGTTTGATGAATTTGCTCCGTCGCTATCCAATTTCAGAATAGCGGTAACAGCACCGGCGGTCTGCGGTGAAAATAAAACGCTGAAAATGGTTTCCTGGCCCGCAGCAAGGATCAGAGGAAGATTGAGGCCACTCATGCTGAAACCGCCGGCGCTTAATGCAGCTTGAGAAATGGTAAGGTTGCCGGTGCCGGTGTTAACAAGCTGTATTTGCTGAGAGTTGCTCATCCCTTGCGCTACGTTGCCAAATGCGATGCGCGAAGGCCCTACGGTTAAAATTCCTTCCAATCCATTTCCCGTTACGGTAACCACAAAACTGGCTCCCTGTGAGTCTAGTAATGTTACGCTCGCGTTAACCGAGCCTGGCGTTGAAGGCCGGTATTGCACGGTAAAATTCAGGGATTGCGTGGCGCTTACTGTCGCGGGTAGCGCTGGTCCGCTGACGGTTACATCCTTTATATTTGAATTAATTTGGGAAATCGTGACGTCTGCAGTGCCGGCGTTGGCAATGGCCAGGTTTTGCGTGACCGACGTGCCCACTTTAACGTCGCCGAAGCTTAATGAGGTTGGGGCCGCCGAAAGGGAAAGAGGCGCGGCCAGTACTGTTCCAGTCAACGTGATTACCGCTGGCGAGACGCCGCCACTGGCTTGAGCTGTCAATGTCGCTGACGACTTTCCGGCTGTCGGACTACTGAACCATACGGAAAAGCTTACCGATTGTCCCGCAGGTACCGAAAGCGGGAGGATAGCTCCCGAAACCGAGAATGGCGCGGCAGAAACCGTCAAGGCCGTAATCGTTATCGGCGCGGTACCGGTATTCATTACCGACACTTGTTGCGGCACTTTGGTGCCAACTGCCACAGTACCGAAATCCACCGCACCCGGATTCAACTGAAAAGCAGTAACCGTTGGTGACGGTTTCGACCCGGCGTTCACCACACCCGAGCAACCACTGATCCCGAAGAGCGATACCAGTAATAAGAGTAACAGGAGCGCTTGGGTCCCCGTTGCTAGGGCTGGCTGCCGCAGTTTCGGCGCCTCCCCTGCCCGGGTCATTTCGTTCCTCATGCTCGTGTCCTCCGCATCCGACCGCGATGCAAGGTTACGAGCCGCTTACGACTGTGAATACTGGTGGAAAGTCTAAAAGGTGACCACTTGAAGCCATTGGCCGAAAGACCAGAAATACCCGGCCCGGCTGTTAACCTGTCGGTTAACCCTTTGGTTTAGAGTTATTTGAACTGGGGGCGGGAATTATTTGCGTAAGGTAACACGGACTTTCTCTCTCATAAACCGCACAAAATTCAAGGGATAGTACTAGGACTGCCGACCGCCATATGCAATCGACTTAAATGTCACTCCACTGCCTGGCTCCCCTGTCCTGTACCTTCGGACGGGGCGGATTCGCGGTCCCCACTCGCTTCGAAACCAAGCCGGCCTCGCGAATCTTGTAAATCAATGTTCGATA
>JAYVXT010000307.1:0-6882 GCA_043785065.1 Bryobacterales bacterium | reverse complement strand
TATCCGTCCATTCAATCCGGCAACCGCATGTGGTTGGCGCGAGGGCATTGGTCAATTGATTACCCTAAAGCAGATCGTCAATTCGCATCTGGGGTTCGCCGGCTCACTCGGCTTCATGTTCGTTCTGTCGAACAGATTGTAAACCTCGAATCCGACGACATTTTCAATTGGCCCTGGATCTACGCGGTCGAATCCGGCCACTGGGATCTCCCCGACGCGCAATGCGCCAAACTTCGCGAATATTTGCTTCGCGGCGGATTCCTGATGACCGATGATTTCCACGGCACGTATGAATGGGACGTGATGATGGCGTCCATGAGCCGCGTTTTCCCCGACCGCCCGGTTGTGGACATTCCCAAAAACGACCAAATTTTCCACGTGCTTTATGATCTCGACGAAAAGTTCCAAGTGCCCGGCACGGTCAACTACCCGTTCAATAAAACCTACGAGTACGATGGTTACGAGCCGGAATGGAAAGGCATCTATGACAACAAAGGCCGGCTGATGGTGGCGATCTGCCACAACATGGATTTGGGTGACGCGTGGGAGCATGGCGATAGCCCCTACTATCCTGAAAAGTTCACGGGTTTGGCCTACCGTATAGGCATCAATTACATCATTTACGCCATGAGCCACTAGCATGTTCGAATTCCTCTTCAAATATCCGGCGGCAGTCTACTCCAAGGGCAAATTAGTGTTGCTCTCTGGCTGGCCGGATTGGCTGCTGGTTTTACTGGCCATCGCCGCCGTGGCCGCACTGGCGCTGTTGATGCGGCACAGCAAACCAGCTTGGAACAATTGGCGCTCCGCGGTTCTCACCGCCCTGCAAGCGGCGGCGGTCTGCCTGTTGTTGCTGATGCTTTGGCAGCCCGCGCTTAGCGTGTCCGCATTGAAGCCCCAACAAAACATTGTGGCCGTGGTTGTCGACAATTCCAGCAGCATGAAGCGTAATGATGCTAACGGGACCCGCCTCGACGCCGCCAAGAAAATTCTCGATTCGGCCCTGCTCAAGGATCTTGAAAAACGCTTCCAAGTACGGCTCTACAGCATTGATCAAGGTCTCCATCGTATTGCCAAAACCGATGCCCTCACCGGCGATGCCACAGTCAGCAAGCTTGGCGATGGCTTGAAACAACTTACCGCCGAATCCTCCGGTTTGCCTGTTGGAGCCGTGCTTTTGCTCAGTGACGGAGCCGATAGCGCCGGCGGTATCGACCGCCAAACCATCACTGATATCCGCAGCCAGCGCATCCCCGTTCACACCATCGGCTTCGGTAAGGAGCAACTCACCAAGGACGTCGAAATCCGCAATGTTGACGTGCCGGTTCGCGCTTTGTCGGACGCCCGCCTTAGCGCGGTTGTGCGCTTCCGCAACAGAGGATATGGCGGCCAAAGATCGCGTATCGAAATTAAAGATGGCGCGAAGACCTTGACATCGAAAGATGTAACTTTAGCCAAAGAGGGCGAAGAACAAACCGAATCGCTGATGTTCAGCGCAGGCTTGGCTGGAGCCCGCCGTCTTGCCGTATCGCTCAAATTGATGGACGGCGAAGAAAACGTGTCCAACAATTCCATGAGCCGCTTCGTTGTGGTGGAAGGCCGCAAGCCTCGCATACTTTACATCGAAGGCGAACCACGCTGGGAGTTTAAGTTCATCCGCCGGGGCGTGGAAGATGATCGCAGCATTCAACTGGTATCCATGCTGCGAGTTACACAGAACAAAATTCTGCGGCAAGGCGGTTCCAGCCCCAAAGAACTGGAAAACGGTTTTCCGGTTACGCCCGAAGAGCTTTTCCAATACGACGGCCTAATCATCGGTAGCGTCGATTCCGGTTACTTCAGTCTCACCCAACAGGAAATGATCAAGCAGTTTGCCGATCGGCGTGGCGGCGGTGTTTTATTCCTTGGCGGACGCGCTTCGCTTTCCGATGGCGGTTACGACAAGACCGGCATCATCGACATGCTTCCCGTGGCCCTTCCTGGCGGCAAGGGAACCTTTGAGCGCGAACTGGCAATCCCTATCGTCACGCCATCGGGTAAGGAAAGCATGATCCTCCGTTTGGTGGAGGACCCCGATAAGAATTTGGAACGTTGGAAGACCATGCCCAAGCTCGCCGATTATCAGGCGGTAGGGAAAGCTAAGCCCGGGGCCGTAGTGTTGGCGGAAATGTCCACCCCCAAGGGCGTCTTCCCTCTGCTGGCCATTCAGAACTATGGCCGCGGCCGTGTTGGAGTCTTCGCCACTTCCGGCAGCTGGCGCTGGCAGATGACGCAGCCCAAGGAAGACACGACCCACGAATTGTTCTGGCAGCAGTTACTGCGCTGGCTCAGCTCAGCGACTCAAGGCCAGGTTATCGCCTCCACTCCGAATCCCTTGCTTTCCGACGATGGCAAATTGCCTATCCGCGTCGAAGTCCGCGAGAAGAACTACCTTGCCGTGGCTGACGCGGAAGTGACAGCTCGCATTCTAGGACCACAAAGCGTAGCGGCGCAGATTAAACTCGCCCCCGACCCGGTTACCCCTGGCGTCTATACGGCGCTATGGAATGCCCCGGTTGCCGGTGATTACGTAGCTGAAATCGAGGCCACCCGCAACGGGCAAAAAGTAGGAGCCGATTCGCTGCTATTCCGCCGCGAAGACGGAGCCACGGAAAATTTCTATTCCGAACAGAATCGGGAACTCCTCGAAAAGCTTTCCGAAGAGACCGGCGGAAAATATTGGAAGCCAGACATGGCCGGCAAAATCCCCACGGAAATCACTTTTTCCGAAGCCGGCATCACCACACGCGAGACTTACGATTTATGGAACATGCCAGTCTTCTTCTTAATACTCCTGGCATTACGAGCAACCGAATGGCTGTTGCGCCGGAAATGGGGAGCCGTATGAACTCATCAGTGCAGAAATCTTTAAGTCTTTCAAAGCAGAAACCACTGCTATCAAACCAGAATCCCCTTCTTTCAAAACAGAACCTTCTGCAATCAAAACAGAACCTTCTGCAATCAAAGCAGAACTCCCTGCTATCAAAGCACAACCCCCCGCTATCAAAGCAGAAATCCCGAAGTGTGCATAACCCAAGGTGGGGCGGACCCCCTGGTCCGCGGCTGACCCCTTGGTCAGCCTGCTTAGGATTCGCAAAAATCCTCTTAACTCTGATAATCCTGCCTATCTTCGGGGCAACAGCCGCCCAAGCCAACACATGGTACGTAACCATCGCCGGCCTAGGTGGGGAGCCGGAATACGAAGTGCGCTTCGCCGGTTGGGCCGCCGACCTCGACAAGTCCCTGCGCGCCATCCCCGGAGCCCAAGTAAACACCTACTCCGGCAAGCAAGCCACCAAAGAAACGCTGCGCAAAGCCTTCACCGAATTCGCAACCAAGGTAAAGCCGGAGGACAATTTTGCCGTCATCCTAATCGGCCACGGAACATTCGACGGTAACGAATACAAGTTAAACATTCCCGGCCCCGACATTTCCGCCACCGAACTAACAAGCTGGCTCGACAAGATCCCGGCCACGCGCCAATTGGTCGTCAACACCACCTCCGCCGCCGGAGCCTCAGTCAGCGCGTTGCAGAAAGCCAATCGCACCATCATCGCCGCCACACGCAACGGCACCGAAAAGAACGCCACCTTGTTTGCGCGCTACTTTGTGGAAGCCTTCCGCGACCCTGGCGCCGACACCGACAAGAATGAAACGATGAGCGCCCTTGAGGCCTTTAAGTACGCCGATCAGAAAACCGTAAAGTTCTACGAAACGCAAAAACGCCTTGCCACTGAGCACGCCGTATTGGAAGACACAGGCAAAGGTGAGGCCGTGCGTGCGCCTTCCGCCGAAAATGGCAAGGGCTTGACCGCCGCCCGCTTCCCTTTAATGGCCCTCGGCAACGCCCAAAAATTCTCGGCTGAGAAACAAAAGCTAGTGGAGCAGAAACAGGATTTGGAAGGACAGATCGACAAGCTGAAATACGAAAAGGCCGCCACTCCCGCCGATGAATATCGCAGGAAGCTCGCGCAACTGCTAGTCCAACTCGCTAAGATTCAGGAAGAACTCGAAAAATGAGATTTCTTGCCCCGGCCCTGCTCCTGCTTTCGTCCTGCAATTATGCAGCTACCACGCCTGTTCATGGGCCTGTGGCTATCTGCGAGGATCACCGCAAGCATGGCCGCCGCGAGCAGGCCACCGCCTGCTACAACAAGCTTGTGGAATCCAAAGACGCTGCTTTGATTGCGGAAGGCTTCTGGGGCTTGAAGAATTACAAAGCGGCCAACGATCTTTTCAGAAAGGCCGTCGAGGCGAAACCAAAGGAACCGGAACTTCGCGTCCGCTGGGGCCGCATGTATCTTGAGCATTTTCAAAAGGCCGAAGCGGCCGAACTTTTTGGCGAAGCGCTCGAAATCAACAAGGATTACGCCCCTGCCCACCTTGGCTTGGCGTTGGTGGCCTCCGATTCATTCGAGTCCAAGGCAGTGCAAGGAGCCAACGAGGCGTTGAAGCTGGATCCGGCTTTGGTGGAAGCGCAAGAATTACTCGCCCGGCTGGCCCTTGAAGAAGGCAACGAAATTCTGGCTGGTGAAGAAGCCGAACGTGCGGAAAAGCTCGACCCGGAATCGCTCGATGCTCTGGCCATCATGGCCACCGTCTTCATGTTGAATGATCGCGACCCGGCCCAATTCACAAGCAGGATTCTAAAGATTAATCCCACTTACGGCAAAGCCTGGTCAATCGCCGCGCACTTTTTCGTGATCAACCGGCGTTACGAAGAAGGGATTCAATTCTATCGCAAAGCCATCGAACTAGACCCTGACTTGCTTGAAGCCAAATCTGAACTTGCCGTCAACCTCATGCGCCTCGGCCGCGATGTGGAAGCAAAAAAACTACTGGAAGAATGCTACCAACGAGATTACAAGAATGCCGCGACAGTGAACACTCTCCGGCTCATGGATAGCTACAAGAACTTCGAAACGTTCACTACGCCCACCACCGATATTCGCCTCCACAAGAAAGAATCCGCGCTGTTACTGCTCTATTTTCAGCCGGAGCTGGAACGGGCCATTGCCACGTACGAAAAGAAATACAAGACGAAACTGCCGGGCCCCGTGCGCTTGGAAGTTTACCCCGATCATGAGGATTTCGCCGTGCGCACCATGGGTCTCCCAGGCCTTGGCGCCTTGGGGGTTACCTTCGGTTCCGTAGTCGCTATGGATTCTCCATCCGGTCGCAAGCCTGGAACGTTCCACTGGGCCAGCACGCTTTGGCATGAGCTCGATCACGTCTTCGTCCTCACTGCAACGCATCACCGCGTGGACCGCTGGTTTGCCGAAGGCATGGCCATGCACGAAGAAACCGCCAACAATCCGGAATGGGGGGACCGCTTCTCCGTCGAAGGCATCACCGCAATTCGCGACAAGAAACTGCTGCCCATTGCGACGCTCAATTCCGGTTTTGTCCGCCCCAAGTATCCCGCGCAAGTCTCGGTCAGCTACTTTCAGGCCGGCAAGATTTGCGACTACATCAATGAACGCTGGGGCTTCGACAAGCTGCTGGAAATGATGAACGGCTTCAATGAGAAGCTGACCACCGAACAGATCGTCGAAAAGAAACTGGGCATGAAGCCGGAAGAGTTCGATAAAGAGTTCCTTGTTTGGCTGGACAAGCAACTTGGCAAAACTGTCCGCAATTTTGAAGAGTGGCGGGGGAAGCTGAAACAAACGGTAGCTTCGTTCAAGGAAAAGCGCTATGACGACGTAATCAAGCAGGCCCTGGCTATCCAAGACCTCTACCCGGAATACGTCGAAGCCGGCAACACTTACGAATTGTTAGCGGACAGCTACCTGGCAAAGAACGACAAGGAATCGGCTATTACCGAACTTAACAAGTACGCCAAAATAGGCGGGCGCGATAGGGACGTACTGAAGAAACTAGGAAAGCTATTAGAAGAGAAGGGTAACAAGAAGGAAGCCGCCGCCGTCTACGACCGTATCAATTACTTCTACCCGATGCAGGATGAAGAGCTGCATCGTAAATTAGGGGAATTGTGGTTGGAGCAAAATAACAATGCTGGAGCCGTACGAGAATTCACCGCAGCCGTCAACTCCAAGCCAGTTGACCCCGCCGCTTCCTGGTATAACTTGGCCCGCGCCCAACGCGCTTCCGGCAACACTGCCGCAGCCAAGGAAAGTTTAGTTAGTGCGCTTGAAACCGCGCCCGGCTTCAGGCCCGCGCAGAAATTGCTTTTGGAGCTTACGGATAAATAAAAATGGCATCCACCACAATTGATACAGTCGATATCCAGTCGCGCGTTTCGCGCTTCCAGGAGATCGAACAGAACATTCTCCGCCAAGTGCGAGGCGTAATCGTCGGACAGGAAGAAGTCGTCGAACAAGTGCTCATCAGCTTGTTCGTCGGCGGGCACTGTTTGATTACCGGTATGCCTGGTACGGCTAAAACCCTTCTGGTCCGCACCATTTCCGATGCCCTTGGCCTCACCTTCAAGCGCATTCAGTTCACTCCTGACTTGATGCCGACCGATATTACGGGTACCGATATCATCGAAGAAGACGAAACCAATGGCCGCCGTAAGTGGACCTTCGTCCCGGGACCAATCTTCACCAATGTACTTTTGGCTGACGAAGTCAACCGCACTCCACCGAAAACCCAATCGGCGCTGCTTGAAGCGATGCAGGAAAAATGCTGCACCGTGCGCGGCAACAACTATGTTTTGCCCAAGCCCTTCTTTGTGCTAGCCACGCAGAACCCCATCGAAATGGAAGGCACTTACCCGTTGCCGGAAGCGCAGTTGGATCGCTTTTTGTTCAACACCCTGATGGGCTACCTGTCGCCGCAAGAAGAGTTTGAGGTTCTGTCACGCACCACCGCGACTGC
>JAYVXT010000306.1:0-6888 GCA_043785065.1 Bryobacterales bacterium | reverse complement strand
TTCCCATGGTTGCGACACTGGTTCCCCGCAAAACATGGAAGGATGGCAAGATCGTTCGCGCTAGCGCAAGCCACGCCAAGTGGGCGCTTGAGGTGGCGGACTCGGAGCACGTTGCCCTGCTCGACTTAAACGAATTGATCGCGCGGAAATATGAGGCCCTTGGGCCGGAAACAGTCGATGCCTTGTTTGCCGATGAACACACGCATACCAGTTGGGCCGGTGCCGAATTGAGTGCAGCAACAGTGGTTGAGGCGCTGGGGGATAGCCCAGTGACCAAGTTCCTAAAGGGCAAGAAATGAATCGGAGAGAGATGGCAAAAGCGATGGCCTTGTCGCCCATGTTGGCGGCGGCCACGTCGAACCCATCTCGAAGGAAAGAACTCTGCGGGTTACTGGGAGACTTGCGTGGAAGGATTCCGGCAGTGCTCTACAATTACGCCCACGGTGGAACTTTCAAGTTGGGAAAGTTGGAGCTAACCGAAGGACGGTCGCACTTGGTGAAGCCGTCTTACGCGGAGCGGTTTACGGGGCTGGGTTATGCAGTGCTCTGCTCGACAGTGGGAATTCGGCTAGCGTCCGGACAAAACGCAAGCGTGTTTTATGGCGCATGATGGTTTACGATTCGCTACGTGCGATGGATTATCTCGTCAGTCGCGATGACGTAGGCGCGAAGCGCATCGGGACGGTGGGCTTGTGATACAGAAAACTGCCTGCAACGCCTTTCGAGACCCGTGGACGGGCGCAGATTGAACTTTCCGCAATTTCCTGACTAAGTCCGATCGGAAGGCGTGTTCCGTCGCCAATAGTGCGATGCATTTTGCTTCGGCGAACCCGGTAGCAGGCGCTCCAAGAGTGATCTCACATCGCCGTTTCTTATCCAAAGCGAGCAACGCGGTATCGTAGGCAAGCCGGATCGCCAGCAATTGCCGGACAAACTGGTGGCCCAACCCTTGCCGATCCTGATAAGTGGCATAGGCACTCCAGCCAGACACGCTCATCAGTTCCCGATGCAGGAAGTCGCTCGTTCGTTCCGATGGAACGTTGAGAATGCCCAGGGCGTGTTCGATTGCGGCATCTTCGGAGTCCGGCAGTTCACTCACGTGCTGGAGAAAGTTTGGCAGGCCGTACAATTCAGGGTTGGCGTCGATCCCGGCAACCCGCTTCCGAACGTGCCACGCCACATGCAGTTGACGCTGAGGCTGCAATTTTAAATCAGAAGAATGTAAGTAGGGACAATAGCTGTCCCTACTTACGAACCTACTCTTGAACTCTATTTTCAGGAAAGACCCCTAGTTACCCTGAAAATTGACAGTAACAATATCGGACGAGGACTTACCAGCGGAATCAGTCACCGTCAGCTGAAAAATGTATATTGCGTGGGTCTGGCCGAACTGTATCGAAGGATTCGCCGTCGTCCCTTGCAGAATCGAAGCTGATGGACTGCCTTGCGGAATGGACCATTGATACGTGAGGGGCTTGCCGTCCGCACTGATGGATGCGGTTCCATCAAGCGTAATTTGGCGGACGGTAACGGTAAGGTTCTTTGGTGAAGCCACGGCGGTGGTAACGGCCGAGGGTGTGGCCAGGAATCCATGACTCTCTCCGGAGCTGGTTACCGCGTTACCAATGATTTCCCCGCGGGCATTGATTGAACCGGCAAGCAGTAGACGCAAACCGGGCTTACCGTCGACAAGGGTATTCAGGTCAAGCGGCACCCCGCTCACCCATCGCACCGCGCGAATATTAAAATCTGGGTCCGCAGAAACGCCAACAATTTCACCCTTGTCGTTAATGCCTAAGGCAGCGCTGCCGACATCACCTGGAAGCGTGCCCAGGTCCTTCATACCCGTAGCCTGGATCCATAGAAACGCGTGGTTGGCTTCTTCCCCTTTCAGGTTCGAATGGCCAACTACTTGGCCAAGGTTATTGAGTCCAAGAGCCAGATTTCCGAACGGGCTCTTTCCTGCACCTCCGCCGAGGCTGCCCAAGTCAGTGAATTGGCCATTTTGCCAAAGAACAGCGTGCTTCTGCCTGACATAAGTTACGCTAATCGGATCCAAGTCGCGGCATGGGCCGGACGTGCCCACCATCTGGCCATTGTCGTTGATTGCGAAAACCACTCCATTTGTGTCGCCGGGGGGCGTTGGCAGTTCTTGAACTTTGCCGTTTTGCCAGAAAACTGGTCTGAATTGGAACTGTTGAGGGGCTCCGCAGTCTGGGTCCCGCGTGGTGTTTTCCGCGGCGCCAGCTATTACGCCTTGATTGTTGATCGCATCGGCTAAACCGTTGCGTCCTCCCAGCGTCAGCAACGGAGTCATCACTCCGTTTTGCCAAAGGAAGGGGAGACAGGTAGTTCCAAGCACTGGATACTCAAGAGCCTTGAAGCCGCAAAAATCTTCTTTGTTCGGATCTATAGCGGAAGTTTCCGCTTGACCCACAATTTGGCCAAGTTCATTCACGCTGTATGCCAAGCTATTCTTTCCGAAGAGACCGGGAACGGCGATATCTTTCCATTGTCCTTTCTGCCAAAGGGCTGAGTGGCTGGCTCCATCAGCGGCTACAATTGTGCCAGTGATGGATGAGTTATTGGTAATTTGGTATGGGGTGGTGCCCGCCCCAAGGTCAGTGATGGTGTAGCGCGGGGGTTGTGCCATTGCTAACACCGAAAGTAAGCTGGCGAGAATTAAAGTTACGATTTGTTTCATATGTTATATCCTTAGTAAGCTGCGATTTACCGCACACCGATAGTGACTTCATTACTCGTGCGGCTCAGATAGGACAAACGCACGGGTACTGCAGCCCCTGGAGCAACGCCAACCGGCACCCGCAGGTTCGCCTGGTTCAGACCGGGGTATCCGGGCGTATTGCCGAAGAACAAGAGCTCCGCCGTCAGCCCGCCAATGGTTACCTGTGGAGGAAGGGAGCCACCGTTAACCAGACCCGTGAAATAGACGGATAGAATTTCACCTGCCACGGCAGGGTTACTGGCAGAGGCCAACTGAAATGTATTCGAGTGCTGAATCGCGCCCTGCCCGCGTCCATCGCCGGATACTGATAACAGCGAAGGCACGGATATTAAAGTAGGCGGGCCTGGGGATACGCAGGTTGGACGGAAGCCGGCCAACAGGTAACCGTTGGTGACGCCGTTGATGGTGTAACGCCCCACAATGTCGCCGCGTTGATTCATTGAATCGGCCGCTGTGAAGGTAGCGCCAGGGAAATCAACCGTACTGACTTGACCCCCACTTAGCAGAAAAGCATGACTTACACCATCGGCGGAGACGTACCGTCCCGCAATGTCTCCGCGCGCATTGATCGCATTCGCTCCAGTGCGGGTCGCACCGGGGACGTCAATCGCGGTAAACTCGCCATCAATCAATTGAAAGCCGTGGAACACGCCCGCGAGGTTGTAAGATCCCACAATGTCGCCTTGCGGATTGAATGCTACGGGAGTGGTATTGGCGGCGCCCGGGAAATCAATGGTGCTGAATTTGTCACCAATTAAGAGAAACCCATGGCGCGCTCCGGCCAAGGTATAATCTCCAAGAATCTCCCCGCGAGGGTTGATTCCACCTACTTCGGACGCTGAAGCGCCGGGAAAATCAATCGTTGTGAATTTGCCTCCTGCCAGTACAAAGCCGTGGGAAACACCGTCCAAAACGTAGACACCCCCAGCGTCACCACGAGGGTTGATTGTAAAAACGGAGGTACTGGTGGCACCGGGAAAGTCAACGGTACTGTATTGGCCTCCAATCAGCAGAAAGCCGTGTGTTAATTTATCGGCGCCCACATAAGATCCAACGATGTCGCCGCGAGTGCTAATCCCCCAGGCCAAGGTGCTGGCCGCACCGGGATAATCAACCTTGGTGAAGGTGGGGCCTTGTCCAAACGCGTTAGATAGGGTGCCCAGCAAGAGGCCAAAAGCGAGTAAGTTGCGGGCGCTCGTCGAAGTTACAATTTGTTTCATGATATTCTCCATTTCAGGCCGGTCAATTCCGGGTTCTATGGAGTAATGTGCAGACGGCTGTAGAAAACTATCACGCGATGGGGAATTATTTTGTGGACAGAGATAGCCAATTGGCTGGACGTGCAATTGCCGCGAGCAAAGGTGCTCGCGGCAATCGGAATCCAATATTTGTTCTACTTCATCAATGACAGTCGTTGTGCAGCGGATTCTTCGGGTCCACAGGCCCCGCAATGCAAGGGATGGCACTCAAATACGTATATATGGCCAGCAGGTCATGGTCGGTCATGCCTTGAAAATAAGGCCAGGGCATGATTTGGAGAAGATTGCCATCAAGACCCGTCGAGACCGGAATGCAGTTTGTGGTCCGGGTTGCCGAACAGTTCGGATGAAGGTGGTCAATATCCTTGCCATGCCTGATGATTTGAACAAACTCCGGTAACGTAAGGCCGCCCGCCGGCCGCCCGGTTTTGTTGGGTGTCAAGTTGCGGCTGATAATATCCGGACTTGGCGGCGGCCCTACTGGCCCAAAGTTCTGCCCCCCGCCCAGGTAAAGCGCCGGATCAAGTACCTTGGGGTGCTGGCTAAAATATGGGTTCCCACCTGCGAGGTATTCGAAGTTTGGTGGCATCCCACTGTTGTGGCACGCATTGCAGTCGTTCGATGCATTGACAATATAGCTTCCCAGTCCCACTAACGACCGGTCTTTTCCGGCCAGATTCAGCTTGACTGGTGCTATCTGAAAACCGATTTTAATCTTCGCTTCTTGATCGTCATCGTCAGCGTGGACTTGCTGGGGCTTGATCAATATACCTCCAAAGAGCAAAGCAGCGAATGCCGCCCCGGTTGGAATGTTAAAGAGACGAAATGTCATCGTGTACCCCCTCCTTAGGGGTGTCATTATTCACATGCGCCCGCAATCAGCTATTTGCAGATCGCGTCTATTGGTATATGCGCGGAAGGCCCCGGAAAACTATCACTGCGGTGGGAAGCTATTTTGGTTCATCACTGCCAACTGATTGTGAACCTCCCATCGCTTCATCCCACCGTGGATCAAACTGATATCTGCACTTTCCAGCAAAAGCGGGCGAATACACATGGCTGAAAGTTCACCTACTGTCCATCGTTGCTTCATCAGCCCGGTTGCCGAATGCCTGTCCAAGCCTTGCAGTGCATGTACAATTTCGTGTGCAAGCACATGCCCCAGCAACACTGAAATTTGTCTATTACCGTGAGAGGCCAAAACCACTCTGTCGTGAAACACCAGGATTTCGTGACGGCGGAGGAAAGTGCAGGCCAATACACGAGGAGAGGAGTCGATTCGGGCATTGTTCGATATTTTTATAATCAAACTGTTCCGCAGTCCGGCACACAGGTCCTCGCGGTTTTTCCACTCGATGAGCACTCCGGCTTGGCCCAGAATCCTACCAGCCATTTCCCGTGCTATATAAAACTCAGTATTAAGTTGGCCGCTCGTGTTCATGCAAATAGTCACCACCGGCCTATCCGCGGCCGCCAGCCTGGCTACCCCAACCCCAAAAACAATCGCGGCTCCAATTAGGAATCTCATTGTTTCTCTCCTGCACAATGCAAAGTGCATTTCCCGATCCTATTGGTTTATGCGCAGAATGACGCTCCAAACTATCACGCAGCGTGGAATTTTTTTATCGGCCTGCTCAACGGTAAATGCCCTAGCCAATGGCGTAACTTATTGGTAGAGGGCGCAAGCAAAATTCCACGCTTGATCATCTTGTTTGGAGATCAAGCCGTGCCAATCCGGTTGCCTCAAGATTGCAGGCATTTCCTAATGTGCCCGGGCCGCCGATGGCGGGGCCGTACCATCGATTCAGTTGATTGACCAACTGGCGTGCGGCGCTGAAGAAGCCAGCTCAATGGGTTGCTGGGCTGCGTTCCATTGAGCGGGTATCCGGTATAAGCAGCCCAGGTGCGCTATGCCAAAAACTGTTTCCGATGAGATTCTGCAAATTGCCAAACTGAGCGAGGCGGAGTTCCGTGTTGAAATTGCAGTTACCCTCTTCCAGCAGGATCGGCTCACCCTTGGTCAGGTCGCCATATTCGCAGGGCTTCCGCAACTTGATATGCAACGGACGTTGGCGTCACGGCACATCCCGATTCACTATGGTCTTGAGGACTTAGAGCATGACCTTGCGGCAGTCAAGAGACGTTTGCACCCGTGATAGTTGTTTCTGACACCTCGCCTATCCTTAATCTTTCGATCATCTGCCAATTAGATCCACTCCAGAAGCTGTTTGTCGAACTGGTGTTACCACCTTCGGTGGCGGAGGAACTCGCCAAGCATCAAATCGCGGTTCAGCCGCAATGGATGCTTGTCGTCGCAGCACAGCCATTCGCCATTGGCCGGAGTAATCCGGCTGCGACATAAGAAAGCATGTTACGTTGGAAATCATGATGCTCAGTAGTGACTATGTAGAACTTCTGGTTGCGCATCAGCCGGCCAAGCCCCGCACCCGCCGGGAATTGGCAAAAATGACTGAACTACTGGAAACAATGGCCGCCAATGAAATCGCGCAGCCCCCGGCTATGGAACGGTTCATTGAAACTCTCACCGCTTTGGTCTTGCAATACGAGGAAGAGGTCCACCCCGGCCCCGATTCGTCGCCGTCTGGGGTATTGAAATACTTGATGGATGAGCATGGTTTGCGTCAAGTAGATATGCTTCCGATTCTTGGCAGTAAGTCGTATGTGAGCCAGATTCTGTCTGGCCATCGTCCGATCAGCAAGGAAGCAGCAGGCAAACTGGCTGCGTATTTCCAGGTAAGTCCATACTGTTTTTATTAGCGGGTTTTCGGTGCTTGCGGTATCATTAAGCCCATAAAGCAATGCAGGCAGCGGAACCAAATAGTGATCCTATCCCGGCCGTGGGCGAAATCAGTATCCTGCTGC
>JAYVXT010000305.1:0-6897 GCA_043785065.1 Bryobacterales bacterium | reverse complement strand
GCCAACGGCAGGTAATTCGGCTGATCGCCCTTGGCCAGTTCCACATAGGCCTGCCCTAACGCCTGATGCGTGAGGCCATACTCTTCAGGAGTCTCCTCCGCGGTAAAAATCTCCAGCGCTTGATGGAAACATTCCACTGCTTGTTCGGCGTGCTCGGGATGATTTTCAAGATCCCAATCAAGGTACGCCGCGCCGAGATTGAATTGGACGGTAGCCCATTGCTCGGGATATTCCTCCCGGTCATACCGAGACAATTCGTTCTGGTAGTGCGCAACAGCTTCCGCTTGGGGCTGTTCAATTTCGGAATCGAAACTCATACCCTTCGATTATCCTTGACTCGGCTTACAGAGCGCAAAGGGCCTGGTGGCAGGCACCCAAATATTGGAGGAACACGCGAATTCTCTCGCCACCGGATCTCCGTTTTGCGCGTGTTCTTCAAAAGTAAAATCCCTTACACTGGTAGTTCCCCGTTTCCAACACAATAATAACGATGAGTTCCAGAAAACCGATCCAATACAAAGACGCGGGCGTGAACATTGACGAAGCCGCTCGCGCCGTTGGCTTTATCCGCTCGCACGCCCGCAAGACATTCACCAAAGGGGTGATGACCGACATCGGCAGCTTCGGTGCGGGCTTTTCCCTGGCCGGCTGGAAGAAGCCCATACTGATCAGTTCGGCCGACGGCGTTGGCACCAAGATCAAGGTCGCATTTGAAACCGGCCGTCACAACACCGTGGGTGAGGATTTGGTGAACCATTGCGTCAACGACATCGCCGT
Source organism: Bryobacterales bacterium (assembly GCA_043785065.1). Classification (GTDB taxonomy): domain Bacteria; phylum Acidobacteriota; class Terriglobia; order Bryobacterales; family Bryobacteraceae; genus JANXSF01. The sequence continues at coordinate 6,120 of JAYVXT010000305.1, read as the reverse complement.
GCAGGGCGCCACGCCGCTATTCTTCTTGGATTACTTCGCCGTCGGCAAGTTGAATGCCGATGTTGCCGGAGCAGTCGTGGAAGGCATCGCCCGAGGCTGCAAAGCTAACGGTTGCGCATTGATAGGCGGAGAAACTGCCGAGATGCCGGGGTTGTATAAAGATGGTGAATACGATTTGGCCGGCTTCATCGTCGGCGCGGTGGAAGCAAAGCAAATGCTTAGCGGCAAGGATGTGAAAGCGGGCGACGTGCTGATCGGCCTGCCCTCAACCGGACTCCATACCAACGGCTATTCGCTAGCCCGCAAGTTGTTCTTTGAAGTGGCGGGGCACAAGCCCTCCACGCACATCCCCGAATTAGGATGCACCGTTGCTGATGAGTTGTTGAAGGTACATCGCAGTTACTTAAAAGCCATTCGCAAGCTGGCCGATGGAAAGCTGTTGAAAGCCGCGGCGCACATTACCGGGGGTGGAATCACGGACAACACTCCGCGCATGCTTCCCAAGACCTTGGCGGCGCGCATTGATCTATCGTCCTGGAAGATTCCGGCTGTCTATGAATGGATGCGCGCCACCGGCTCAGTGCCGGTCGACGATTATCGCCGCACCTTCAACCTGGGCGTGGGCATGATTTTGTGCGTTGGCGCAAAGCAGGCGGCCAAGGCGCAGGCCGCGCTGAAGAAAATCGGAGAGCCGCATTTCATCATTGGCCAAGTGGTGAAGCCTAAGCGCGGGGCAACGCACCGGGTGATCTACGAATGAAGAAGCTAGGCGTGCTGCTCTCAGGCCGCGGGTCTAACTTTGAGGCAATCGCCAGGAACATAGCGGATGGGAAGCTTGAGGCGGAGATCGCCGTGGTGGTCTCCAATCGTCCAGAGGCCCCGGGTCTTGAAACGGCCCGCCGTCTGGGATTGCCCGCGGTAGACTTGTCGTCGAAGGGCATGCTGCGGGAAGAGTTCGATAATCAGGTGGCTGCGATTCTGGATCAGCATGCAGTGGACTTGGTAGTGCTGGCCGGCTACATGCGTCTACTGAGCGGTGCTTTTGTGAAGCACTATGCCATGCGCATTGTGAACATTCATCCGTCGCTACTGCCGGCGTTTCCCGGTTTGGACGCGCAGCATCAGGCGTTCGAGTATGGCGTGAAAGTGGCCGGTTGCACGGCGCATTTCGTGGACGAGCATCTTGATTCGGGGCCGATCATTCTGCAAGCGGCTGTCGCGGTTGAGGAAACCGATACCGCTGAAACGCTTGCGGAGCACATTTTAAGGGAAGAGCATCGTATATATTCGGATGCGATACGGCTGGTGCTTTCCGAAAAGTGGCGGATTGAAGGAAGGCGTGTAATCAAACGCTGAAAGCTATTTCCCTTCCGCCAGTTTCGGCGCATGGTTAGGAATTCTTGACAACTGACAAGCGGAAAAGGAACTACACCATGACCATGAAAAACCCGCCGCACCCCGGACGCAGCATAAAACATGCGCACCTGAGCCTTTGGGATTATCCGTTACCGAAGGAGCAAAGGTTCTGGGATTTACCCGGCAGACCCTTACCAAAGCCGTCAACGGCAGATCGGGCATAAGTCCCGAAATGGCAATCCGGCTTTCCAAAGCTTTTGGTAGCACCTCGGAAACGTGGATACGCATGCAGGTTGCCTACGATCTTGCCGAAGCCGGCAAGGACGAAGCAAAATCAAGGTGCGCCGCGTTTCCCACGAATTACATGTGTGATTTCGTTCATCCTAGAAAGAGCTAAAAAGAGCTAGAAAAAGATGGATACTTGGTTGAATATTCCTGTTTCGGCGAATGCCGCGAGCTTGGCGAATTCATCTATTGGCGGCGGACGCAATGCGCACCTTAGTCAAGAGCAAGCTGTACCATACTGCCTTAATGGGCAAGATTTAACGGTCCTTATGGCAGCGCCCACGGTTACCCCCTCAACTGAGAACCGGTATACAATAAAGCGTCATGCGGAGCCGTCTCCGCTATTACACATTAGGAGACCTTATAGATGTCAGTAGCCAAAGTAACCGAAATCATCGCCTCGTCCGAAAAGAGCTTCGACGACGCCATCTCAGTGGGCATCAAGCGCGCCTCGAAAACGCTCAAGAACGTCACCGGAGCCTGGGTGCAAGACCAGAACGTGGTCGTGAATAAAGGAAAAATCACTAACTACCGCGTCAGCCTTAAAGTAACGTTCGTACTCAACGACTAGGATTATCCCTAACCCGGTGACTGGATCCCGGATTTTTTTCAAACAGTCACTGGTACCGAAAACCTTTTTGAGGGGAGCTGCCAACCGCAAACCACCCGCACACGTGAATCAGTTCTAACCCCATTCGAAATCTCAAAATGCCATTTAAGTAGAGGTTCCTTTCGCGCACAAACTAGGGTAATTTCCGCCCACCCTCTCTTCCCTTATTATTGAATGGTGCCCACTCCGCCCGCCTCGCGCGTCCGCTGGCTGATACTTTCACTGATCTTCCTTGCCACAACCATCAATTATGTGGACCGCATTATGTTCGGCGTGCTCATGCCGAAGATTCGCGAGACCATGACCATTGACGCCGAAACCTACGGCAGGCTCACCGCCTCATTTGAATTGGCCTATTCCATCGGCTTCCTGATCATGGGCAAATTCGTCGATAAGTTCGGCACCAAGCTTGGCTATGCCGTAGCAACCATTTGGTGGTCGGCAGCTTCCATCTTCCATGCTTTTGCGCGCACGCCGATGGACCTGGGAATTGGGCGATTTCTACTTGGCTTGGGCGAAGCGGGTAACTTTCCGGCGGCGATCAAAGGGGTTGCCGAGTGGTTCCCAAAACGGGATCGCGCCTTCGCCACGGGTATCTTCAATGCGGGCACCAATGTGGCTTCCATGGTGGGGCCGCCCGTGTTCGCCTGGATGCTCACCCGCTTCGATTGGCGCGCTTGCTTCTGGATTACCGGTTCGTTGGGAGCCGTATGGTTCGTGCTCTGGCAGTGGTATTTCAAAACGCCGGATCAACATCCCTCCGTGAGTCCCGAAGAGCTCGCTTACATCAAGAGCGACGTAGAGGAACCGGTGGAAAACATCGGCTGGATGGAAGCACTCAAATATCGCCAGACATGGGGCTTCGCATTTGGCAAGTTGCTGACCGATCCTGTGTGGCGGTTCTACAGTTATTGGCTTCCGCTATACCTTTTCGACGTCCTCAAGTTCGAGATGAACAAAGTTGGCTGGGTGCTACCGGTCATCTACCTGATGGCCGATTTCGGCAGCGTGGGCGGCGGCTGGCTGTCGGGATTCTTCATCAAGAGAGGCTGGCCCGTGGGGAAAGCCCGTAAAGTCACTATGGCGATCTGCGCCGGCTGCATGCCGTTCGCCGTCACCGCCGTGCTGTTTGAAAATCCGGTGATCGCCATTTGTTTGATGAGCCTTGCCACCGCCGCGCATCAAGGTTGGTCGGCCAACTTGTACACCACCGCTTCCGACGTATTTCCTAAACAGGCCGTGGCCTCGGTAATCGGAATTGGCGGCGCGGTGGGCGGCATTGGCAGCTTCCTGTTGGCCACATTGATTCCTGGAATTGTGATCAAGAAATTCGGCTACACGCCCGTGTTCCTAACCTATGGCGCGTTCCATTTAACCGCCCTGCTTTTGCTGCATATTTTTATGCACGACCTGGAACCCATAACGCTGCGGCCCGCAAAGAGCACATAAGCTTACCTTCCAGCTATAGGGTGCCCATAATCCCCACACGGGGGGAAAGTCCCCCTATCCATGGGATCCCGCTTCCGAATTATCCTATGGGACAAACACCTTAAGGATTAGTAAGACTAGGATTTTCCGATGTAGTTAAAACAAAAATAAGTTAGTCCCAGGGGTTGGCCATGTTCATGGATCCGGAGCCGCATCGGCGGCAAGAAATTCAATTGACGCTATGGAATGCGGATGCGCCGCGCAAGCATGATTTCATACCTTCCGGCTTTTTAAGCGTCGACGCGGCAATGCAAATCGGAGGATTGCCGCGCGGACACATGGTGGAACTATTTGGTCCGGAGTCTTCCGGCAAATCCACCATCGCGCTGCAGGCGATAGCAGCCGCGCAACGGGCGGGATGCCAAGCTGTCTATGTGGATGCCGAACGCGGGTTCGACGCAGCTTACGCGGCGCGGCTTGGTGTCGATCTAGGCTCATTGCTGTTCATCCAGCCGGAAGGCGGCGAACAGGCGTTTCGCATTTTATTGAAGCTGGTGCAATCCGGCACCGTAGATTTGGTGGTGATTGACTCGCTTGCGGCGTTATCCAGCGATAGTAACGATCCCTTTGTCCACAGTGGACTGTGCGCCAGTTTTCTGCGGCGCTTATCCACTGCGCTAACGCGCAGCAATTGTTGCCTGTTGATGTTGAACCAGCTGCGTTCGCGCGTCATCGAAATAGGCAACGGGCCGGAAGAAACTACAACCGGCGGTTGGAGCGTTAAGCTTTACGCCTCCATTCGCGCCGATATTCGCACCGTGGAAATTCTGCAGCGCCGCGGCAAACCGTTCGGCCAGCGAATGAAGATGAAGATCGTAAAGAATCGCCTCTCGCCGGGCTTTAAAGAAGCTCAACTGGTGATGACCTTCGGTGAAGGCTTCTCTCCGCAACTGGACCTGCTGTCGCACGGCTTGGCCGAGGAGTTGATTGAGCAGGATGGCGACGACCTCATCTATGGCGGCTTGTTGCTGGGCTCGACGATGGAGGAAGCAGCCGCTTACTTGAAGCAGCGGCCGAGGCTTGAGGATAGCTTGCGTAACTTGCTGCATCAGGTAATGGGTTTGCCCAGTAGGAAGCCTGTGGTGCACGAAGCGGCTCCAGTGGTCGAGCGGGTGATGTCCGCCTTGGTAGGTTAATTTAATTCGAACCTCGAACATAATTATGATAGACTTGATGCCATATTTGGCCCGTCAAGGAACATCCATGAACTCTCGCATCCTCGTCTGCTTTGTTAGCGCGAGTCTCGCAACACTGATGCTGCCAGCCCAAACCGGCTCTGGCCGTATCCAAGGAACCATCACCGATTCCACCGCCGCGGTCATGCCCAACGCCACCGTCGCGCTGGAACACGTACAAACGGCAAACAAGTTCGAAGGCCTAAGCAACGCCGCGGGCTTCTTCGTGTTCCCAGCCCTGCAAACGGGCGAATACCGCATGACGGTTACCGCCCCAGGAATGCAGCGCTGGCAAGGGCAACTTGTGCTTCAAGTGGGCCAGCAGTCCGTGGTGAATCCAACCATGTTGATCGCCAAAGCATCCGAACAGGTCACCGTGGCGGGCGACGTTACCCCGTTGATCACAACTACCAGCCCCACGCTCGCCACCGTGGTCGAGCGCGCCCGCATTGAACAACTGCCGCTGAATGGCCGCTCCATTCAAAATTTGTTGACGGTGACGGTGCCCGGACTGGAAGGTCCCGCGTCGCAGCCGAGAGTTTATGGGTTACGCGATTCGGCGATGGAATTCGTTCAGGACGGTGTCCCGCTGGACGACCGCAACACGGGCAACATTCAATCCCGGCCTCCGGGTCTAGATACAATTCAGGAATACCGCATTGAGACTAATGGCTCCAGCGCAAAATTGGACCGCCCCGCCAATGCAATTTTCACGACGCGAAGCGGAACCAATGAATTCCACGGAGCCTTGTTTGAAACCGGCCGCAACAGCGGCTTCGGCGTAGCCAGGCAGCGGCAGGATACGTTCTCGAAGGCTCCTCATCTTGTGCGCAATGAATTCGGCGCATCCGCCGGTGGGCCCGTGATGTTGCCCAAATATAATGGCAAGAACAGAACGTTTATCTTTGGCGCTTGGGAAGAATCTAGAGCGCGTCAAGCCGCCAGCACTGGCTCGGCCGTTTGGACAGCGCCAATGCGTCAGGGAGATTTCAGCGGCTTAGTTGATGGAACGGGCCGTAACGTTGTCTTGTACGATCCATGGTCGGTGGGCGCGGGGCCTGCTTACACCAAGACGCCATATGTCGGCAATCAGTTGCCCTCAGCGCGGCTTAGTCCCCTGGCGAAATATGTCTTCGGTGTGGTGCCGTTGCCAACATCCCCGGGCGTGAATCCATTGGTTGCGCAGAATTACTTCGGCTTGGCTCC
>JAYVXT010000304.1:0-6898 GCA_043785065.1 Bryobacterales bacterium | reverse complement strand
CGCCGGTGCACATTCAACTTCTTGGCCACTCCGGCTATCGTTCCCACGCCGAACTCAAACTCTCTGCGTATCTGCTCGAATAGTTCCACTTTTTTGCTCCACTCCAACGAATTCCCCTGCTTCGGGCTATCGCCCGAAACAAGGGTAATCGTTCGCTTAGGGGGTGGGCCAAATTAAACTGCCGAAGTGGGCCAATTCAGAATACCGAAATCACCGGGAAGTGGAACGGCTCTGGTTTCAAACGCTCAAGAGGCGTAGCCAGAGATGTACGCTCACCTTGGAGAGATTTCATGAGAAACTGGGAGCCTTGTTGCCACCGGTACAAATCCTACAGCCCTATCCTGATGTTCGCTTTGACGCCAAACATACCCGAGGTAAGAACCGTGTGCGTTAGTAGCGCTCGCACGGGTCTGTGCGGGGGGCAGTGGGTTCAACCGCTGTCCCTACCGCGAACGGATGGCCCAGTGAGCAGACTGCTCGGCTTCACAACCGAGCCAGTCCTCTATATTGTCAAAGTCGCAAACGAAATCTTTCCGGTTAAAGACCTACTTCGTCTTCCAGGGCTCTTGTTGAGAGTACGTCAATATCTTAAATTCCTGGCTGAACTCTGCTATCGAAACAACGTCATGTCCATCGGCACATTGGGAAGCGTCCAATGATCGGGCCTTCCAAACTCTCATCGGCGATAAATCTCAATGAACCGCCGGCTCGCATGGATAGACTACATCCGCCCGCAGCGCCTCTGCGGCAAATGCCAGAGCGGCGTGGATTGCCTCTTTTGTCAACCGGGGATGAGCCTGCAGGATTTGCTCCACCGATTCGCCAGCCGCGAGTTTTTCTAGGATTAATTCCACGGTAATTCTAGGCCCGCGACTACGGGTTTTCCCATCATAATCTTGGGATCGGACGTGATCAAATTAATAGCAGCCATGAGAGACCTCTAAATTGGAGTTTATCGCAACCGGAGCTTACCTACCATTGCTGCCCGCGATGCTTGGCATGCTCCATCGCAAGCTCAATTTACATAGGTCAACGTCTTCGCGCCCGACGCCCCCTCAATCGCCCGCACCGCAATTTCCTGCACCTGCCGCTGCACGGCTTGTGCGTTGCCGCTCACTTCATCGAATGAGTAACCCCTGTCCCGTTGGAAGCGCCAGAACGGACGTGTGAAATCGATGCACCACTCTGTCGATAGCCTCACGTTGGCAGTCGTGACCCGAATAAGCGTATTCGTCCAGCAAGACGGCTGCGCCGGGGGATAGCCGATCCCAAAAGAACTCAAGTGCGGTTCTTTCGGGCAACGCGCAATTCATATCGAGGTGTAGAAATGCAACGCGCTCGAAGTTGATTGCATGCAGGACATCGGGTACTGTACCTTGTACGATGACTGCGTTCGACCACTCGGCGAAGTTCGCGCGGATTCTTGTCATGTCAGTGACGTACGCACCCACGTCGATACCGTGTGCTGCGATGGCCAGTCTGGACATTTTCGCCTCGTCGGCCGAATACTGCTCCATGACTGGCCCAGAAAAGGTATCCACCAGGTAGAAGCGCCTGCCGACCCGGTTCCAGTCAAGCCACTTCATAATGGCCGAACTGATGAAACCGGCGTTCACACCACACTCGACGAAGTCCCCTTCCACACGCAGACTTGCTTGAGCTGCCCACAATGCAGTGTGTACGCGCCACTCGAAACCTGGATCAAAGCCGTAACTCGCCCGCCCGCCACGCGCATATGCGTCCCTGAAACGCCGATCCTCTCGGAACGAAGCGGCGTGCACTGTCAGTAGGCCGTCCTGCGCATATTTGCCGCGAAGATTATAGATGCCGATGCCGAGCTTGCCGAGTACTTGCTTGAGGCTTCTTGCCAACAGTTGCATTTACCCCTCTTAGCTCTTTGCCCAATACTCAAATGCTAGCGGCTCTACAAGAATGGACGGAACGTATTGTTCCTTTGGACGCCGGGTTTTCCTGACATCGCCCTTACTCTAATTTGACCCGGCCTTACAGTTACGATTGCTGCCCGCGATGCTTGGCCTGCTCCATCGCAATCTCATTCACATGCGTCAAAGTCTTCGCGCCCGACGCACCTTCAATCGCCCGCACCGCAATCTCCTGCACCTGCCGCTTGGCTTCTTCCACTTGCTTGTGCAGCTCAGCGATCTGGCTATTCTGCCGGGCCACCATATCTTCCAACCCCTTGATCTGCAGTTCGGCGATCCGCTTGTCCCCTTCGGATTCCTTCTTCAAAAGCAGCGCCTGTTGCTCGGCTTGCTGCGTTGCCACTTTGGCCGCCTGCACCGCGGCTTGTTCCATTTCACGCTGCAAACGCGCCGGGAAATCAAGCGCTTCCTTGCGCAGCCGCTTTAATTCTTCTTCCTGCTCGCGCAGAACGCCTTCGCGCTCCGACCAACTCTTGTCCAACGCTTCCTGCTTCTCTTTATTCTTCTTTTCCTGCAGCCGCAGATCTTCGTCGTACTTATCCTGGGCGCGTTTCCGTTCCAGGTTCTTCTTGTATTCGTATTCGTCAATGTCCCGCTGCCGCTGCTTCTTTAGAGCCTCTTCCTGCTCCTTGCGCTCGCGCTCGGCAACCTGAACATTCTCTTCCCAGACGGAACGCTGCGTGGCGATCTCAGTTTCCAGCTGCTCTTTCTGCTTTTCGTATTCCTGAACCATTTGGTCCAGGGCGGTGGCCGCAACGTCGATCTTGTGCAGACGTTCCAGTTCCTGCCGCTCAAGACCGACAGCCGCGCGCAGCGTCGCCAGACGATTCACTTCATCCACCAGCTTTTCCGAGACCCCGTTCAAAGCCCGGGAAATCTCTAGCCCCAACTTCGATATCTGCTCCACCACTCCGTCGACGCTGACTCCTTCAACCGCTTGACGCACGTCGTTCTCCTTGTGCTTAGCCAACTCTTCCGCTTTGGGATCGGAGGAATCGCGGGACATTTCCAGCTCATCTTGCAGAGCGGAAAATTCCTGCTGAATTTCAACTTTGGCGCGTTTGGCGCGAGGAGGCGTTTTAAGTGTGGGTTTAGTGGCCATGGCGGTGCTCTATATAACTTACCAATTGTAGGCGTGCTTCGAAACAGTTCGCCCCACGCGCTTCAACCCGAATCGGGACAAAGCACGGAGGGCAATCGCTACAGTATTTTACTTCTCGGTCAAACGCATGGAGATGCGGCGATTCTTCTGCCGGCCTTCCTCGGTCGTGTTGTCGGCGATGGGATGCTCCTCACCGTAACCTTCCGCCGTGAGACGATCCTCTTCCACGCCGAGCTTCAGCAACTCGGCGCGAACATTGGTCGCGCGTTCCTCGGATAGCTTCTGGTTCATCGCTTTGTCACCCACGTTATCGGTATAGCCGCCAACCTTGGCCTTCACCTTCGGATACGCCTTGAAGATGTTGGCGATGTCGGCCAACTGGGCCTGCGATAAGGGTTGCAGCGTGGCCTTGGCGGTGTCGAACAACAGTCGGTCGAAGTCGAACCAAGTGGTCTTGTCCACGGGCCTCGAGGCATCCTGAATGAAGTCGATCAACTTGTTTTCAACACCCATCTTCGGAATGTCCAGCTCAACGCCATTGGGCAATTTGCGTTTGAAGAATTCTCCCAACGCGGCCCACATGGATTTGGCCGTATCTTCCGTTTTGGTTTCGATTGCCTTGGCCGCTTCCTTCACGGGTTCCTTGCTTTGGTTCAAGAACCAGAACAAACCGCCGAGCAGAGCCAATCCAAGCAAAGCCGGAACCAGCCACTTCATGCCGGATTCCGTTTCATCGGCAATAGCAGCGGCAGGGGCACTGCTGAAGCTACTCAACATGCCGCTGAGGCCGGTGGGCAAAAAGCGTTGCAGGCTAGGAAGTTCCGCCTTCAACAAGCTGCCTAAAGAACCGGCATTCAAGTTGGAATCAGCAGCGCGCTGTCCTAGTAACCCCATCACCATTGGAGCGGCCATGCTGAGAATGCTGCTTGCCGAATTCGACTTCAAGCCCGAAGCCGAGCTGATTGCGCCGGCAACGGTTGATTGCTGCGACCCGAGGACCTGGTTCAGAAACCGACTTCCCAAATCGGCAACAGATGGACTTGCAGAACCCGATGCCACACCGCCAAGACTGGAAAGCAGACCAGCGCCGGCGCCCGGACCGGTTATCATGTTGAAAATAGTCTTGAGGAATTCGCCGTCGCCCGCTTTGCCCGCAAGTGCGCCTACGATGGATGCGAGTCCACCTTGCAGCCCTTTTTGAACTGCGCTTTCCGATTCTCCGAGACGGGATGACAGGGCTGCCGTAATCTGAGGGGTGGCTAGGCTAAGTAAACTATCGATCAACGAACTGGACATTTATTTTTCTCCTCTTTGAACAAAGTTAATAACTTCCGGACAGTGTTGCGGCTGCGTCAAATGCGGCAACCACTTTGTCTCCGCACATTGGGTTTATTAGCGACGCGGGGAGGGATAACGCTGTACACAATGCGCTCCACAGTGTCGCACGTTTCAACTGTAAAAACATAGAGTTGTTTATGAAATACTGATTTCAGCCTGTGCTTTTTCAGCGTCAATTGGCGAGCGCCTGTGAATTTCGCAGCAGCGGCTGAGACCGCTAAGCGTCGCAGCCAAACCTACTACTCCCCACAAATTCTTCGGCAGTTTCTCAATCTGAAAACGGCGGTTGAGTTGACACGAAAGACCCAGACTGCTTGAGGCAAAGGCAGTTCCGCGTGCGGCGTATTTCCCCATCTGGGTGACACAACCACGCACCAGCCCCCGATGGCAATCGGGGGCTGGTGCGATACTCGTCATTCGCTAAGTTGTCGTTTAATTTTAACCAAGGCTAGTGGCAGATCCCGATTATCATCGGGGGCTGGTCAGATGCTTGAACAAATGCTAGAGCAGCATCCAACTGCCGTTTCCAGGCTCAAGGAAGCTTGGCGTATTCTGCTTTGGCTTGCTGATGAATAGGGATGCCGGGGTCGGCATCTTTCCACAACTCGAAGAAGTCTTGGAACGCCTTTTTTGCTTTCGCCGTGTCGCCTGCGAGCGCAAAACCACGCGCCAGTCCCAGATAAGAAAGCGAATAGAATTGTCCCTGATACGGATGGTGCCAGTCACTGGCCCAATTAGCGCCCTTGTGATCCACGATTTTCCGGAACTCGGCCACCGCCTCCTCGCCCTTGTTCAGACGCAGGTACGCCAAACCACGCAAGTAAACCGCATCGAGATAAGCGCGCTCGTATGGCGCGGCGGATGCCAGCAGTTCCACGCTCCTGGCCGGTTCGCGAGTGAGCGCGATAGCCGCGCGAATCTCTGGAAGTTGCACCGCATTCCAAAGGGTTCCGTTTGGAAAGATCTTCGAAGTCTCCGCGGCGAGTTTCTCTGCCTTGGCCGCATCTCCACAAATCGCCAGAGCCAAGGCCGGACGCCCCAGGCTACGCACGGTCTGGCAATTGCCCGACAGCGCGTCGGCGCGCGCATCGGCTTCCTCGAATTCGGCTGCGGCGTTCGAGAGTCCGCGGCGCTGCGCCATCTCCGCGGCTCGCTGGTACAATTTGCGCGACTCACGAAGCTGGCCATGAACATTTTTATTGGCCGCCTGCAAGCCAAAGCTGAGGTACTCGTCCGGCTTGCCTGCGAACCATTTAATCTCCCGGCCGATGGCCGCTTGATCGCCATCGACGTAAGCAATTTCGAGGTAGCGGTGATGAATCCTCGGTCCGCCGAGCCCCTTCATTCGCAGTTTGTCCGCTAACGCTCTCGCCTCCGGAAGCCGATCCAGACAGATGTAGGCGTCCAGTTGACGCCGGTAGGGAAATTCAACTTCCGGCTCCAACCGGGACCCTTCCAAACCTTCCTTCAGCCCCTCTTCAAAACGGCCCAGGTCTACGTACATCATGCCCAAGGAGTTATGGGAACCCCACAGTCGTTGATAATCGCGGCTACCCAATTGTGCCGAGTCAATCGCCTTGCCCAGGTCGCCGATAATCAAGTAGTAGTATCCCGTGATCCTGGTGCGCTCGACCTCGGAGACCCGGTCGACCAAACCGAAAGCCTGTTCCGCATATTTCCGGCTGCGCGCGTTGTCCCCTGCTTGCTCGTAACCGACGGCAAGTAAAAGGTAAGCCGTCGCGAAGTTAGGATCGATTGCGATAGCGCGCTCGAGCAACGGAAAAGCGGCCAAATAATTCCCGCCGAGCATGGTCGAATAACCGGCGCTGTAGCTTTGAAGCGCTTCCAACGTAGACGTCGTGGCCTGTTCCAGAGGAATATTCAGCTTCTGAATCGAGCTGAGCGATTCCCCCAGCTTGCCGCGCATGGCCGTCGCGGCAACGCCCACTGCGTTCAGCACATGCTCTTTGTCTTCGGCCTGTATCTGCTCCCGGGCGAGCGTTGCGCCATTTTGACAAGCAATGGCCTGGAGTGTGAGGACGTAGCTTTTTCCCAGGCTCGCGATCGTGCCATCAATGGTGGCCGCCGCTCCGTCACGGACGCAAATCTCCTGCGCGACTGGATTGGTGATACGGGCTCCCGGCTGTAGACTCATCAGGCGAAGAATGCCCTGCACGTGCTGGTCATCCATAATTTTGAGAAACGGAGACTGTTCCAACTGGAAAGCCAGCCCCTGCCGAAGCGTTCCGTCGAAGATGGGATCGCCTGTGTTATTGACGAAATCGGCCAGAACAATCGTATCTTTGTCCGTCAGCCTCGCCGGAGCGCGATGCAAGTAGAAATAGCCCGCACCGAAGGACGCCACCAGCGCCGCCACGACGGGAACAATAACCTTCCACTTCTTATCAATTCCATTTGATGCTGGAAGCCGCGCCGGCGGCAAGGGACCGCTTCCCGTGAGAACCGCTGACAAATCACCGGCCATTTCCGATGCCGATTGATACCTCTTCGCCGG
>JAYVXT010000303.1:0-2047 GCA_043785065.1 Bryobacterales bacterium | reverse complement strand
AACAGCGGCGTGTTGCTGATGAGCAATTACGAAATCCAAGTACTGGATTCCTACAACAACGTCACTTATGCCGATGGGCAGGTTGGGGCGATCTATGGACAATACCCACCCCTTGTGAATCCTGCGCGGCCTCCGGGGAAGTGGCAAATGTACGACATCTTTTTTGAGGCTCCGAAGTTTGAAGCAGGCAAGTTGGTTAAGCCTGCTTACGTCACAGTGATGTTGAATGGGGTGATGTTACACCATCATCAACAGATCATCGGACGCATGGCGCACAAGGTAGTAGGGCAGTATGCTCCGCATGGAGATGAGGAGCCTTTAGGTTTGCAGAATCACGATACGAAGGTGCGCTACCGGAATATTTGGGTGCGCCGATTAAAAGGATACGATCAGCAATGAATCGCAGAAACTTCTTGAGTACCGCCGCGTTAGGCGTGGCCAGCGCGGCGGCGCAGACGCAACGGGATTGGACGGGCAAAAATCCAGTCCGGTACCCTGAGCCGGATGTGGTGGTTCTGGACAAGCGCTTCGCAAAATACAAGATTGGCAACACCCCCATTCAACGTCATTGGGTGGGTGCGATGTGGGCCGAAGGACCGGCATGGAACGGAGTTGGACGTTATGTGGTTTTCAGCGACATTCCCAACGACCGGCAGATGCGGTTTCTGGAGGACGAAGACGGTAAAGTGACTGTGTTCCGCAAGCCGGTGGGCTACACCAACGGGAACACGTTTGATTATGAGGGGCGGCTGCTTTCGTGCGAACATGGCAACCGGCGCGTAACCAGGCAAGAGTATAACGGTTCAACTACAGTGCTAGCGGACAAATACAATGGCAAGCGGTTCAATGCTCCGAACGACATTATCGTGGCCCCGGATGGCGCGGTGTGGTTTACCGATCCGGGGTATGGAAGTCTCGGAGAGTACGAAGGCAACAAGGGGCCACTGGAGATCAAGGAAGCTGTTTACCGCATAGACAAGTCGGGCAAGTTGGACAAGGTGGTGGATGAACTATACAAGCCAAATGGTTTGTGTTTTTCGCCGGACTACAAGAAGCTTTACATAGCCGACACTGGGGCAACGCATTACGAGCAAGCTCCAAGGAATATTCGTGTCTATGATGTGGTGAACGGAACGTCGCTGAAGGGCGGGAAAGAGTTCGTCAATATGAAACTGCCAAACTTCAACGAAGCTGGGCTTGCCGATGGCATCCGTTGCGACACCGACGGTAACGTTTGGATTGGCGCCGGTTGGGTTGGCGCGGGATATGACGGTGTGCATATTGTTTCGCCGGATGGAGCGCGCATTGGCCAGATTTTGTTGCCTGAGATTTGCGCCAATATTTGTTTTGGAGGCGTGAAGCGCAACCGGTTGTTTATGACGGCCGGGCAGTCCCTTTATTCCGTTTTTACCGAGGCAATCGGCGCGGGCATCGCCTAAAAGAGCCTGTAACGAATTGCAAACGGGGTGCGCCTACTTTTATTGCGCACCCTTTGCTTTTTACTACTCCTTTTATTCCCTTGCTTTTCGCAGACGGCTGCCCTTAAAGGGTTAGTCTCCGACGAGACTGGCGCCATCATACCCGGAGCCAAAGTGGTTCTGGCAAACCCCAACGGAAAATCGCAAGCCAAAACGGTCGGAAACGATGCTACTTACTCCTTCGCTGGCCTAACTCCAGGCGACTATACGATGTCGGCATCGGCTCCCGATATGACTTTATCGCCATTCAAGGTAACGCTAAAGACCGGTGCTCAGTCCATCGATCTTAAGTTGAAAGTAATGGCGGCATCGCAAAAAGTCACTGTGAACGACAGCACCGGAGGCGTGGCAATCGGCACTGACCCTTCATCGAATGCCGGGGCACTGGTTTTACGTGGCCAGGATCTAGAGGCATTGGCCGACAATCCGGAAGACTTGGCCGCCGATCTTGCCGCGCTTGCAGGGCCGTCGGCCGGACCAAATGGTGGATCAATTTTTATTGACGGCTTTAGTGGGGGGCAACTGCCCTCGAAGGATTCCATTCGTGAAATCCGCATCAATCAAAATCC
>JAYVXT010000302.1:0-2048 GCA_043785065.1 Bryobacterales bacterium | reverse complement strand
ATACATTCGCTTTCGGGACGCGGCAATTGTCGAACAACAACTCGCATGTTGAAGAGGCGCGAATTCCCAGCTTGTCTTCCTTCTTGCCAACCTTGAAGCCCGGGAAATCGCGCTCCACCATGAAGCAGGTGATGCCTTTGTAGCCGGCTTCGGGATTGGCGTTGGCGAAAACCAGAAATAGCCCTGCTTCGGCGGCGTTGGTGATCCACAATTTGCGCCCATTCAGAACGAAGCCGTCGCCATCTGCAACTGCGCGCGTGGTGAGCGCGAAGGCGTCGGAGCCCGAGCCGGCTTCCGACAACGCATACGACGCCAGGCAATTGGATGCCAGCTTGGGCAACAATCGTTTTTTCTGTTCGCTGTCCGCCCAACGCATCACGGCGTTAATCACCAGCGTATTCTGCACATCCACCACCACGGCAACAGCCGGATCCACGGCGGCGATCTCTTCTATCGCCAGCACGCTTTGCAAGAACGAGCCGCCCTGGCCCCCATACTCTTCGGGAATTTCCACGGCAAGCAGGCCTAATTCAAACAGCTGGCGCAGAATGCCTTCGTCCAGATGGGAGGCGTCGTCCATTTGGCGAACGAGCGGCGCGATTTGTTCCTTGGCGAAGCGGCGCACGGTGGCGCGGAACATTTGCTCTTCTTCAGTGAGCCACGTCAGCGGACGGGGCAGAGCTTCCGGGATCGAAGCGGTTGGCATATTTACAGTCTACTGCCGGAGTTCAAGCATGGGAAGCGGCCCTGCGTCCTTCATAGGCGGGAACCACTTCGGTGGAAAGGCCGTCCATCACAAGCTGCCCATGATCCAGCCACAGGGCGCGGTCGCATAAACTCTGAATCGTCGAGCCATTGTGCGACACGCAGAGAATGGTTTTGCCCGTTTTTTTGATCGCAAGAATTTTCTCCGTGCACTTGGCTTGAAACTCTTGATCCCCCACGGCGAGAATCTCATCGATGATGAGCACGTCCGGATTCAGGTTTACCGCAACGGCAAACCCCAGCCGCAGCTTCATGCCGCTGGAATAGGTGCGCAGTGGCTCCTCCATGAAGTCGGACATTTCAGCGAAGTCGACGATTGCGTCATAAAGATTCACGGCTTCGCTGCGTTTGAAGCCCATTAAAGCCGCGTTCAAGAGTACATTTTCGCGCCCAGTCAGGTCCGGGTGGAATCCAGCCCCCAGTTCCAGCAGAGCGGCTACGCGGCCGTTCACTTTGACGTCGCCCCGGTTGGGGGCGGCAAGGCCCGTGACAAGGCTTAACAACGTGCTTTTGCCTGCACCATTGGCCCCGACCACGCCAACGCATTCGCCATCGCCGATTTCAAAGGAAATATTCTTCAAGGCGTGAAATGGATTTGAATCCGCTCCGTCGAATAGGTCGACCAGGTAGTGGCGCAATAACTGTTGCCCCGCCGTGCGGTGAAACGATTTCCATACGTGATTGAATGCAATGACGTTCATGTGATTTACAAATAATGCGGTTTATAAATAATCAAAGAAGCGCGACTTCAGCCGTCCAAAGACCATCCACCCGAATCCAAACATGCCGAAGGAAACCAAGGCGAGTTTTGTCAGCAACGAAAATGGCGGGGCATGCCCGTCAATTAAGATCAAGCGCAACGCGAAAATGAGAGCGGTGATCGGGTTGTAATCGAAGACGTATGAAAAGCGCTGGCTGATTTCCGCCGAAGGATAGTAAAAAATGGGGACTGCCCAAAATAAAACGGTAACGAAAGATTCCACCACGTAGCGGATATCGCGTATATAAACATCAAGCGCGGAGGTAACGAGTACAATGCCGCAAACGAAAACCACCGCTAGAGACCAAACCACGGGAAGGTAGAGCCAGTTCCAATTGATGCCCCGCCCGTAGATTAGAGTGACTGTCAACAGCAGGCCGATTTGAATCAACAAATGAATGCACGCGGCAAGGACAGTGGAAATGGGAACCACTTCGCGAGGAACGGGAACCCGTTTGATGAGGCCCGCATTGTTGGTGATGGAGACGGTTCCGCTATTCCATGCAACGCTGAAAAAGTTGTA
>JAYVXT010000301.1:0-2049 GCA_043785065.1 Bryobacterales bacterium | reverse complement strand
TTCTGGCCAGGAAGGTTCCCGTTGCCAAGCGAAAATACGTCGGTAGTATCGAGAGAACGATACTTGATGGTCCAGAAGTCGCCGCCGAAGGTGCCGCGAGCGAGCTCATACTTCACCCAATCGTAGAAGCGGCCGTAGCTGCCATATACCTTCAGCTTTCCATCGCCATGGACGTCCCAGCTAACGCCGACGCGGGGAGCCATCTTGTCGGCGAAGCCGAAACTGAACGCCGTCTCTTTGATGTCGCGGCGGAACGAAGGAATGATTTCACGCTCGGTGCGAAGGCCGAGGCTCAAGGTCACGCGGGGATGAATCCGCCAGTGATCCTGGATATACATGTTGGATTGGTTGGCACCGGTGGATCCATGCGTACCGATGTCATCGGACTCATAGTATCCATATTGGCCACGCTGGGTGAGACCAGTTGCGTTGCTCTTAAATGCTTTGTCCCAGTATACATAAGCGAAGCCGCCGCCAGGGTAGGCAACGTTCACCTTGTTGACGTTCTTCTGGACACCGCCCCCAATCTTCAGATCGTGCGAACCGAGGAAGCGAAACGCCTTGCTATAGTCCACCTGCACGTAAGTGCGGGTGCCCAGATCGAAGAAGGTGTTCTGCAGCCGCGGAGTGTTCTGGAATCCAACAGGTTGACGCAGAGCAGCCGGAATGTCGAACGGAAGCGCAGTCGCGGAAGTTTGAAACGTAACCGCAGTGGCATTGGGAATACCTGTGGTTTTAAAATCGTCCCAGAAGCGCGCGCCGCGAATAGACAAGAGCGAGGTGGGCGTGAGAACAATATCCACCGTTCCCGTATAATTCGACTGCGGAGCGGAGAAACCAACCGATTTGTTAGGAATATTCGACGCCAGCGAGCTGGTTACAGAATTGGTCTGATAGTTATACGCTGGCAAACTACCGCTCGAACGAGTCGGACTCCACAGATAAGTGAAGTTGGTGCGGATGCGCTTCGTTGCGTCCCACGAGACTTTGTTGAATACGGTCCAAACGGTTTGGTCCTCGGTGAAGGTTGCGGGCTCTGTTCCGCTGCTGAACAAGTAGTCGTTCGAGCGGCGCACAAAGCTGGGAGACCCGGCGCTAAAGAACCAAAGTTTGTCCTTAATAAAATATCCGCCCAGCGAGAAACCAGGTTCATGCTGGTCGTTCTTTTGCTTCTTGTCCTGTACATAGCTAACGGTCGATTCGTTCTTGGGGTCCAGCAGCAGCCGATTCACTGGACCGGCTCCAATGCTGTTACCCGTGAAATAATAATGCACATCGCCGTGGAATGCATTTCCGCCGGATTTGGTGATCGCACTGATCACACCTCCCAGCGCGCCGCCGTACTCGGCTTCGATTCCACCTGTTTTCACTTGTACTTCCTGCAAGATTTCAAACATTGCGTTCTGGCGGGAACGGCCATCGATAACGCTATTAGTCGAAATGCCATCGATCGTGAACTGGTTCTCAGCGCCGCTTGCGCCATTCACCTGAAAGCCGCCTTCGATATCACCTTTATTCACCGAAGGAGAAGCCAACGCCAACGACTGAAAACTTCGCGCTTTCGGCAGCCGATCAAACTCTTCAGCGGTGATATTTTGGGCTATGGTTGTGCCGGTCACGTCGATCAGAGGAGCGGCATCGCTCACTTCGACGGTCTGCCCGATGCTGCCTACCTTCAGCGTGCCATCCACTCTCAATTCTTTTCCCAACAGAAGATTCACGTCGGAAAGTTCATAGGTAGTAAAACCGGAGATTTCGAAACGGATCGAATAGTGGCCCGGTTCCAATTGACGAAGGGCATAGGTGCCGTCGCCCCCGGTTGTAGTCGTCAGAGTACGGCCCGTCGACCGATTCGTTGCGGTCACCTTCACATTCGGCACCACGGCGCCCGTGGCGTCCATCGCAGTGCCGCTTACATCGCTGAACCGCTCTTGTCCCCAGCTCACACTGGCAAAAGGAACGAATGCCACGTACGTTGAAGTGAGGATCAAAAAACTCAAGAACGTGCGCGCGCACGCTCTAATGCAAAATTTTTTCATTTTAACCTCT
>JAYVXT010000300.1:0-2053 GCA_043785065.1 Bryobacterales bacterium | reverse complement strand
CCCTGAGGTACTCCGAAGGGCGTGCCGAAGCGGCAGAGAAGGTGGCCTCTTGCGGTAGGCGCAACTCAGGAGTAACCTTACGTTCATAAGAATCATCGATCCCCAGACCGGGAAAACCTACGTCGAGAAGGGCACTTTGAGATGATCGCGACAGGGATAGACTTGCAGGGTGAACGCATCAAACTTCCTCTACCTTCGCGGCGCCCGTGAGGATTTCCGCGAGAAAGTCGGGGTTTTGAGCAGCCAGCTTGCGTTTGCGGGGAATACTCTTTTGGGCGGGATGGCGCTTGAGCACGCATAAAGCCAACTTGCGCATGCTCGCGAAGTTTCTGGCCGCATTACGCTCTTGAATGCGACTTCTATCTTCGCCGAGATGGACATCCAAATGCCAGTGCAGATTGTTTTCAATGCCCCAATGACCACGCATGGCTTTCGCTACTTTGCGTGCGCCCAGACGTCCGCTGCCAATGAAGTAATGGGTTTCCATCGTAGTTTTGCCGTTGGCTGTGCGTTCCCGCAAACACATGCCCACGGTGGTCAGTCCCGGCCAAAGTTTGCGGTCTCGAATAGCTGCCAAGTTCGTGATCACGGTGTGGGTGCGTTGCTCTATTCTGCCGTGGCCTTTGGCCGTGGTCGTGACCATCACGACCTGATGTTTGGGCAACTCACCGTCCAGTGCCTTGGTGACCGTCGCTTGAATATCATCCAGCAAATGTTCTTGGTTGCCCTTGACCGCCAGCAGGTAGTCTCCGCCCTTGTCCACGATCTGCTGAGCAATCGCTTTTTGGCAGCCGATGGCGTCGATAGTCACCAAGGCTCCTTTGAGGTCCAGGAGCTTCAAAAGCTCGGGAATAGCCTTGATTTCATTGGATTTGCCCTCGACGGCGACTTCGCCCAAACTTAACTGGGCTTCGGTGGCCCAGGCGCTAACCAGATGCAGCGGTTTATGTTTGGAGGAAGCCGACCCGCGCAAGGTCTTGCCATCAATGGCTAAATGACCGAGGCCGACCAAGTCCGAGACGTCGCGTAGCCAGGCAATGCAACAACGGTTGAAGACGGCGGGATCGATTTTCGCGAACACGCGTTCGAAGGTGTCATGTGAGGGAATGCCGTTGGGCAATTTCAAAAAGCGTTTGAACCAGTCGAAGCGATTGTTGGCGAAGTCAATGATGTCGGTCCAGCCATCGCAATTAGCGATGACTCCGCAAAGCGCGATGGCAATGATATCTATCAAACGATGCTCAGAGCGTTTGCGAACCCGAGGGTCCTTGAGGGAAGCAAAATACTTTTTAATTGAGCCCACGCGAGAAATAACGGCCATGTGATTCTCCGGAGGACGGGTGACATCCATAAGAATCGTAGGCCTGTACACTTGTCCCAATCAAGGGGGTTGCGATAATAAAGCTGGATTTTGATGCGTTCACCCTGAATGGCGAGACCACTTTGGAACCCATCGGCAATCTCGGATTTTCAGGCGCCGGCAACGGTATTGCACCGCCTTTTGCAAACATCGTCGCGCTACCAGACGGAAAAATTGTAGTGGCATCGGGTCTATTTGACTCATCCAACAATACAATGCCGGATTGGGCCGCCGTAAAGTTGACCAGGGATGGTCACTTGGATGATAGCTTCGGCACCGATGGCGTGGCAATCGTTGAATTCAGCCGCAACTGGACCTTCAACGTGCTTGTCACTTTTGTCGTTAAGGACGATGGCAGCATGCTGCTCGGGGGCGGTGTCAATGACTTCAGCAGCGCTACTCCCGCATCGGATTTCGCTGTAGTGGAGTTGACCAGAAATGGCGACTTGAACAACAACTTTGGCAGCGGCGGAGAGACGCTCATTTCCTTCGGCCCCACCAATTTTGCGTTGTTAGCGAACTTCATCGTCCAACCCGACGGAACCATCGTGTTGGGTGGACAAATCTATAATTCCACCTTTACGGCTACAACCTTTGGAGTGGCGGAGCTGACCAAGCACGGCAACCTGAAAACCTCGTTCGGCACCGGGGGCGAAACGCAGATCAATTTCGGCTCGGCTCCTGGTCCCTTCC
>JAYVXT010000299.1:0-2056 GCA_043785065.1 Bryobacterales bacterium | reverse complement strand
TGAGTTCGACGGAGGAGACTTGGCGCTTCTTGAGCTTGGCGTTCAACTCGCCGATGGTTGAGTAAACTAGTTCGTCCGCCATGTTGTTAAGCCTTGAAGACGAAGGCGGGTTCGGTGGCGATGGGCACGTCGACCTTTGCCAGTAGAGCGGCGTTGTTGGCGATGGCGTCGCGGGCGCTTTTGAGGTCGTCGTCGACGGAGCTGGTTTTCGATGCCTCTTGGGCGAGCGCGGCAAAGGGGACCGCGGCGGTCGCGGCGAATAGTTTGCGTCGAGTGAGTGGGTTCATCGTGTGTGGTTGGCGCCTTCACTCCAGTGTCGCGCACAAGCGGAAAACCCGGCAAGCGGAAAACCGGGGGGGAAAACCGGGGGGGGGAAAACCGGGGGCGTCCGTAGTGTTTCCTATTTTTCCTTAAATCTCTACCCATCGAGGTGCCTGAGAGGTATTCCGTCTCCACTACCCTCGCGAATCCAAAAAAGGTGGCAAATGCTCGCGCTTTTCGATTTTGCTTTGCGAGGTTTGGAGTGCCAATCCAATGGGAGATGCTGGCAGCGGACACTTCATCGCGCCGTTGTCCTGTATTCACTGCCAGGACTTGCCGCGTTCCTGCCCAATCCTTGCCCGGAAATTAGTCGAAAACCGGGGGAAACCTGACGCATCGCGGCCTGGACCTCAGAATCAGCCAGGCGAACCACAAACCTATCAAAATAGGGGCTTTCTGGCATTCCGCCTCCCGCCATAAGCTCGCGGGTCCGAGAGAATCCGCTGGATGCCGTCCGGAGTGCGGAACCGGCATGCTAATAGATAGACGGCCCCGAAAACCCAGCAAAATCCCCGGATTCGCCATCATCAAGGCATCAAAGCCGTGGCCGCGCTCGCCCGGAAAATAGGAAACGCTACGGACGCCCCCGGTTTTACTCCGGTTTTACTTCCCCGCTACCGCCACCGGAGGCGTCAGCGCCTCCAGCGCCGCCCGCTCCATCGCCGCCCGCGGAGCCGCATCCCCCGTCCAAATCTCATACTGCCGCGCCGCCTGCTCCAGGAACATATGCAAGCCCGGCACTACCGCCTTGCCCTCCGCCCGCGCCCGCTTAATCAACGCCGTTTCCAGCGGATTATAAACCATGTCGAACACCAACTCCGCCGGAATATTCTTCTCGAAAAAACATTCATCGACGTGCGGCCACATCCCAACCGACGTGCAATGCACCAAGGCATCAAACTTGCGCGCCTCCGCCTGCTCGCGCGACAGCGCCTCGGCATCGCACGTCTTGGCGATCGCCCGAACCCGGTCTAGATTCCGGCCCGTAAACGCGATCTTCGCCCCTGCCTCACTCAACGCGAACGCCGCTCCCCGAGCCGCGCCCCCATTGCCCGCAATCAGCACCGTCGCGTTGGCAATTTTTAACTTCTTCGACAACGGCACCACCAAGCCATCGGTGTCGGTGTTCGCGCCGCGCCACTTGCCGCCCTTTTTCCAAACGGTGTTCACCGCACCAATGCGCCGAGTCAACGGGTCCACCACATCCAGATATCGCAGGATCCGCTGCTTGTGCGGAATCGTCACGCTGAAGCCGGAAATTGGCAGCTTATCCGCAAGCGCGAAGAAATCTTTCAACTGCGCCGGCTTGACCAGAAACGGCAAGTACACCGCGTCCACACGCCGCGCCTGAAAGGCCCGATTGTGGACGGCCGGCGAAATCGAATGCCGCACCGGATCGGCAATCACTCCGTAAATGCGTGCCGCCTTGGTGAACTTGTCCACTCTATAAAGATTGCGAAGCATGCGGGCGCTGATCTGCCCATTGGCCGTTCCCTCGGCAGCATTCGGGGCGGCATAGGAGAAAAGTCCGCCGTAGGCCGGCGACAGTACGCGTGTGGCAAAGCCTGTCTCGCCCATCGCGAGCAATATCAGATTAGATTTCGGATTCGCCTTCCCCAGAGCCAACACACGATGATTGTCCGATGGCTTGCGCGCGGTAGTGACGATCTTGAACGCATCGGCTGAAACCTTCTGCATGCGCCGCAACACGTTATCAAGAGCAGGAGTGCCGCTG
>JAYVXT010000298.1:0-2056 GCA_043785065.1 Bryobacterales bacterium | reverse complement strand
CTTCACACTGCTCTCCCTGGTTTCCTGAGGCACCCCCGCCCATTGCTGGGCTGGAAGGGCGGTGCCGGCCTGCGGACTAGGCCTGATTCAAGCGTGACTTTAAAATTATAATTGAAGAAAAAGCTCGAAATGCCCGTCAGCATTGGCTGAAGTAAGGTTGTGATAATCCAACAGCACAACGCAGGAGGGCATTTCAAGTGAGCAGAAAATACTCCAAGATCCTCCGGAAATGCAAGGAACGAATTGCCCGCCGCCTCAAGCCTCACGCCTGGCCGGAACAAGAGAAGCCGATGTTCTCGGGCAGCAACATCCACTATGAAATATCTGAGAAGACTCAAGCGATAGGTTGCGGAGGCATTGGAGCCGTTCATCTGCTTGCTCAGAAGATCGGGCTGATCGATCAGCTCAATAAGAAGGTGAACGTCCTCAAGCGGCACTTACCCTATCATGAAAGTGATCATGTTCTCAACGTAGCCTATAACATTATGGTGGGAGGAGTGCGCTTAGAAGATATCGAACTGCGCCGTCAGGATGAAGGCTATCTCAATAGCCTGGGAGCTCAGCGCATACCTGACCCTACCACGGCTGGAGATTTTACGCGCCGGTTCGAACCGAAAGACATAGTTGATTTGATGGATGCTATTAATGAGGCGCGACAGTGCGTGTGGAAAGAGCAACCCGCGGGCTTCTTAGCTCGAGCGATCATTGATGTGGACGGCACCCTCGCCGGAACCTTGGGCGAGTGCAAAGGCGGGATGGACATTTCCTATAAAGGGATCTGGGGCTACGCCCCGCTGATCGTGAGTTTATCCAACACCAAGGAGCTTCTCTATTTGGTTAACCGTCCCGGGAACTCGGTCAGCCATGATGGAGCCGCGCCTTGGATCGACCGGGCGATTGCCCTGGTCAAACCCCACGCCGGGCAGGTTCATCTGCGCGGGGATACTGATTTTTCGCTGACATTCAAATTCGATAGTTGGGATCAAGCCGGAGTGACCTTCAATTTCGGAATGGATGCTAGTCCGAAGCTGGTCGCATTGGCTCAAAGCCTTTCGGAAGCGCAGTGGCGCGGGTTAGAGCGGGTTGAGCCGCCGATCAAAACCGAGCCGCGACAGTGCCCCGAGAACGTCAAAGAACAGATCGTAAAAGAACGGTGCTATCTCAATCACCGGCTGGAAAGCGAGCAAGTGGCCGAATTCAATTACCAGCCAGGTAACTGTCAGAAGGGCTACCGGATGATTGTGCTGCGCAAAAATCTGAGCGTAGAACGCGGAGAGGAAGTGCTTTTTGATGAAATCCGCTATTTCTTCTACATCACCAACCGCCTTGACCTGGCCTGGGATGAAGTGGTGCAGGACGCCAACCAACGATGCAACCAGGAGAACGTGATCGAACAATTGAAGAATGGTGTGAACGCCATGCGGATGCCGGTCAATGATCTGAACAGCAACTGGGCGTATATGATAATGGCTGCGTTGGCGTGGAACTTGAAAGCGTGGTTTGGTTTGATGGTGCCCAATCGGGAGCGCGGGTTGGAGCTGGTCAAGATAGAGTTCCGGAGCTTCCTGGCGGCAATAGTATTATTGCCAGTCCAGATCATTCGATCGGGCCGGAAGATCATCTACCGGATCCTGGGCTACAACGGATGGTTGAAAGACTTCTTTGCGACATGGGAGCGGTTGCGTCGGCTACCAGCCACGTAAGTTATTCACAATCGTAGCAGTCGGAAAATCCTTAAGGGCCAAAACGGGAGCGGTGTGTTCACGCAGGAAGGAAAACGGATAAGTTTGATCCGCACAGAGGTGTTTCTGACTTGAATCGATCGTTTGGAGCGTAAAATACCACTTTCCGAATCGGTGGCGATAATTCCTGCCGCAAAAAATCACGGTCCGTCAAACGCCCTCAACAACCCGCTTGTTTTAGGGCTAGAGAGCGTAATCTTCACCAACGACCATGCTGGTTTTTGAGCGTGCAAGAGCAATTCACAAAATGCGGCGGCGCACAGTTGGGCTGGGTAAATGCGAGTTGGCCGTTGGCTCAGCTTTCCGCGACGCCG
>JAYVXT010000297.1:0-2057 GCA_043785065.1 Bryobacterales bacterium | reverse complement strand
TCACCCGTTTTCGCTGCTGCCCGGCAGCTTCGCCTGCTTTACAGGCTCCATGCCTCTGGTCACCCAACCTGAGACATGTTTCCGAGTATTCGGTACGACCGGTTGCCGCCAACTGTTTTTGAGCTTCCCGAATTAATCCGAGGGCTGGCTCCCGTTGCCGGGAGCACTTCAAAAAGAGCATTCTGCGCAGAATTTATCTCTCTGGTGAAAAGAGTAGCGGGTGAAGCAAGGGGCTTTGTTGGGTTTTGGGTTTGGAAATGTTGCAGGAGTGGGGGTTAGAGGATTTCTATTCTATGGGAACGATTTTCCGGATGGTCCATTTCCGAGGCGGAGATGGATTATGAGTCGCGAGTGAACGGGAGTGAACGCGAGAGAGGCCCTATGGTGGTTTTTTCGGGATTTATGAATTGGGTTCGTTTTTCGTGGCGCCGGTTGGGGGCGGGTTGCATCGACGGTAGAGACGTTTCATGGCTAATGGAGGGTCGATTCTTGGCCGCCGATGAACGCAGATTTGACGCGGATAATTTCTTTACTTCCTTTTTGGGTTCGTTCTTCCCCTTTTCGTTCCCGCCCTTTGTGGCGGAGTTTCAACTCAGGGTGACTGGCGTTGGGCGGTGAGTTCGGTGAAGCGGGTTGGCTGGGCTGTGATCCGGTTCAGAACCGTGAAGAGCATGGAGTTGTATTGCGCCTTCTCCGCAGGGAACATTTTTAGCGGGCGACTTGCGAGTTGGCGCTGGGCGGGCAAGCGAAGGCTCCTAATCTGGAGTGAACGCAGGCCATCACAGTCGTTAATTTTCTATTCTAAGTGGATTGACTTGCAACGATAGGATAACGGGCATTGCGACAGCCCGGATAGTACCTATCTATGGCATGGTCTAGTCACAAAGTATATGAAGCGCATACTATTGAAAACACTTGAAAAACACAGAATGTGCTTGTCGAGGCCCACTTCACCGCCCGTCAACGCCGACGGACTAAGGTGCTCAAACATTTTTTCTACGTTTTATTTCATAATTTCTGTTCCGTTAAGCTTTATCAACTGTCCTAATAAACGTGCAGCGCTATAATCGCATCTATGGAAACTCTCTCGGACGAGGAACTCATCTCGCAGTTCCGAGCCCAGGGATGTCGGGCCGGGGACAAGCGGATCGACATTCTCTTCGAACGTCATTATCAACGAGTTTCGCTTTGGTGTCTTCGGTTCACGGGGAACAAGGACTCGGCAGCCGATTTAGCGCAGGAAATTTTTCTGAATGTGCACCGGCATCTGGACTCCTTTCGAGGAGATGCCAAGTTCTCTACGTGGCTTTATACGATTACACGCAATCAGTGCCGCAACAAGTGGCGGTCGAACCAGGCGATACCGGAAGAGCAATTGGAGCCGGTCATCGAGGCATCGGCGGCGGATTCAGCGCCCGATGCACACTCTTTGCTGGAAACTTCGGAATTAGCCGGCAGAATGAAACAGATGATGCAAGACGCGCTCGAGCCCACCGAGCAGCGTGTGATGACGTTACATTATGTGGACGAGATGCCATTGGAGTCGATAACGCGCCTGCTAGGGTTGACCAACGCGAGCGGAGCGAAAGCATATGTAGTCAGTGCGCGGCGCAAGTTGAATGCGGCCGTGGCACGGTCCAAGGGGGGACCCAATGTCCACAAGTAACTGGGAGCGGGAAGTGATGCGGCGCGCCCTAGAACAAACTGCTGATTGTCCGGCTCTGGACGAATTGACTTCCGAATCGCGCTCTTTGGCCATCGATGCCCACTTAGAAGGGTGCGCCCACTGCAAGAATGAATTGGCCTTGTTTACCGAGTTTGCCATGGCGGAAGTCAGGCCTCAAGAAGCGGGGGACGTTGGTTGGGTTGCGGCTAAGACGGCTGAAAAAGTAAAAGCGGCAATCAGCCCCGCTCCTTGGTGGAAGGCGATTTTCGCTCCGCAATTTATTAAACAAGCTTCTTTCGGAATGGCAGCTTTACTGATGATCGCCTCCGGAGTGTTTTACGCCTCGCGTAGAAGCATCGAACCGGCATTTCCAGGAGAAACCCCTACGGCT
>JAYVXT010000296.1:0-6932 GCA_043785065.1 Bryobacterales bacterium | reverse complement strand
TCAACAATTGCGGTGGCAGTACATACTCTGCCCAACGTGCGGCTGGAAGTAGCCACACGCCTTCTCCACGTTCGACGGTTGCCATAATGCCTTTTGTGCCAATGAACACGGCGCCGTTACCAGTAAGGAGCCCGGTTTGTGGCGCTGTGCGCTCTTCACCGAAGACCTTCACGCCGGCACCGCCCGCCCCACGTCGCTGACCCCGCGGAGTTGCAGCAGGACGAGGGGCGTCGGGTTCGCGCCCACTACCCATAGGCCGCCCCTTTTTCGTGAGGTTGTTTGGCGGCGGAAGAATAACTTCGTTTTCCATACCAGGAACGTGGTACACCTCGGGGTCAGTGGAGCGCGCCGAATCGTGATAGAACACCTTCACCGCAGGCATGCCACCGCGCACTGGGAAATCCAAACGAATGGTTGCCCGATTGGGAAATGTGAGTTTACTGGGGCCGTCTTGCGATATGCACTCCACACTGGTGGGCGCACCAAGTTGTAATGCATGATGAACCGGACCGGCAGCATGCGTCGCCCAATTTCCAATTTGGCCAGTGCCGAAATCGTAAAAGCCACGCCAATTATAAGGGACATAGTAAGAACTGTAAGGACGCATAGGCGCATTCCCGAGCCATGCTTGCCAGTTGAGTGTATCCGGCACTGACTCCTCTGGCGGCAGCGATTGCAACGCCGTTGGATGAGTCCCTGGCGTCGTGGAAACGTGAACCTCAGTGACATCGCCGATTGCACCAGACCACACCATCTCCGCTGCAACGCGATGCGATTCGTGGGAGAAACCCTGGTTGCCCATCTGTGTTGCAACCTTATATTTGACTGCCGCGTCGGCCAGCAGACGCGCTTCCCATGCGGTTCGCGTCAGCGGCTTTTCTAAGTAGACGTGAATGCCCCGCTGCATACAAGCCAAGGCCACGGTAGCGTGCATGAAGTCAGGGATGGCGATGGTAACCGCATCAATGTTCTTGCCTTCTTTATCAAGCAAGGTGCGATAGTCGCGATAGAGCGGAGCTTTTTCAAACTTCTTGATCCCCTCGTCGCCGCGCTTGGCGTCCACGTCGCACAACGCGACAATGTTTTCCGTCGCGGCGGCTTCTCCCAGGATTACCGCACCGCGTCCACCGCACCCAATTGAGGCCATATTCAGCTTGTTGTAGAAAGGCTTGTAACCTAAAGCCCGAAGTGAAGGGACACTTCCGAATCCTGCCGCAGGCACAGCGCCCGCCCACAACGGTCCATAGAAAAAATAACGTCTAGATATGCTCATATGAATTTTGTCCTACTACCACTTCCAGAAGGCCTGCAACTTCTGTTCCATTTCGCGGCGTACGGTGGCGTGTTCAGTCTTCTCCGCAATATTTTCTTTTTCCACCCATCCATCGTTCATCCGGTACAGTTCCGGTGGACGTGACTCGCTCATCAGGAATTTCCACTCACGCGAGCGCACCATTGAGTAGCGATTCTTCGAATCGCTACTGGTTTCCTCGGCCAACGAATGCAGTGGTGTTTCCGGATCATCCTTCATCTTGTTTTGCTCTACCAGTTCACGCGACAATTCCCCATAGGAGGCTGAGGTGAAAATGATGCGCGCAGCAGGTTCCTGACTACCGGTAAATGTCTGCGTCAGCGATCTTCCTGGCAATTCCGGCCGCGCTTTGCCACCCGTCAATTGGATCAAGGTTGGCAAGTAATCGATGCCCTGCGTGAGCGCCTTCGAACGCTGCCCGCCTTTCAATCCGGGAATGTGCCAAATCATCGGGACGTGCAGCAGGCAATCGTAAAGGAACATGCCTTTGCGTACCAAGCGATGTTGGCCCATGAAATCGCCATGATCGGCAGTGAAGACGATGATGGTATTTTCCATCAGGCCTTTGCTCGATAGCGCTGTCATGATGCGCCCCACCTGGTAATCCACCATGCCTTCGATCGATGCATAGTAGTAGCGCATGGTCTCGGTCAGCGCAGCGTCATTGATCTTATCCGCCTTCATGGCGCGATAGAAGTCCACCAAACGCCCACTCAATTTGGCAGGATCGATGAACGTCGGAATCTTCATCTGATCGGAACGATACTTCGACGTATACTCTGGCGGCGCCATATAGGGCGGGTGCGGATCGAAGTAACTTACCGTAAGGAAAAATGGGTTGCCGTCTTTCGCTCCGTCAATGAACTGCAGTGCGTCGGCGGTATTGAGCCAAGCGTGGGTCTCCTCAGATGGCCAGTATGTGTCACTGTGCCATTCCGGCGGGACGAACTCATTGTATTTTCGAAACGGTTCGCGGTCTCGCAGCTTGGTGAAATCGACGGATTTAAACACCTCTGGCTTGAAGGCGTGATTCTTTCCGATGTAGCCAGTCCGGTAGCCCCGCTGCTTGAAGTAGTCGATCATCGTGCCAGGGAGTGAGAGCATCTCCCCATGGCGATTGGTTAGGGAGCCGTGTTCATGCGGATAGCGTCCACTGAAGATCGACTTGCGAGCGGGCGTGCATACTGGGCAATTACTGAAATAGTTGTCGAAAGAAATGCCACTCGCGGCAAGTTTATCCAAGTTTGGTGTGCGGGCAACGGGGCTGCCCATGAAGCTCATCGCATCGCCACGCATCTGGTCGCACATGATAAAAACGACGTTCGGCGGCTTACCTGGGGCCTGGCTGCGGAGGACTTCTGGTGCGGCTGCGGCCCCAAGCAGACCGCCCAGAATTTGTCGTCTTGTGAGTCCCTTCGATTGGTTGTTTTGGTTCATTGTCGATTGTATTCCTAGAATGTTGCGTTCAAAGCTAGGCCCGAAGAATCGCGAACCAAGCCCATCATCGTGCCACTGATGCTTTGCGCATTGCTGACAGCCAAGGCAAGGATCAGGCACGCAAGTCTGTTGAACATTGCTGCACCTCTTGTTTTCACATTTTTATCAGCGGTTTTATTTCTTCTTTTTCCTGTTCTCATCCCGGTTTGCGTGACGGCCGGTTCCGTCGCCATCGTCGAGAATGCCACCGGCTGGATTCAGCTTGTTGAGAGCGGCCTGCAACCGTTTGCGGGCGGCTATCGCGGCAGGGTTGCTGGTCGTGCTGGGGACCACCGGTTCTTCGAAAGGCGCATGACTCATGTCGAAGAGTTCCCCTTTCTGATTCAACTTCCACCCGGCTTCCCTTACGTACCATTGTCCGGCGAGTTGAATGAAGATCCAGTCGCGCGGTTGCCCATTCTTTCCTTGGATTTGCGGCGCGAAACTGTGACCGTCTATCACGGTATTCGCCGGTAGTTTCGCACCCGCCACGTCCGCTAGTGTCGGCACGAAATCGGTGGAGTCCACCAAGTCCGGTGAAACCTTGCCTACCGGCGTCTTGCCGGGCCAATTGACAATCAGGGGAACCAGGGCGCCGCCTTCGAGCATCGATCCCTTTTGGCCCGACAGGCGCCGGCCGCGAACAGTGGAGCGATCGGCGTGGCCCCCAGCCGTACCGTTGTCGCCAACGAAAATGACTAGGGTATTATCACGGAGTTTGAGGCGATCGAGCTCGGCCATAAGCTTGCCTACAAGCTTGTCCATGTACTTGATGTTTTCGCCGTACAGATCCTTGCTGTCCGCCGTACTGTCAGGGGTGGGAAGGATCTCCGCATGCACATGCGACAAGGAGTAGTAAACGTAGAAGGGCTCGGCGCGGCGCCTAGTGATGAAATCGACGACGAAATCGTGCATCACCTCGGGCAGATATTCCTTGTCCCGCAGGTCTTTCTTCTGGCCGTTCACCCAGTAGTTCTTGCCCTTCGGCTGCGTGTTCCAATAGACGCCGCTGCCAGCGAACCTCAAGTGCTCGTCGAATCCGAACTCGGCTGGTCCGAGCGGTAGCTGACCCCATTTGCCGACCGCCGCGCTGACGTATCCCGCCGATTTCAAAACCTTGGGCATCATGGTTTCGACGGAGGGTTTCATGCCCCCGGTGGCGTCCTGATTCGTCGCACCGGTGCGGAAGGCGTAGCGCCCCGTCATGATTAGCGCGCGGGATGGTCCGCACAACGGCGCCGTATAAGCATTCGCGTAGCGAACACCGCCTTTGGCAAGCTGATCGATATGTGGCGTCTTGTAATTGTCCGCACCGTAGCAGCTTACATCTCCAATGCCCAGGTCATCGGCCAGTATGAAGATGATGTTATGCTTGCGCTCGGGCGCTGCACTCAGCAATCCAATACCTGCCGCACCGAGGAAACCTCTGCGAGTCAATTGCGATGTCATACCTTCTTTGCTCCTTGCCAACCCTTGCGCCACTGATCCATCAACTGACTTACCAATTGCGCATTAGTTGGCCGCTTAGCGATATTTCGGTTTTCCTGCGGGTCGGTTTGATGATCGTAAAGTTCAATAGCCTCCACTTTCGAGTGATCGTTTCGGCCAACCCACACGGTGAACCGGTATCGATCAGTACGCATGGAGTAACCCATAACTTTCTGTCCCCGAGGATACTGGCTGAAGGCGGCACTCTTCCACTTCCGGTTAGGATCGTCCAGCAATGGTTTCATGCTCAGACCTTCAAGATGGCTCGGCAGCGGCAGTCCGGCGATATCGGCAAGCGTGGGGTATACGTCCACAAACTCGACAAGGGCATCGCTGGTCTTACCGGCGGCCTTCATGCCAGGCATCGATAGCAGCAGCGGGGCGTTCGCGTCGTTCTCCATATTCGTGTGCTTGGCCCATTCGCCGTGCTCACCCAGTTTCCAACCGTGATCGCCCCATAGGACGATAATCGTGCTCTTACGAAGACCCGTTCGGTCCAGTTCGTCCAGCACCTTGCCAATTTGGGCGTCGGTGTAGCTGGCTGCCGCGTAATAGCCGTGCTTTAGCTTTCTTGCAATATCGTCGGGGAAAGGGCCTTCATCTGGGATGCCCCGGTAATTGCGCACTTCGTTGCTGTTCGTAAGCGCGTATTCGGGAGCATCTTCCGGGTGATACGGGTTAGGCGCCAGCTTGATTTGGGAAGGATCGTACAGATCCCAGTATTTCTTTGGAGCGACGAATGGAAGATGCGGTTTGGCAAAGCCGACTGCCAGGAAAAACGGCTCTGGCTTCTTGCTTAGACTGCCAAGAGTTCGAACGGCCAGATCAGCCACCATGCCATCTTTGAAGAAGTTGTCCTTAACATCCGCCGCTTCAAAAGGCATTCCCTTCGATTTCTTACCGTTCGCACGCGGCTTATCCTCATCAACGGTTTGTTCGGTTTTTTCCGTCGCATAATTCGGTGCATTGGGAGTTTGCCACGCCACTGACCACGAGCGCGGATCGTCGTAGCCAGGATGGAAAATCTTACCCATGCCCTGAACGAAGTAACCATTCTGTTTAAAGTGTTGCGGCAACGTCACTACATCGGGCAGCGCGTCACGAAAGTGGGTTACCAGATCCCACACTTTGGTTGTATCCGGCCGCGTGCCCGTCATCAAGCTGGTGCGTGATGGTGAGCAAACTGCCTGTTGGCAGTAGGCGCGGCGGAATACCATGCCTTGTTTGGCAATCCTGTCGATATTGGGACTCTTGATGGTATTGAAACCATAGCAGCCCAGTTCGGGACGCAAATCGTCGACGGCTATGAAAAGAATATTGGGCTTCGGAGTCGTGGCTGCGCGAAGGGAGAGGCCGCTGAGCGCGGTCAAACCGTTGTGCATGAGGCTGCGCCGGGTCATTGTTGTCTTCATGAGTTTTCCTTGATCAGAATATAGTCGTCCTTAGTTTCAACGGTACCGATGGAGAAAGTTCCAATAGTGGCTCAACGTAGTCGGAACGATGGCAACGCCAATTGCTAAAGTACAGAAAGAATAACTGGAGGATCATTCTATTTTCCCTCCAATAGAGTGATTGGGAATGCAGGCGAGGTAACACCGCACCCGTTCTTAACCGTAAGCATCCAAGTGCCAGGGGATAAGCGCGTCCCCAAGGCTGCATTGATTTGATTCGCAGCAGAATTCCAAAACACTAACCCGGTTGATTCATCCAGCACAACGGGATCGGTACCGCCCATTCGCGTAAAGCGAAGTGAATTGCCGCCTTCAGGAGTAAACGCCGCGCCCCAGACGATGATGAATCCGTTCGCCGTTAGGTTGGCCTTGTAGGCTTCATTGGTGACCGCCGCGATAGCTGGTGTAGCAGTAGAGTTACACGCCTTGAAGACAATCTTATCGCCAAGCTCGATTGTGCTCAGGTCACTAGCCACTGCCAACGGACCGCTGTACCCCCCCGCTCGCGTGCGGGCCGTCGGGTCGAACCCGCCTGGGGCTATGTGCGAATAAACCGCAAGCCGGGGCGCGGCGCGATTAAAGACGTCTGCGGCCTGCTCTGGCAGCGTGTGATAGGCTGCGGTGGCGGATGTTGATCCCACTGCGGCATTGAACACCTCATGAATTAGCACGTCCACTCCCGTAGAAAACTTCACCAGATTGCCGGAGGCGCGCGTATCCCCGGAAATCACCACGGAGCGCCCCGCATAATCAATGCGGTATCCGAATGCTGGCTTCACTGGCGCGTGATCCACTAAAAACGCCTGAACCGTCACACCGCTGTTCTGATAGACGACACCTTCAGTAACTTCGCTCGCTTTGATCATGATCCCTTCCGCCGCCCATTTTTCCACCAGATCGCGTCTGATGTGAGTGTTGGTGGCAAAAGCGCCGCTAAGTTGCACGGCAAGTTCCTTGACGCCCGCGGGTTGGTCAACGTCCGTACCTGGTCCCCACAAATATAATAAGTTTGTGCCGCGTCCATTCCAGGAACTCATCCACAACACAGGCAGTCCCTGGGTATGGTCGGAATGCAGATGTGTCAGGAATATCTTATTGACATTCGCGGCACCCAGTTGAGAGAGTCTTTCGGGTACGCCGCGTCCACAATCGAATAGCAGCGTTTCCGTGCCGGCCTGCACCAGGGTTCCCGCTTCAGCACGGTC
>JAYVXT010000295.1:0-6934 GCA_043785065.1 Bryobacterales bacterium | reverse complement strand
GTAGCCTGCTCAAGACTAAAGCCTCCTGGGACAAATGACTTGCCTCAAACTCTCCACTGACTCAGCTCACAACGCAACTCCCGCGCGGTCAAAGTTGTGAAACTGGTGAGCACCCGGTTCCACGCCGGGTGCTGTGCGCTGACGCCACCCGTGCCCATCTCCGCCGGGCATGTGCTCGATGGTTTTGAATGCGGGGAGCCGTCACTAGACGACTGGCTCAAAAAGCGCGCGCTTAAGAACCAGATGTCCGACGCTTCGCGCTGCTTCGTCATCTGCGAGGGGATGGCAGTGATTGACTACTACAACCTATCAGCTGGAGGGGTTCTTCATGAGGCCGCGCCTAAGACCATGCGGCGCAATATGCCCGATCCATTGCCGGTGGTGTTGCTCGGCCGGCTGGCTATTGACCTGCGCAATCACAACAAGGGTCCCGGCCGCGCTCTTTTGCGAGACGCAATGCTGTGGGCGGTCCACATCGCGAGTGATACCGGGGTGTTCGCCATTATGCTTCATGCGCTCCCGGAACAGGCTAAACGGTTCTACCTGTGATTTGTTGAATCGCCTCTGCAACCCATGACTTTGATGATGACGCTGGCGACTATACGGTCTATCCTCTCCGAGTTGGATTAGTTTGGTTTTCGATTTATTCCACACCAGCACTTGCATTGCTTTCTTGTTAAAATAGTTTTCCAATGTCCAAACCATTGACACCCATCCAGTGGCTGATATGCGCCACGGCAGCCATCGGCTTCGCCTTCGACATTTACGCCTTGCTGGTTGCCCCATTAATCATGCAGCCGGCGTTGCTTGAAATCAGCGGGTACAAACCGGGCTCCCCGCAATTCAACGATTGGGTGGGTTACCTGTTCTATATCCCCGCGATGGCAGGTGGGCTCTTCGGTATGATCGGCGGATACTTGACCGACCTTTGGGGACGGCGCCGCGTACTGGTTCTTAGCATTCTAATCTACTCCTTCTCCGCGCTCGCTTCTGGCTTTTCCACCTCGCTTGAAATGCTGCTGTTCTTGCGGTGCACTACTTTCATCGGCGTTTGCGTGGAATTTGTGGCGGCAGTGGCCTGGTTGGCTGAACTGTTCGACGACAAAGAACAGCGCGAAAAAGTGCTTGGATACACGCAAGCCTTCTCGTCGATTGGCGGATTTCTGGTTGCTTTTACCTACCGGCTTTGCGTGCAGTACGCTTCGGTTTTACCGCAAATCAACGGAGGCCATTCGGCTTGGCGCTATACCTTAATATCCGGCGTTATCCCGGCGATCCCATTAATCATCATCCGTCCGTTCCTGCCGGAATCACCCAAGTGGGCGCAGCAGAAGGCGGCGGGCACATTGCGAAGGCCTTCCTTTGCCGAACTGTTCGCACCGCAATATGCGAAGGCCACGTGGATCACGATGATTATGTATGGCATGAGCTATGGTGCGGCGTTTGGCGCAATTCTGCATTTGCCGCGTATAGTTCCAGGGATGCCGGAAGTGGCGGGCCTGGCGAAGAATCTGCAACAAATCACCGTCACCGACGTTCAGTTTTTCCAGGAGGCGGGCGGCTTGATCGGGCGAATTGTACTGGCGATTTTAGCGGTGCGTATCGTAAGCCGCCGTTTGCTGCTGCGAATATTCCAAATCCCCGGTTTGATCATTATTCCTCTTGTGTTCTTTTACCCGGCGACCAACAACCTGGAGTTGCTCAAGTGGGGCGTGGCGCTGGCTGGATTCTTCACCGTTGCCCAGTTTAGTTTTTGGGGCAATTATCTTCCGGGCATTTATCCGACGCATTTGCGCGGAACCGGAGAGAGTTTCGCGGCCAATATTGGGGGCCGGGTCTTGGGAACCTCAGCGGCCTTGGTGACCACTAAGCTAGCGACATCAATGTCCGGAACTTCTGCTTCCATGAAGCTGGCTTACGCGGCCGGAACGGTAGCGCTGGCGGTTTACCTTATAGGGTTCCTGTGCAGCTTCGCGTTACCTGAACCGCCGGAGAAGTTGCCGGAATAACGCAATTGGGTTCGTTTCGCAAACAGCAACTTTTATATTTGCGGCCGGAGTGGCAAGGGCATGGTTCGCAACGTCCGATTTTTGGCGCCGGACGAACATACGGATCCCGTTTAAAGGCGAATCCCATCACTTTGGGTTCGTTCCACAATTTGCTTATGGCTTCGTTTTGCGGGACAGGTTCTTCCAGAGGATGAGCCAATTGGTAGAGCTGTAGTTCCTTAAAACATTTGTGGAAAGCGCGCTCGGCTCGCATGCGGAAGATGGCAATGCGGTCGAGCGTTTTCGCGTTGGCGCCGTCAACAAGAGGGTCGACGCCGCTGGATGCGGCAAGAGTGGCTTCCAGCCGATTGGCTCGTTCCATGTTCCATGCGGCGAGGACGATTTGACTGAACAGCGGCCGTTCCACTGGGCCAGTGGGGTGAAGTTCGAGTTGGAAAGCTATTGAAAGGACGTTGAAGGCTTGGTGATCTTCATCCGTGAGAAGGACGGTATTTTTCGAGCTGGATGACATGCTTCCTTCGACCGTGTCGACGGCGATTTGAACTTGTGCGGCCATGTGAGTTCTCCTTTCGATTTGAATTAACGGGGACGGTTTTAAATCTCTATACAATTTTGGTTTGAAAGCGCGGACGGCCTATGTGATTGGATGCGTTATAGAAGTTTCTGGCAAAAGACCGGTGAATGCATAGATTTTTTGACCGATTTCGCGCGAGAAACACTTCTGGTAGTGGGAAAAATCTCAGGGCGCGGAATTGGTCTAAAAATACGGTGAACTAAAGCGCACCGTAAAGCCATGAAGGGGGTAGTTGTAGCTGGTGCTATTGTCTCAATTCCAAATACCCCTTATTCTGTCTACCGTAGTTTCACCAGAAGTGCGGAGGACGCGATCAGGGATTTGTTTAGTCCGGGCCTGGTTCTTGTATCCTGAGATAAGCTCGTGCCCTTGCGAATTCCAGATTCCGAATTGACAGAGACTTTCATCCGCGCCTCAGGGCCCGGCGGCCAGAATGTGAATAAAGTTTCCACGGCGGTGGAACTTCGCTTTGACGTGCGGAATTCACCATCATTGCCGGGAGAGGTTCGCCAGAGGCTCCTGGTGCTGGCGGGAAATCGAATAACGCAGGACGAGGTTCTGATTATCACGGCGCGGGAGCATCGCACGCAGGAAGCGAACCGGGCCGAGGCCAGGGCGCGGTTTGATGAGCTTATCGCGCGGGCGGAGATCGCGCCGAAACGCCGGCGGCCAAGCAAGCCGACATTGGGATCGAAAGAACGTCGATTGACCGAGAAAACGCAACGGGCATCGGCTAAGAAGCTGCGCGGGCGGCCGAGTGAGGATTAGATGATCTAGTGCGAGCGGGTTCGGCAAGTTGTAGCGAGTAATGGCACGCATGATTCCGCGCTTTTTTTCGATAGAATACATATATGCGTAACGAGTTCACCGCGGTTGTCGAGCAAGACGGCCCATGGTACGTCGCCTATTGCGCCGAGGTACCGGGAGCCAACGGGCAAGGGGCGACTCATGACGAGTGCTTGGATAATTTGAAATCCGCCATAGCCTTAATTCTGGAGCACAGGCGCGAGGAGACGTTGCGTGCGCTTCCAGTAGAGGCTAAGCAAGAGCTTGTAGTCGTCGGCTGAAGCGCGACGCCTTATTAAGGCATCTTCGACGTTATGGTTGTGTGATTCGCAGGGAAGGCAAGGAGCATTCTCTGTGGGAAAACCCGCTAAGTGGGCATGCGGAAGCGGTTCCACGGCATATTGAGGTTGCTAATCTCCTGGCGAAGACGATATGCCGGAGGCTTTCGATTCCCGATCCATCGGGATGACTGCCCTTGTAATGGAATAGAGGCGGAGAGAAACGCTTAAGGCCGGGTGTACGACATGAGGATGATGAAGAAATATGGTCCGGTTTCCTGAGCGATTTTCGTAACCGGAAGAGTCGGACCGGGGGGCCTCCGCAGACGAGGGCGTCCGCCCCACCGCATACAAGCCGCACTTTATAGTCGCTCAGCGGTAACTAACCGCCATAACATCTTACAAACGATAGAATAGTATTTGTGCAGAAGTTTTTCGTTCAAAATTTCGGATGCCGGGCTACGCAGGCTGATGGGGCGGCGCTTGAATCCTTGCTGACGGGCAAAGGCCTTGCGGCGGCCGATAGCAGGGACGCGGCGGACCTGGTGGTGCTGAACACTTGCACGGTGACTGCTGAGGCGGACAGCGACGTCAGGAGCACGGTGCGGCGGGTGCATCGTGAAAATCCCGGCGCGAAGATTTTAGTGACCGGATGCTATGCGCAGCGGGCTCCCGATGAGTTAGCGGCGATGGACGGCGTGGAATGGGTTGTCGGCAATTCGCACAAGACGCAGATTGCCGATATCGTCACGGCGGCTGAGTATCATGGCAACATTCATATCGGCGATATTTTTGCGCAGCACGATTTCTTGTCGGCGCCGGTGGAGGATGCCGCGGGCGACCGGGCGCGGCCGAACTTAAAGATTCAGGATGGGTGCAATAACCGCTGCTCTTTCTGCATCATTCCCTATGTGCGCGGACGGAGCCGGAGCATGCCGGTGGAGCAAGTCGTTCAACAAGTGCGGAGCTTGAGTGAAGCGCATCGCGAAGTGGTGCTGAGCGGCATCAACTTAGGTCGTTGGGGGCGTGAGCCGGGCATTGGCATGCGGATTGAAGACCTGGTGCGATTGCTGTTGGATGAGACGCCGGTGGAGCGGCTGCGGCTTTCGAGCGTGGAGCCGATGGATTTTTCACGGGATCTGCTGCAACTGATGGCGGGATCGGCGCGAATTGCCAAGCATGTGCATGCGCCGCTGCAATCAGGAAGCGATACCGTGTTGCGGCGAATGCATCGCAAGTACCGGCCCCATCATTATGCCGGCCGTGTTTTACTGGCCAGGGAATTGATGCCGGATGCGGCGATTGGGGCGGATATGATGGTGGGATTTCCCGGAGAGAGTGAAGCGGAATTTGAACAGAGCCGGGCGTTTCTGGAGAGTCTGCCGATTACTTATCTGCACGTATTCACGTATTCGGAGCGGCCAGGAACTCCGGCGGCCGAGGCTGCGGGAGTTGTGCCGATAGCGGTGAGGAAGGGTCGAAATAAAGTGTTGCGGGATTTGGCGGCCCGGAAAAATTTGGCGTTCCGCCAGAGTATGGTGGGACGGACGCTTTCGGTTGTCACGCTGGGTGAGGGCAACATGGCGCTGAGTTCCAACTATATAAAGGTGGAGTTGGCGCGGCCGTATGAGTCAAATGTGCTGCTGGATGTGAAAGTCTCCGGGATTACGGACTCCAATGTTCGACAGGCGGCGGATTTGCCTGTACTGGTGTAGCCGCTGTCAAATTTTCTTACGCGCCAACTCAAGTACAAAAGCCTGATGCTCAGGCTATGCCGCGCCAAGTTGCACGCCCGCGGCCAAGCCCGCGAAATCGCATTTCCAAGGTGCGGCCAGATCAAGCCACAATCCCGGAAATACGCGTGACCGCATCAATCCGCCGTCATCGGCTTTTAATTCGCGATACTTACCATCAACCAATTCGCGCCATGCAATTTCCTGTTTTTCCGATTGAAGCACAAGGTATTCACGGACGCCGCTGCACTCATAGAGGCGCAATTTCGCGCCAGTGTCGCGCTTGTTGGTGGTATGGCTAATTTCCGCAATCAGCTCAGGCGCGTCGACGGGGTACTTTCCCTCAACCTTCGATTGGCCGCCACATTCCTCAAGAATTCGCAAGGCCAGATCTGGCTGCGGGACATTGTTCGGGGCCATTAGCCAAATAACATCGGCGCGCATGGCGCAGCCTGGGGTGACTGCAACATAGCACCACAACCAGCCGCTGAGACGTGTTTGGAAATCACCATGAACATCGGATACGGGAGATGGCATATGTACGATACCGTCGATCAACTCCGCCCGATTCACGTCCGGCATCCCATCCCATCGATGCAGGAATTCCTCAAGCGACAAGTGGTCGCCTTCGCGAAGCGGCGGGGTTAGTAAGTGAGCGGCCATGGGCATAAGCTGGTGCTTCGGAGGTCAACCTTAGTTTATTATCGTCAGCAACGGGAGCCGGTTCGAATTGCATCCTCAACAAGCTCCACCAGAATAGGCCGATGGTCGCTGCTCTCCTTCCAATCGAAATAGGATCCCACCTCAACGCGGTGCAAATGCGGAGCCCATTGGGCCGGAATAAAGCAGTAGTCGAGGTGGAACGGGCGTTGTTCCTTCCATCGGAAATAGTAAGTGGGCTGTTTTTCCCTGCCATGTTCTTCGCGGTAAAAGTGGTGATAGCTGCTCACCAAGCCCAGGTTGAAGAGAATCTCCACCAAGGCGCTATGGCTTTGACCGGTTGCGTGTTCAGCGTCCCAAATGGCGTTGGAGTTAAGGTCCCCCGCAAGAACTGTAGGGGATGCTGTGAACAGGTTGCGATAAAGG
Organism: Bryobacterales bacterium; assembly: GCA_043785065.1. GTDB lineage: Bacteria > Acidobacteriota > Terriglobia > Bryobacterales > Bryobacteraceae > JANXSF01. The sequence continues at coordinate 468 of JAYVXT010000295.1, read as the reverse complement.
TTAACCGCTCGAATGACTGCTTCAACATAGGGAGTTTCCTGGTCTGCCTTTGACCAGATGGCAATCAATATAAAGTTGATTGGCCCAGTAACTTGGATAGGAATCGCATACCGGGGAACATCCGCCACTGCCGCAAGCGCCCGAATTCGGTAGGGGCCGTTTGCTAAGATAGCGATGCCTTGACGGGGATTGTCGCCAAACCATAAACATTGATCGCTCTGGGCCACTGGCTTCGCGCATTCCTGTAGAACGGCAATGTCTGGCTCCAGCACTTGCAAAAGGGCGGCGTTCTTCATATAGGGGCCACGGCAACAGTTCCAAGTTACTAACCTCATGATTCTCCTTCCTTTGATCACGCCTTTACGAAAAACTATTTCTCCCCCGAAACCAATCACTTAACCCAGTCGCGCCATCCATCCCAAACCCCACGCGGCGCTACTCTTAACCGGAAGATAACTTTGCTGGCCA
>JAYVXT010000294.1:0-2062 GCA_043785065.1 Bryobacterales bacterium | reverse complement strand
CGTCAGTGGTGGCTACGGTCTCGCAACGATTGGCAACCGATATCGATGGGATGCAACATCAAGTGCTAATGCCACCGCATACTGAGCACGCCTTGCTGCACGAAGAGCTATCCATCGCCGGTAAAGACCCCATTTTTGAACAGGCGCTATCCGGCGCCATGAAATATTGCTGAGAGCTTATGGTAGATATTTTTCGACATCGAACGGCACAAGCGGCAGCGGCTGCGGCTGCCACCAGAATCGCCCAGATCATTCAGCTAGTTGGTGGCGCCGTCAGCCGCGTCAGTATCGCGGTATCGGGAGGATCCACGCCAAAACTGTTATTCCAGGAGTTGCTGGCGCGGGATGTGGATTGGGCGCTGGTTCATCTATTTTGGGTGGACGAACGGTCTGTGCCGCCCAGCGATGATCAGAGCAATTTCAAGGTGACTAAGGAATTCCTGCTTGATTCGTTAAAAGCCCCTCGTCCTACCGTCCACCGCATCCAAGCTGAACTGAAGCCGGCGGAAGCAGCACGTCTCTATACGGATGACATCGTGAATTTCTTCAACCTCGGGGCTGGCGAAATTCCGGTTTTTGACATTGTCCAGTTGGGCATGGGCGACGACGCGCATACTGCCAGTCTGTTTCCCGGCGAGCCGCAAATCCGGAATCAGAGCGGCATCGCAGCGGCGCTTTATGTAGAAAAAAAGAAGCAGTGGCGAATCACACTTCTTCCCGGCCCCATTCAACAGGCTCGCTACCGGATTTGTTTGGTAGCCGGATCCGATAAGGCTGAGCCGTTGAAATCGGTGCTTGAGGCTCCGGTGGATTTGATGCGATTTCCAGCCCAGCTTGCCAATACCAAGCATGGCCCAACGGAGTGGTATGTGGACGAAGCGGCTGCTAGTTTGCTCAGTTAACGCAGTTCTTTCGATTGCACAGCCTAGTTCACAAGTGCGCATTCTGGCTGTAGGCGACGTAATGCTTTCGAGGCATGTCCGCCGCATCGCACTGGAACACAAAGACCCGGCTTGGCCATTCCGGAAAGCGGGCCCCGCGCTTGCGGCGGCGGATATCACATTCGCCAACCTTGAGTCCCCTTTCTTTGATGAAGGGCCTCCACCGCCACTCAATATCATGATTTTCAAAGCGCCCCCCGAGATGATTGAAGGCCTTATTCTGGCGGGCATTGACGTTGTTTCCACAGCCAATAATCACTCCCGCGATTACGGCCCCAAAAGCATTCCCTTTACTATAGGGCACTTGAAGAAAAACGGAATTGAGCCGGTTGGCACGGGCATCGATTTCGATCAGGTTCACGCCGGCGCGGTGCTGGAACGCAAAGGAACCAGGTTCGGCTTCTTGGCCTATGCTTTTGATCAACGGAATGGAAATTGGCCGGACTTGGACCTAAGGGTGGCGGACATGGATATTCCTCAAATGAAGAAGGACGTCGCAAGTCTGCGCAAACGGTCGGATGTTGTAATTGTTTCCATGCACGCTGGAATGGAGTATTCCACCGCTGTGCATCCCATTCAGGCGGCGTTCGCACATGCCGCGATTGAGGCGGGCGCCACGGCGGTTGTCGGCCATCATCCACACGTCGTTCAATCGGTGGAAGCCTACAAGGGCGGTGTTATTTTCTATTCGCTTGGCAATTTTGTCTTTGATCAGCAGCCCAAGGACGCCAACCTGGGGATTGTGGCTGAGATAACTTTCGAACGCGGAGCGTTGAAACATTACCGTACTTTGAATGTTGAGATTCGCGACACTGTGCCGGAAATCGGCAACGCACGCCACTGAACGGGCTATTGCGTTGTGGTATACCAGTTGAAATGCGCAGACGAGACTTTCTAGCCATGGCCAGCAGTCCAGCACTGTTGGCGGCTACTTCCAGCAATAAGACAACCGTTGCTATTCAAGGCGAAAAGTTTCTGATCAACGGGAAACCAACTTATGCCGGACGCAAGTTTCGCGGTATGAAAGTTGAAGGGCTGCTGATGAATTCGCGGGTGGTTCAGGGTATTTTTGATGATCGTAACACTGCAACGCTTGTGAAGTGGAAGTATCCTGACACCGG
>JAYVXT010000293.1:0-2063 GCA_043785065.1 Bryobacterales bacterium | reverse complement strand
GGACCACCAGTATTTGGTGTATGCAAATGGTCCGTTGGTGTTCCCTTGGAAAAAGAATCGGACGCTTGCTGGTGTCAGGCATGGGTTGGCTGAAGTACCCTGGCCGAAGTATTGAAACAGCGTTGTCGCAGGGGCGACATTGACCTTGATTTTGGCGCTAAGCAACTTGTCTTTGAGATCGCCAAGCAGAGTCCCGCGATACGAAGGGTGATCCGTCGTAAGCAGTGCCGTATCGGGCGTGAACAAGAAATCAAATCCGATACCGCCCGAAGGCGCCAAGTCTGGAATGCGTGATCGAAAGGCTCGGTTGGAGTGATTAACATCGTACACCTTCCACTTTGGTGCACCCTTCACGTCACTGAAATCTTCGGCAAGCAGCGGGACCGCCGCCGCTAAAGCCGCAACAGAGGCGGCCAGGAATGCGCGTCTAAACATCTTCATTTGTTACACCTCGTTATGGATAAAGTTGGTCACATTGAGATTACCACACCGTAAAACAAAAAGACCCTTTGTTTTGAATAGGACGCATAGAACTTCCTTACCAAGGAACCGCCCAGATTCCGGTGGACTAGGAGAGGTGGTTGGCGTGACCGCCCTGGAATACCCCCTCACGGATCTCATGCAACTGGTGCGAGGCAAACCAAGTCGATTTCAACGTTCTACTCAAACTTGCCCGTAAACGGAAGTCTCCGCCAACCGGGTAGTCACTGTCCGCGCCAACAACACTACGACGCCCCCCCACATCCTGCTACCAGCCAAGGACATCGCCTCCAAGGTGTTGGCCCAATCTGGGATCCGCCTGGTCTGGCGCACCCTCCCCGATACCGAGCCTACGATGACAATGGGTGCATGCCGCGACCGCCGCTTGCAGACTATCGATATCACTTTTGTGGATAAAGCCTTGCAAAATCAACCACGGTTTGCAATGGCCGTAGCCCATCCATTCTCTAGTGGCGGCGTCCGCATCGTGGTCTTTTGGGATCGAGTGCAAAGTCTTCATGAAGGCGTTGACCCTTTGACTCTTCGAGTAGTCCTCGGTCACATCCTGGGCCCACGAAATCGGCCACATCCTGATCGGAAAGAACGAGCACTCCCCTAGCGGTTTGATGAAAGCCAAGTTTTCCGCGGGCGACGAAGGGAGAATGCGCTTTAAGCCCCTGCCCATCGACCCAGCCGATATAGAAGTCATGCAGCGTAATTTGGACAACCCACCTGCTTGCAACGTCGTGGCGGCGAAATAGAGGATGCTTAACGGCTCTCCTCCCGAAACTTCCAACTCCTCGAACGCAACCCAATGCCCATCGCATCACTTGGCGTTAGGCCTCCAACCCATCACATGATGGTCGCGCCCTGAGGTGGCATCGTAGAGCCCGTTGTACCCCGATTGCACGATCCGGACCGGCGGCTTGCCGTCCAGCGGGCTCCAATAGATGCCGCCCTTTGCGGAGTCAGTATGGCGCACCAGATAGAGAAATCCTTTGCCCCCCTGGCAGACAATTGGGGTAGTAATGATTCTCTTAACCGGCGGTTTGATTGATCTTGGTTACCGGCGCTGGGGCTCCTCCGCCAGAGGCTGCGATCAGCAGTAGTCCAGCACCCCGGTCGGCAAACAGGATCACGCCATCCTCGTTCCATGTTCCGCCTCGCCCGATAGTCGTATCGCACAACGTGATGGGAACCCCGCCGTCCGCATCAATGCGCTTTAGTTTGCCGTTGGCGACAAAGGCAAGGGACTTGCTATCGGGAGACCAGAAGGGGCGGACAGCATCTTCAGTTCCGGGAAGCGCGCGAGCTTGCAAGGAGTCAAGGAGTCAAGGAGTCAAGGAGCCGCAGGTAAAGCAGCGTTACTCCCTTGGCATCGGTGGCCACATAGGCCAAGGTTCGGCCGTCGGGTGAGATTGCAGAACCACCGATGATGTCCGTTGGCGCAAAGCGGCCTTCTGGTGGCGGGTTAACATCGAACTTCACAGGCAGGGGCGATTCGCTGGTTTTGCGGAGCGGCAAGATGACTGCGGCGATGGCGAGCAGGGCGCAAGCGGCGGCTACAGTCCAGGGCCAATGCT
>JAYVXT010000292.1:0-2066 GCA_043785065.1 Bryobacterales bacterium | reverse complement strand
CAGACGCCTTGGGCGTTCTTCCAGCGGCAATGCATCGTAAAGTAGATGGATTCTTGCAAGCTTTTGCAATCGGTACCGATGCGCTACGATCCACTTCGGCGGTGGGATTGTTGATCGTCTATTCGTTGCTCGAGTGGGTGCTGATAGCGATAGCGTATTACGCCAGTTTTCAATCCTTCCCGGCCACTTCGCGCCTATCTGCGATTGACGTCGTGATTGCGCTTGGCTTCATTTCGTTCGGCTCCGTTGTGCAGATACCGGGAATTGGCGGTGGATTGCAGGTGGCGGCCATTTTCGTCTTAACGCAGTTGTTCCAATTGACTTTAGAAGAAGCCAGCGGGGTGGCCCTCGCATTGTGGCTGGTCAACTACGTTTCGGTGGTGCCGGTGGGGTTGGTGCTGGCCTTCCGCGAAGGTCTCAACTGGAATAGAATCAAACATATAGAGGAGGAGGTCGGAGAGAATCCTACGTTTCCGACAACTAGAGTATGACTTGTCCATTTTGTGGCCACCGGGAGGACAAAGTCATCGACTCCCGTGAAAGTAAGGAAGGCGACGTCATCCGCCGCCGCCGCCAATGCCTGGGGTGCGAACGCCGCTTCACCACCTATGAGCGAAGCGACGAAATTCCCTTCATGGTGGTCAAAAAAGACGGCCGCCGCGAAAAGTTCGACCGCCAGAAGATCCTCAACGGCTTGCTGAAAGCTTGTGAAAAACGGCCGGTACCGATGGCCAAGTTGGCCGAGATCGTCGATTCGGTCGAAAGCCGCGTAGTGGAAAGTTCAGATCGGGAACTGTCCACTACTGAAATAGGCGAGATGCTCATCGAACACCTACAGGCGCTCGACAAGATTGCCTACGTGCGTTTCGCATCGGTATATCGCGATTTTCAGGATGTTGAAGCGTTCCTCAACGAACTCAAGCACTTGGTGCTTCAGAAGCGATCCTAATAGTAGGGACCCAAAACTCTTGTAACCGTTTGCCAAGTGAAACATCTTGTAAATAGGTACTTAACTTTCGTAACAGTTAATGTTATACTGAGCAGCGATCCGTCTGGCCGGAAAACGAGCGCGCGTACGCGAACTGAATCTCATACACCAGCCGCCGTCGGATCGATATTAGCTTTTAACAGATGAACGCCCGCAAGGGTGGCCCCGCCGGATTGGCGAGGGTCGCGTCACGCAACCACCTTTACAGGTTGCAGGTGGCGCACCATACGGTCGAGTGCAAATTTATTTTTAGATAGCAAAGAAAAATGGGCAGCGAGGGATAGGTCGCGCCTGTGGATGAGCCGTACCGCGTACTATCATGACTCGAAATTGGACGCTAGGCGTCTAACCTAGTAGAGCGGGATGGTGCCCAGGAAGGCACCTTGGAGAGATTTGTGACAGTAGATCATTTTGACGACCAGTATTCAGCCGAACCGCACGAACCGCTAGGGCTAACCTTCGACGAGGATGCTAATTTCTTCCATCCTGAAGAGGTTCCCGAAGACGAGTTTCAACAGTCTCCTGTACAAGAAGAGTCCATTTATACCGACGATCCGGTTCGCGTTTACCTACGCGAAATGGGCGCCGTGCCTTTGCTTACTCGCGAGGGCGAGGTGGACTTGGCGCGCCGCATGGAACGCGGCAAGCTCCGCATGCAGAAGGCGATCAGCCGTTCCGCGCTGATCCAGAGCTTGGTTCTCGATTGGTCGGAGCAAGTGAAGGCCGGCGAAACCGAACTGGACGACTATGTCGATCTAGGTGACGTCGAAGAGGGCACAGCCGCCGACAACAAACGCCGCACCGAGTTGAAGAACACCTTCGTGAACTTCACCACGACGCACAAGAAGTACCTGCAAACCATCGACAAGATGGGGCAAGTTCCCCTCGCCAACAAAAAGCTGCGCAAGAAGTGGAATGGCAAGGTATTGCGTTCCCGCGTCGAGATTTCGCGCGCTCTGCGCGGTATCCCTTTCACGTCCTTCAAGTGGCGCATGTTCATGAAGGAAATTGAGCGTACGGTGGAAGAGCTCAACCACTTGCACGCCGATTTGAAGAAGACGGAAGAAAAGAAGAACGC
>JAYVXT010000291.1:0-6960 GCA_043785065.1 Bryobacterales bacterium | reverse complement strand
AAACGCGGGTTTGCCGACGTGCTCTAGGTCTCTGACCGCTGGGCTCCGGCTAGTCGGCTAGCCCCGATGCTGATCAGGGGATCTAGTGCCGCATGTTTTCTCTCGGTCAGAGCCCTAACTATCTATCTACTGCCGCGATTCGTGGCAGTACATGCAGTCGTTGGACGCCTTGTTCTTGCGGTGACACTCCATGCAGTCACCCATGGCGATTCCAACTTCCTTAAACAAACGATCCCGCTGCGCCACTTCGCCATGGCACGTCTTGCATTCCGCACCCGTCTGCAAATGCGTCTTATGGCTGAAGAAAACGTAACCGGGAATTTGATACACACGCTGCCACGGCACCGGGCGATTCGCCGTGTGATATTCCGCAAGCTTCATAATCTGCGCGGATTCTTTTTTCACACTCTGATGGCAGGCCATGCACTTAGCCGTCGCGGGAATGCCCATCACCTCGCCAGGGTCTTTGTTTTCATGACAATTCTTGCATTGTAAGCCCATGGATAGATGAGTTTTGTGGCTGTAGGCGATCGGCTGCTCTGGTCCTTGTGGCGCCGTCGCGGTCTGGAAAAACGCTAGAAACACTAGGGTCCAATCCATCTAAAGATTCCCCCTCTTCTTTTGAGCCATCATGTATTCAGACGCTCGCATGGTCAGTGAAAGAATGGTGAGGGTCGGATTCTGAGCGCCACCGGTGACGAAGCTGGAACCATCCACAACAAATAGATTCTTCACGTCATGGGATTGGTTCCAATTATTCAAGACACTTGTACGGGGATTATCGCCCATGCGGCAAGTCCCTAATTCATGAATACTTTCACCCGGTGGAACCGGTTCCTTATGAGCAGCCAAAATTTCAAAACCGGCCCCTTTGGCCATTTCTATTCCCATGTTCATGGCGTCTTCGGCCATGTTGAACTCATTGTCTGTGTAGCGGTGCTCAATGTGTAATGCCGGAATACCCCAGGCATCTTGCAGCTTGGGGTTAATCCGAACGTGGTTCTCCTTGCGAGCCAACACTTCGCCCATGGTCGTCATGCCAAAGCAGGCTCCATTTACTTCTCTAAATTGACGATAGAATTCCGCGCCATAGGCGCTGATTTGGCCGGGCTGAGGACCGTGACCGCTATAAAAATCGTAGGTATAACCGCGCAGGAATTTGGCTTGTTTTTCCTTCAAATTGCGGAAGCGCACAATATAGCCGCCTCCGCCCATCAATCCACGGGGAGCCTTGCCTGCTTTTGCTTCCGGAACAATGGCCGTCACCGTGTTCTTTACATAGATCTGATCAAAAAGGTAGTGCCCCAGGACGCCGCTTGAATTTCCCAGTCCGTTGGGATGGCGCGGCGATTTGGAGTTCAAAAGTAAGCGGGTAGATTCAAGCGTGGAAGCGCCCAGGACGATGATCTTAGCCGGAATATGATATTCACGGCGGTTGCGGCGGTCGACAAAATGAACCCCGTCGGCCAAGCCCGTGTTTGTGTCCGTAGTGATTTCGCGAACAATAGCATCAGGAACTATTTTCAAATTCCCCGTAGCCAAGGCGTCCGGCAGCAATAGATTCAGAGAGCTGGCTAAAGTTCCGGTGGCCCGCCGGGCCTTTGTTGTGGGAACCCCCAGCTTTTTCGCCGAATCTATAAACCGTTGCACGCATGCGCTGTCACGACTGTCATCGGTAATCAGATTGCCGTCAGGCAATTGGGGCAAGCCCTCATTGCGGCCTGAGACGCGGAACAGCGGTTCAACGCGGGTATAAAAAGGGGCGATTTCTTCCAGCGAAATTGGCCAGTTGTCGCCATAACCGTCGTGATCCTTGGCCTTAAACTCGTAATTGGAAAGCCGCCAGGATGCTCGGCCCCAACGATTCATCTTTCCTCCAATCATGCGGATGCGGACCCAATAGTACGGATCGTCTTCGGGATGGGAATAGGGATGTTTTTCCTCGTCGATCCAAATGTTGGCATCAAATTCCGATGCCTGCGTGATATGTGGGAAACGGCCCGGCTGGTTGAACCCACGGTAGGGAAGGTCCCAAACGGCTTTGAGGGATCTCTTCTTCTCCCAATCCACCGATGGCCCGGCGTCAAGCATCAAAACTTTCACGCCTGCCTTCGACAACATGTAGGCGGCCATGCCGCCCGAAGCGCCAGAGCCAATGATAAGAATATCGTGGTCGGATTTCATTAGAGCCATGGAGATTCCTAGTCCAGCACGTGCCAGTAAGTGTTCATTCCCGCTCCGGCGCGGCGTCCGCCTTGCTCGGCGAATTGTTTTGAATTGACCATAGCGCGATAAAGGTCCTCTTTGGCTTCTAATAGAAAGCGGGCGTGTTCGTCACTGGGCGGCTTGTAGGTCCAAGGCGCCAGCAATGGGGTTAACAAGGGAGCCGCTTTGACGGCGTCCATGCTGAGGAAGCCGGCTCCATTGAGGCGGTCCAGGCCGGCTTTGTAACGGATTTGCCGGTCGGCCGAAGATTGGGAGAGAAAAAAATCAAGGAACTCCGGCGCTTCCGTGGCCACGGCCCCAGGCATCACGCCTTCCTCCGGCAGCAGGATTCCGGCCAGATGGCGAAGCGCCGCAAATTGGTCCATCGAAAAGAAGTGAAGCGTGGGATCGGCTACCGTATCAAGGACGGTCACCTCCAGCGTGGGGCGCTCAGTGGCTGGTGCGGTAGACGATTGGGCCTGTGTGGCAGTCTGCTGAGCCGCAGCCGCCGCCGCCGCTGCCATGGGAATAGTTGTGGAGACCGTTTTGATCCATCGTCTCCGTGGAATGCGTTCTGACATATTCAAGATTTAGCATACAGCGCCTTAATACTCCACGTCATCAGGCCGATGAGAATCGATGAAATGAGCCTGCTCGATAGTCCGCCCGCTGAAATTTCTTCCAATATACCTAATGCCATGGTGGGAGGCCGGTCTTTACGGGCTGCTATGATCGCGCACGCCGTTTGGATGCAAGGCCAGCAAGGGGGCGCAAGGGCTGATCTAACCGGTGGAAGTTTCAATGAATTGAAGCTGGGCCAGTGCGATTTTTCGCGTGCAATTTTAAGAAGCACCAATTGGATTAATGCGGATTTGGCTGGCGCGATATTGGCCGGTGCAATGCTTGATCAGGCGGATTTCCGTCAAGCGATGCTGGCGCAGGCCGACTTGACTGGTGCTGATTTGGCTGATGCCAATTGCTCGGGAGCATGGTTCCGGAATGCCAACCTTTCCGAATGCACTCTTACGAAAGTCAATTTTAGGAGGGCGCGCATGGATGGGGCGCGGTTGCTTGAGACTAAAGTGCATGAATGCGATTTCACTGAATCTCAACTCGGCTCGACGGGATGGCATCAATCCCGCCTGTTTCGCTGCGCATTTACCGATTCGGTTCTGGACGGCGCGCTGTTCTATAGCGTCAAAATGCAGTTCTGCCGCTTTGTCAGCGCCGCGGGTAAGGGGGTGAATTTTTCAAACGCAATTGTGCAGGATAGCGAATTCTTCAAGGCGGAACTCCCCTCTGGAAAATTCAATCGGTCCAAACTCGAGCGATGCAACTTTCGCGACGTGATTTTCCGCAATGCGGACTTCCGCGAGGCGAAGTTGAATGGATCTACATTTCAAGACGCTCTGTTTGAAGGGGCGCGATTCCTTGGCGCCAATTGTCTAGGAGCGGATTTCCGAGGCGCCAACCTGATGGGAGCCAAGGAATTGAGTCCGGAGATGTTGGCCCAATCCAGAACGGACCAGAACACAATCCTGCCAAATGGCGCCCATGGCCCCTATTTCAAGGGTTCCGGCGCCGAAAGGCCTTCATTTCGCTGACCGGCCGTTGATTTCCTCTTCCAAATGGAGGGGAAATCGAAACGGTCGTACCACTGCCCCTTCATCACCGCCAAACTGAGCATGAGACACGTCATCGAGAGAAAGACAATCTCCACCGCCGGAATTGACAATGCGCCTTTCCAAGGTCCGAACCAGCGACCGTAAACCAACTCTATATGAACCCAATAAACTACCATGCTAGCTCTGCCCATTTGCGCCACCCAACTCCAGGTTCCTTGCGGATAGGTGTGAGTCCAGAGATAGGCGGCTGCCAGTAGCAACAGGCATTGTCCGGCCTTCATAAGCACTAATGCGGGAGAATCCAACCAGAAATTTGAATTTTCGTAGAGTGTAAACGGCAGGTTGGAAAAATATTGAGATCCGAAGATGAGTGTTGTTGCCAGCAATGCCGACCAAGTCATGATGGATTGCAAATGGTCCACACCGCTCAGCCGGATCGCTGTTCCCATGGCAATTCCAAAAGACACATATGCGGCCCACGGGAAGAAGCTAAAGTAGCGAGCGTCGGGTACGAAATAATGGGCCACGTTAGGGTTCAGCCACTCCCAATTGTGAGTAACCAGTGGCGCCAGAAACGTAATGGCAAGACCAATGGCAAGCGCCACTCTTCCTCTAGCCGCGCCCGGAAAAAATACTAGGAAACTGTGCGCGGTCAATGCCAATCCCATGCAGTTGAGAATGTCCACCGTGAACAGATCTTCCGTGCTGGTTTGGCCCCACCCGAACAAATAGAGTTGGATTCTGAACAAGAACGCCATCACCCACAAATAACGGGCGCGCTTGAGGGACTTTATAAGTCTTGCCATCCCTGAAAGTTGTTGTTTATCCGCTCCATCCATTAAAAAAGCCATCGTCACGCCAGTGAGGAAGAGAAATGCTGCTGGAGGGAAGCCCCCGATGAATTGCGATAGGACGAAATGACTACCTTCGTAAAGGCTTTTGTCGGTGAAAGAGTGGGACACATGCCCGTGAAGCATCATCACGGCGGCAAAACCGCGCGCCCAATCGAGAAACTCCAGACGTGCGATCTTTTTCTTCGTCCCGAGATGCATCAGTAAGGATTTTAATCTTTCAGAGGATATTCGCGCTTGACGTTCTTCGGTAGCTTCAAGGCTACATCCGCTTCCGTCAAATTAGGATTTAGCTGGACGGCGGAATACGTGGACATTTCATAGTCGCCGCTGGGCTTGTGAAATTTCTGCTGAATCGGGTAGCCTTCCTTTAAGGGAAACCACATTTCCACGCGTTTCAAATACTCCTGCACGGCAGGGGATTTAGGAGTTAATTCCACGCGAGTCGTGAGGACGCCACCAATAGGCTCCTCGCCGGTAACTTTCAGCGCATATTCGGCCTGCAACTCCTTCGATGTACTGCCGAACCCCAGAAGCATGAATTGATCAACCAGTTTGGCGTATTTCCCTAGATCCACTTCTTGCACCGTGGCAATCTTGGGAAGAAAATTCTCGTACTTCTTTTTGCCGATTACGGTGGAACGCGGTGCAGGTTCCATCACGTCGATTTTGATCCGCGTGTCACCTTGCTTTACTTTCTTGATGTATATTTTGCCCGACTCTTCAGTCTTGTCCTTGATCACAGCCGTGTAGCTGACGCGTTGAATCTTGGATTCAAGAGCCCTGAATTGCGCGGCAGCCTGATTCATTCGGAACTCCACTGCGCTTAGGGGTTCAACCGCGTACGCCGGCGCCACCACTAATAGTGCGAATAAGAACGAGTTTAATAATTCCGAAGTTAGAGCTTTGGTCCTATTGTTCTTAGTCATCTGTACTTGAACCCCTGCGTATCGGATGCAAACCAGGTGCAATGGGTTTCTCTCAAGAGCGCAAAGGGCCCGGCGGCGGACCCCCAATATTCCATAAACACGAAACTTGCTCGCCGCCGGAACTCCGTTTTGCGCGTGTTCATAATCAGGACCAGTTACTTTTCCGAACGGGTGTGGGCAATGTAACCGCGAATGGAGTTGTCTTCAATGATCGGTGTAAGTTCAAACAGAGTTTGCCTCTTTTCCATTTTTTTATGAAGCATTTCGCTAGCCTTCTGCATTTGTTCATTCTCAGGAATCGATTCAAGCAGAGAACGACCGATCCAGAAGCGATGATCCTGGCCGTCGGTAGGCAGCATGACGATGCTCGAAGCATTGGGCTGATCGCTGAACTTATCCTTGGGCGTTATGAATATAAACGCTAAAATACTCACCACCATCAGGTCGTACTGCCAGCCACCGCGAGGGTAGTCCCAAAGAATGAAACGCTTGATTGTCTTCAGCATTGGCTTTTCTGTCCTCCAGTGTATCAAGCGGAATGGCCGCCCACGGCTAATTCCGCTGTCTTTGCCTATGTGACGTTGGCCTCGGTGGAGCCTACACCTTCAATTCTGGCCCGAACCTTGTCGCCGGCCTTGATTCGAGCACCCTTCGGGCAACCCGTCGAGAGCACATCGCCCGGATTCCAAGTGAAGAAATCGCTGTGAAAGCTCACCAGCTTATAAGGTAAGTGACGCATATTATGGACAAAATCCCGCGAACAAACTCCGCCGTTGTGCTCGGTAATTACTTCCAGATTATTGACGTCTGAGATTTCATCGGCGGTCACAATAACCGGCCCGAAACTGAAGAAAGTGTCAATGCTCTTTGCGCGCGTCAGGTACCTGGGGTTTTTCGACAACACATCCAAAGCCGTCAGATCCAGAGTTGTTGTGTAGCCGAAAATCACGCTGGGGACATCTTCGATCGGCACGAAACGGCATTTCTTCCCTAGTATCACTCCCAATTCGCCTTCCGCATCCACATCATTCGAGACGTGAGCCGGAGGCAGCACAATGTTACCCGCTGGGTCAAACATGCAAGAAGCGGGCTTCATAAAGCTGCCGGGCTCTTCCGGCTGGACTGCATTGATGTCCTCCGCGTGCGATTTGTAGTTTAAGCCAATGCACCAAATCTTAGGAGGTACGGGGTAGGGAAGGAGCGGCTTCACTTCACTGGGAGGCAGCGCCGCGGCTTGGCCCGCGTCACGCAGGGCCGTAAGATCGCCGGACTCGATAATCGCCAATAAGTCGTTAGGAATGGTGGATCCCAGTTTGGCGTTGATTTCGGTCACCGGTACGATACCATTTG
>JAYVXT010000290.1:0-2070 GCA_043785065.1 Bryobacterales bacterium | reverse complement strand
GGGGAGGTTCCATGGTAATTGAGTGAAAAATCCTGAAGTTTAGAATAGCGACTAATCGGCAAGTTTATTGTACCATGAAACCTAAAAACGCCCGCATCAAGAAGGAATTCGAAATAATAAAAATGCAGGTGATCTGCTTTTCGTGGAGGAATTAACGGTTTCCTATCGAAATAGTTATTGTCAATAGCTCGAATACGCAACACAATACGCCAACATATCCATTCTTGACCACAAATAATATAAATGGTTTAGCGTCATTCTCTTTTTACAATTTATGAACACGAGAAGTAGGCGAACGAAAAGGAGAACTATCATCAAACACAACAGTCGTAACATTCCTCTTGCCTTGTCTCTGCTCGGACTTCTAGCCATGGCCGTGTCCTCTCGACCGGCACAAGCTCAGCAGCTTCTTGCCAACGGCAATTTCGAGACCGGAAGCTTCACCGGCTGGACTCTTGCCAACCAACACAACCCATCAGACACCATGAACCAGGATCACTTCTATATCAGCATGCCGGGCGCGAACACTCCGCCCGTCGGCCCGCTGATGACAACCTTTGTCACCGTCCCCAATCCGGCAGGCGGCAATTTCTATGCTGTCAGCACAGGCGACAATCCGGGAGCGCATGCTCTAATACAGAACTTTACGGTTCCTGGGCTCTCCCATGTCACCTTCTCCTTCCAGATGTTCGTCAACGACCAGTCTCAGCTCGGCCCTGTTGTTGATCCGTCCGGGCTTGATTACACCACCGGAGGAACCTTCAACGACAATCAGCACGCGCGGGTGGACATCCTGCGAGCGGGAGCGTCCGATCTCTCCACCGCGCCCGCTGACGTTCTCGGCAACTTCTATCTTGGCGTGGATAATCCGGGAGGCGGGGTTCCCAACCCCTACAAAAACTACGCTTTCGACCTCACTTCTCTGCTTGGCGGAGGAGGGACGTTTCGGCTTCGTTTTGCGGAGGTGGACAATCTTTCGGCCATCAATGTCGGCGTCGATAATGTCAGCGTCTTTGCGTCTGTGCCGGAGCCGGGCGTAACGGCGTTGCTTGTCGGCAGCATAATATCAGGCTTATTGATATGGCGGCGTGGTCGGCGGCGTAAATAGTAACTTCAATTCACAAAAGGAGCATTTTCAATGAACATAGAAATTCAAGCATTGCAGGAAAGAATTGAGCATTTAGAGACGCGCTGTGAGCAGTCAGAGCGGCGTGGTGAGCAACTGGAGCAGCGCGGCGAACAGTCGGAGCATCGGTATCTTAAGGCGGAGCGGCGGCTTAAGACGCAGGCGGGACTGGCATTCCTGGTCGTCATCGGGGCGATCCTGATCTCCCCTGCCAACCGAGGCGCCATCGCTCAGGGATACGGGACAACCCTGCAGCTGCTATTAGTCCGTACGCAAGCTCTTGAGAACAAGACGCAGTTCGTCGCTGTTTCCGGCGGGGAGATGTATGTAAAGGGAACCAATCTGCATATCGATAACGGCCTACCCGACCCCGGTACGGATGTGAACGGCGCCCCGATTCCTCCAACGCTCAACGGCGAGGGCAACCTCATCATCGGGTTCAACGAGTCCCGGGTTTTCAGTCCGGACATTCGCACCGGCTCGCACAACTTGATCATCGGCGCGCAGAACAACTACTCCTCGTTCGGGGGGTTGGTGGCCGGGCGGTTTAACTCCATCTCGGGTCAGTTTGCCTCGATAAGTGGCGGGGTTAGCAATACGGCGAGTGGAAGCTTCGCTTCGGTCAGCGGCGGACAATCCAACAGGGCCATCGGCTTAATCTCCTCGGTCAGCGGCGGGTTCAGCAACTCGGCCAGCGTCCTCGTCTCCTCGGTCAGCGGCGGACAATTCAACACGGCCAGCGGCATCAGCTCCTCGGTCAGCGGCGGAGAATTCAACACGGCCAGCGGCAGCAGCTCCTCGGTCAGCGGCGGGCGCTTTAAAACAGCGACTGGGGGCTACGACTTTTTAGGTAACTGGGATGGCGTCGGGCCTACCTGGGCAGCCGTCGGTTTCAACGGCCATTAGGAGAAACGCAGTATGGCTGCTAGAGAGCGGTGGAACAT
>JAYVXT010000289.1:0-2070 GCA_043785065.1 Bryobacterales bacterium | reverse complement strand
CCCCCGCGCCGTCGTACTTGTTCATCGGCCCCGATGTCTATCGCCGCACCAAAGCCCGCCAGGCTTTACGCAAAGCTGTATTGGGCGATGATGGCGACGAAAACGGTTTCACCCGTCATGACCTCGACGAAGTGAGCTTAGCCGATGTGATGGATGATGCTTGCTCCTATTCGCTGTTCGCCTCCCGCCGTCTTATTTGGGTTGGCGCGGCGGAAGGAGCAATGCCTCGAACTTCTCGCGCCGCCGCCGCATCAGCCAGTGATGACGAAGGGCCGTCGGCAACGCCGGCCGCAGCCGGCCGCATCGCCCAGTTTCTGAAAAACCCCATCCCCGATGTCTGCGTCGTTTTCGACATCACTCGATTCGAGTTGGATGGCGATGACAAAACCAAAGTGGAACGCGCGCGCAAGTTCTACGGCGCGGTGACGAGCGTAGTGGAATTCCCGCCATTCACCCCCGCCGAAGCCCGCACGCTGATGGACGAAATCGCAAGAACTCAAGCAATCAAACTCGGCCCCGGCGCTGCCGATTATTTGGTGGAAACCACCGGAAGCAACGCCAGCCGCATTGCCAACGAATTGGAAAAGCTAAGCCTGCTGGCGGGCAAAGGCGGAACAGTTACGGAAGAGATGATCGCCAATATGGTGCCCGACGCTCGCGAAACTACGATATTCGCGTTGGTTGCCGCCATGGGCCGCAAAGATCGCAATCAGTCTCTCGCGATTCTTGACACGTTGGTGCGCGAAGGCGAATATCTGCCCCTGGCCCTGGCCTTTCTCGCAACGCAATTCCGCTTGGCCTTAGTAGCCCGTGAAGCCAACCTAAAAGGAGCCTCCTCCATTCAAAATCATTTCTCCGGGAAAGGAGTCGCCATGTGGCGTTCCCGTGCCGAGCAAGTAGCCCAAACCGCCGCGACGTTCAGCGAAGGAAAAATCCGCAAAGCGATGGCCGAAATCTTCGAGGCCGACCGCGGCATGCGCGACATCCGCCCCGATGACCGCACAGTCATGGAAAAGTTCATCCTCTCCTTGACGACCTGACTGCCGCAGTAAGGCAGCTACTTTTCCGCCTTCATCAACCTTACCAAGTTGACAAGATCCCAACCTCTTTTGCTCTTTGCCGCGCGTATGACCAGCGGCAGGAACAAACGCATAGCCCCTCACGTCCACCGCAATACGGCGCGGGATGGCCCGCACTCGCTATCGTTATCTGGCCACCCGCCGCATAGCGCACACAGCAGCAGGTCACAAACCCGCCACCCGCCTGGCCAATCAACGCTTCATAGCGCGTCGGCCGGGTTGGCGAACTGGATGCCAATCGGAATGATCCGGTCCCAGCTGCGGATCGCTATCACCAATTCCCTTGCTTTTTCCGGTACTTCGAAGATAGTGGGACGGGCATACACTTGACCACTGAGTCCGCCCAACGGACCACCGAAAGCGCCGGCGCGTTCACCGTTGATATAGATTTCATAAGCCGGAAACAGCGGTTCGACAAGTACAAACAGCGGTTCCGCCGGCAGCGGCTCCAGCATCCGGAGATGAATCCGATGCCAGGTGTAGCCGCGAGCCCCGGGCGCGGCGGGCTGCGGCATTTCGACACTGGCCATCGCGAATCGTCCAGTAGCCGGTCGGCCCAGCGCGCGTCGTCCCCGGTCTTCTGCTTCCGGACGCCATCGAGTGCGGCAGCCCCGTAGAGGCTCTGGATCTCGATCGTCTGCGCCGCCAAGGTGCTTACCGCGAACAGGAATACGATCCCCTTCATGCCGTCCTCCGTACCGTAACCACCGTGATGTCGTCGTTCTGGCCCCAGGCCTTGGCCGCCGCTGCGATCTCTTGCGTCCAGCCCAACCCAAGTTCGTAATTTAACCTGTAAACGGCAGTTGGATGCTGCTCTAGAATTTGTTCAAGCATCCTGCCAGCCCCCAATGATAATCGGGGGACTGCCACTAGCCTTGGTGAAACAACAAACTGTCAAGGCAAAGTAGAAATGTCCTAATCCAGCAAAGTAGAAATGTCCTATAATGGCCGATTTGCACATGCCCCCTTACCCTTATCTCAGGTTGGCCTT
>JAYVXT010000288.1:0-2071 GCA_043785065.1 Bryobacterales bacterium | reverse complement strand
CGAAGGACAAGCTTTACACAGCCGCCACGGGCTCGAAAATCCGCCGCAGCGCGCAATCGGCGCTCTACCAAATCACGGATCAGTTTGTGCGCATGATCGCCCCTTTCTTAAGCTACACAGCCGAGGAAGTGTGGAAAAATCTGAACAAAGGGCAAGCTGCGCAAGCAAGCGTCCACATCGCATTGTTCCCCAGAGCCGGCCAACTCTCCTCCAAACTTACTGCCGGACAAAAGCAGCGCTTCGACGATTTGTCGAAGCTGATCGACCTGCGCGAGCCCGTCCTTAAATCGCTTGAAACCGCGCGTCAAGCAAAGCTCATCGGCGCGCCGCTCGAAGCCAAGGTGACGCTTAAGGCCAGTGGCGAACTACTTGCTTTGCTTAATGCTCGCCAAGCGGAATTGCCGGGCCTGTTCATCGTGTCTCAAGTCGCGGTTGAAGCCGGATCCGGGGAGCTTGAAATCCGGGTGGATCGCGCCGAAGGGGTGAAATGCGAACGCTGCTGGAAGTACACTCTGGACGTTGGCTCCGATAAAGAGTTTCCAACCTGCTGCCTCCCTTGCGCTGATGCCGTGCATCCTTGGCGAAACAACGGAGAAGCATGAGGCCGCGCTCCGCCATCGTCTTGATTAGCCCATTGATCTTCCTGCTCGACCGGGCGACAAAGCATCTTATTGAAACGCGTGTCAGCCTGTGGGACAACCTCTCGGTTATTGCAGGTTTTTTCAGCATCATTCATACGCAGAACAAAGGCGCCGCTTTCAGCATGCTTCAGGACGCGCCCGATTGGGTAAGAACCTTCGTGCTGATCGGAATCTCTTCACTGGTGGCGATAGTAGTGGCCTTTATGTTGGTTCGCGCGCTCAAGCCAAGTGATACGCAAAGTAATTTCGTGCGTGTTGCTTTGGCGCTTGTTCTTGGGGGGGCGTGCGGTAACCTTTACGACCGCATCTTTCACGGAGCCGTCACCGATTTTCTGATGTTTTACTGGCGGGACTATCAATTCCCGTCCTTCAACGTGGCCGATAGTTCCATCTTCATCGGGGCCTGCCTGCTGCTGGCTGATATGAACCGAAGCTCCAACAAGCCAGGCCGGAATACTTCCGAACCGGCTCTGCCCGCTAACTAAAACATGTTCCCTAAAATATTTTCCATCGGCGATTTCTTTTTGCCAACTTATGGGGCTCTGGTGGCCTTGGCCTTCTTAGTAGCGCTCTGGATAACCACGAGGATAGCCAAGGAAAAAGGTCTTAATCCCGATGTGGTAACCAACTTGGCTGTTTACTGCGCTTTCGCCGGCATCATTGGCGCAAAGCTTGCCATGTATATGTTCGATTGGCGCTATTACGCAACGCATCTTGATGAGATTCTCGCCTTCAGTACGCTGCAGGCGGCGGGTGTGTATCAAGGTGGGTTAATCCTGGCGATTATTGTTGCCTACTGGTATATGAAGAAGCACCAGTTGCCGTTTCTGGCGACGGCCGACCTGTTCACCCCGGGCTTGGCTATCGCGCATGCCATTGGCCGCATCGGCTGCTTTGCCGCCGGTTGCTGTTATGGCGAACGGTGCGATCTGCCCTGGGCCGTAACTTTCACCGACCCCGATGCCGCCCGCCGCGTTGGTGTGCCTCTGGGTCTTCCCTTGCACCCCACTCAGCTGTATGAGGCGATGGGCAATCTGGTTATTTTCGCCATCCTTTGGAGGAAATACCGCAGCGGCTACCGTCCGGGCGAACTGCTTGGATACTACCTGATTCTCTACTCGGTCCTCCGCTTCGGTGTCGAATTCTTCCGCCATCATGAACAGGCCCTGCCGTTCGGCCTGCCTTTCTCTTTGACGCAATGGATTTCGGTGGCGTTGCTTGGGCTCGGCATTTTCGTGCTCATAAACAAACCCAAGCAAGCCGCTGAATCATCGAAGTAAGGTTACTGGCATAGTGTGCCGTTAACAGAGAACGCCGTTGGCGGCGTGTTTGCGATCTGCTCGTTGGTGGATAGGGCTTTGGAAAGAGCAGGTGTGGAGTCGGAATATCGCGGCTCCCATGTGTTTCGTCACAGTCTGGCCACCCAGATG
>JAYVXT010000287.1:0-6981 GCA_043785065.1 Bryobacterales bacterium | reverse complement strand
TGCTACTGGCCATTGCTATCCAATATGTGGCCGCCACCGGCGCCGCGCCATTCATCTACACGAAGTTTTAAATGAGCATCTATCCCACCAAAGTTGTCCTCACCATAGCCACCTTGGCGGTGCTCATGACCGCTCCCGACTACATCTCGTATTTCAAGGATTATAAAGTCCTCGATTGGACCTTCGTTCCCAAGGTGCTCGATTTCTCACCAAGAGACCGCGATGGCTCTCCCGTCGAAGCCGAGCAGTTGCGCTTGCACCCCAACACCGACGTCAACGCCACGCAGTTGTTCAAACTGCAGGACCCGTCCAATAACATGAAGGCGTTCTATAAGGCGCTATTTGACTCGGAAACAAAGCAAGGGGAAGGGATCACCCGCATCCTTCACTACGGCGATTCCCCCACTACCGCCGACCTGATAACTTCCGATACTAGAGCCTTGCTGCAAAAGCAGTTCGGCGACGCCGGTCACGGCTTCGTGCTCATCGGCAAGCCCTGGGAATGGTACAACCATAAGGGCATCGAACTGGAAGATTCGGGCTGGGAAATCGAACCCGCAAGCAAATCAAACATCAAAGACGGACAATTCGGCTTGGGCGGAGTTAGCTTCTTCGGGCAGCGCGGATCGGCCGCCAGTATTCGCGTTAAGGATAAAACCCACAGTTGGATCGAAGTATCTTATCTGGATCAACCCGGAGGCGGTTCGTTCGTCTTGTATGGCGACAAATCTCCCATCGCCAGAATCTCAACCAATAACGTGGCAACCAAGCCCGGGTTCTCCACATATGGGGTCCACCCCGGAATTTCCGAATATTCCATCGGCCAAGTGGAAGGGCGCGTTCGTCTTTATGGTGTCAGGCTTGGCCGCAGCAATCCCGGTGTGGTTTACAGCAGCCTGGGTGTCAACGGCGCCTACATTTCCTTGCTCGCCAAAATGTTCGGCGAAGAACATTGGGCCGCTCAACTGCGCCAGGCGTCGCCGCATCTTGTGGTAATCAATTATGGGACGAACGAAAGCGTCTATCCATCGTTTGTCAATAAAACCTTTGAACGGGAATTGAAGGTAGTGATCGAACGAATCCGCAAGGCGGTCCCCGAAAGCTCGATCCTGGTAATGAGCCCCATGGACCGCGGCCAACACATGTCCAGCGGCGAGATTGGAAGCGTTCCCGCACTAACAAAATTAGTCACCATGGAACAAACCGTGGCAATGGAAACCAACTGTGCTTTCTTCAACACCTTCGAGGCGATGGGAGGACCTGGCACAATGGGCCGCTGGTATCAATCCGAGCCCCGCCTGGTCGGCGCCGACTTGATTCATCCCAAGCCGGCGGGAGCAAAGCTAGTTGGCAACCTTTTGTACAAAGCCCTGCTCGATGGCTACACTCGATACAAGGTGGAACTGGTCCGCGAAAAATACTCAAAAGTGGGCGCCCGTGAAAAAAAGAAATAGCCCGCCACCGGGCATGCTGACAACAGCTAGCAACCGCGGAGTGTTAGGTAGGGCGGACCCCCTGGCCCGCGGAAGACCCCCTGGTCCGACTGCCGAAGCTCTGACAACATCCTCCAGCCCCCCCGCATTGAAACCGATCCTAGCCCTAGCTCTAACCCTAAGTCTAGCCCTAGCCGCCACCCTAGCATCCCCCACGCCCGCACCCGCCAAAAAGAAAACCGCCAAGAAAAAGGCCACTCCCAGCGCCACCCAAACACAAGCCACCCGCTCCACCGCAAACGAAGCCGTAACCAACTGGTTGGACGCCCCGTTCCTCCTTGAAAACTCAGCCGCCCTGGTCCCGTTCCTCGAACAACTCTACCGAGCCGCCAAGGACCCGGCCACCGCCGCCCCCATCCACGTCCTCCACTACGGCGACTCCCACACCGCCTCCGACGATTGGGCCGCCGAACTACGCAATCTATTTCAAGCCCGCTTCGGCAATGGCGGACCAGGGTTCTCTCACGCTGGCCGTCCCTATAATGGATACCGCCGCTATGACGTAAAAAGTTTCAGCTCCCTCAACTGGTACACCCACGGACTGGTTGGCCGCGATGGCGATGGAATGTACGGACTGGCGGGCATTGCCATGACCGCGTCGCGCCCCAATCAATTCGTCCAGTTGTATGCGCAGTGCCAATCCGCGGAGCTTCTCTACTTACAACAACCCGGCGGTGGCCCTTTCGAGCTAACAGTGGACAACAGCGAATCACAACGCATCGAAACTGATGGCCCGCCCATCCCCGGCTATATAAAAATCCCCGCCGGTCCTGGCGAACATCACTTTGAAGTGCGCACTCTCGAATCCAAACCGGTGCGCCTCTTCGGCTGGACTTCCGACAACGACCACGGCATCACATGGGAAACGCTTGGAATTAATGGAGCACAAGCAGGCATGCAACTCGCCTGGGATGCTGACTTGCTGCGAGCCCACATCGCCCGGCGCAATCCGGCACTGATCGTTCTGGCCTACGGAACCAATGAGGCGGGCAATACCGACCTGACTCTGGAAGACTACCGCGCCACCTTCACGAAGGTATTGATGCAAATGCGCCAAGCCTCGCCCACGGCTTCGCTATTGGTGATAAGCCCGCCTGACCGTTTGGTCCGCACTCGCGCCGGTTGGGCGCCGATGAACAACATCGACATCGTCACCGAGGCCCAACGTCAAGCGTCAAAAAGCGGGGGGGCCGCGTTTTTCGATATGCGCGCGCGTATGGGAGGCAAGGGATCCATTCGCTCGTGGGTCCAAGCCGGGCTGGGGCAATATGACTATGTCCACCTCACCTCGCAAGGCTACAAATTGTTCGGCGCGGCGTTATATAAAGAAATTGACGGGCAATTTTCCGCCTATCAAAAAGTTAGAGATCACCCGTAAAGGCAGAGCGTTCGAGGCGTCAATGAATAAGACAGCGCCACCGGCTTTCTCAATACTGGCAGCGCCTCAACGATCCAAGCAAATAAAATAGCCCTGGGACGGACCCGCCCTTCTGTTCCAAACACGTAGAGGAAGAATTACAACGAACCGCGCTGCGCGTTGCTCTATGAATTAGAAGCTAGCCCGAATTTCTTGGCCGTCTTCAATGCCCGATAAAACCGCGACGTGCGTGTTGTTGCGCAACCCCAGTTCCACCGGCCTGTTCTCAAATCCGGTTGCCGTCTTCACGGCCACCAATGCCTTGCCATTTTCCGACTTCACCGCGGATAAAGGAACAACAACCTTATCGGCCTGCTTGCCAAGCACAATGTCCGCCGAAGCCGATAGATCTGGAATCAATTGCGAATCAGAACCGTTGATCTGAATTCTTAGAGGAATGTTGCGAATGAAATAGTTGGTCCTGTAGGAACCCACAGCCATTGGCGTGATAGAGTACACCTTGGCCTGAAAGCTTTTGCCGTTAAAAGCATCCAATGTGACGTTTGCTTGTTGGCCAATGCGGAACTGTTCCGATTCCGCTTGATTGATCTTCGCCTCAACCATCATGGTATCGGTATTCACGATTTTCATGAATGGCTGCCCAGGCGAAACCTGGTCGCCAACCTCAATCTGCCGCATGCTGCTTCCGCCCCAAACAGAACTGTACACTAGCAACCCATCTATTTGAGCGGTAATCGAAAATTTCTCCAAATCCACCTTGTGGCGTCCTATGTGCCTCTTATGCCTCTCCAGGGTGTACTTCAGAATAGCGAGATTGGCCGAATCTGATTTCTTCTTGTTGTCAATATCGGAGAGCAATTGTTTATACCTTGCCGCGGTTTCGTCGGACGACAATTTCAGCAGTTGCTGCTCCACTTCGGTGCGGACCTCGGATGCGGAAGCTTCTATCTTGGCTTTTTCCATTTCCGCCTTCGCCGAAAGTACGTTTTGGCGAAGCGTCTCCATGTCCAACAGCAACTCAGCTTCCCGTTTTCGGACATCGGCCTCGGCCGCCTCTACAGTATCCGTCAAATCGTCGATATGATCTTGCAAGCCCTGACCGTCTATCGACGCAATCAACGTTCCCTTCTTGGTGTGAACACCAGAAGGAGCCAGTTTTAACAACACCATCGGACGATTGCCTTCCGGACCCATGATCCTCGGCGCTGCAATGTTGGCATATAGTCTGGCCGCTGTCTGGCCGGCAACGCGAACCACTTGGGTAATCGCCCCCTTTTGCGCCTTCACAGTCGGAATCACAACCACTGTTTCCGGGTTGGGCTGCGCCTGTCTTTTTGAGGCGTACCCCCCCCCCAAGGCAATCACAATCACCGCCAATGCACCCCAAAGTTTGTAGAATCTTCCCCGTTCCGGTGGAGTGGGGGACGGAACAAGTTTAGGGGATCCATGCGATGGCGCTGGAGTGGGTGACGGTGGAGGTATTGGATTAGTGATTGCCGGCATGACCGCTCGCTTTTCTCAAAGTCGCTGATTTGAAGGGCGAAAAAGACACCCGTCAGGTTACTGACATATTATACGCAACCTGCTTCGAAGTTAAAAGGTAAAGTTTTAATGAAAAACCTCCGATTGCCAGGCATGGGAATTCTACGCCTTCAGCAGCCAGCTTTCCGCCAAATAGGGCGCCTGTCCATTATTTTTTCCGTCTTAGCCTTAGCCTCCGCGGCTGATAACGGCCTGTCCATTGCAAACCCGCGCTTGGGCGGGGTCTTTGACGAACAAGCGAAGCAATTGCGTGTTGTAGAGGGAGTTCCGGGCTCGGCAACTCTGGGCGGTGTTATTGACGCGGGAAACTCCGTTGATCAAGCATGGATCGTTCCGCAGGCCAAACGCGCCCTTGTCCGTTTCTCCGGTGGGACTGGGCTGGCAGTTGTCGATTGGGGCGAATCCGTCCAAATCTTCCAGTCCGATGATCTTAAATCGGCCAGCGTTACCCTAGCTGCGATTTCTCCGTCCGGCAAAGCGTTCGTGGTTTTGGCCGATGGTGGAGTTGAATCCTGGGCGATCACTGCAACTGGCCTCAGCCGGCTTTGGAGATCTGATCTCCACGCCGATCAAGGCATGCCGGCTTCCCTTGCTATTTCCGACGACGGAGATTTGGTCGCCGCCATGCTCTCGGGCCGCGTCACCGTCATTGCACAGTCCGGCTATCAAAACACGCTCGCTGAAATGGATGTCCTCGGAGCCATGAGCTTCGCCCATAACTCCCACGCGTTCGCCCTGGCGCGCGAAGATAGCAATTCCGCTCTTTTGTTCGATGCGCTGCCGGCTCAATCAAATGTCGAAATCAAATGGGAATCCACGGAGACGGAAAAAGTGGCCGGTCTGGGCTTCAGTGGCGACAATGCATTGATCGCAATAGCATCGGAAACCGATACGGGAGGCCAGGTGCGTCTATTCACCACGTCCGATGGGCAGGTAAAAACCCTGCTGGTAACCCGGACTACACCGAACGGCATATTTAGAGCCACTGGCAACGCCGTTTTTCAACTGACCACTTCGGCGAAACCAGTCAACACGATCCTCGACGGCGATGCTGATGAGCCCCGGCTTGTCACGGTCGCGGGTCCGGAGATTTCCAATGATTAGCCTCTTCAATAAAACCTTTGCGGTCTCCGCTCTCGCCTTACTCCTTGCCGCCTTGTCGCCTGCGCAATCTATCCGAACCAACCCCGGATTCAATCGCAGCTACATCCCCGCTAATGACGATGGATCCAGCCCGTTGGTGCCACTTGGATTCAACATCAATTTCTTCGGCCAGTCGCGCAATTCCTGCTTTGTCAACAATAACGGCAACATCACGTTCGATAGCGCACTGCCATCGTTCACTCCTTTCGGCTTGGAATCGGTACATCGCGAAATCATCGCGGCATTTTTTGCCGACGTCGACACCAGGGCTCATGGCTCCAGCCTCGTCAGATATGGCAACGACACTATCAACGGCCACAATGCATTCGGCGTAAATTACATTCACGTTGGCTACTTTGATTCGAAGGACGACAAGTTGAACTCATTCCAGCTAATCTTGGTCGACCGTTCCGACTTAGGTCCGGGTAACTTCGATCTTGAATTCAACTATGCGGCTATTCGCTGGGAAACCGGCGCTGCCAGCGGTGGGGTTGGCGGGCTTGGCGGAGTTTCCGCCGCGGTTGGCTGGTCTAATGGGACTGGCCTGCCCGGTACTTCTTTTGAAATACCAGGCTCATTGGTGCCTGGCTCCTTCCTCGACAACGGCCCTCAATCGCTTGTTAACCGCAGGCAATATAGATCCGCTGTAGGCGTCCCTGCCGGCAGGTTTGGCTTCCGCGCCAGAAATGGAATTTTGTTGCAAGGAATGTCCATTGTCTCAGCCGGTCCGCTAGGTCCCGTAACGGTTGGGGATCCCTTCTCCATTCCTTTGATCGCCACCGGTGGAACCACCTACCGCTGGAACATGCTGAACGATCCGGGCCAAAGCACTCCCTGGTTAACCTTAACAGGGGGAGGAATACTTGCCGGAACGCCCCCTGCCGCGGGGATTTATGAGTTCACCGTCACCGTAGTCAGCAAAGTGGAAGACGTCGAATACACCGACGTTCAACGAGCTTCCCTTACGGTCGCTCCCCCTTCTCTTCTCATCTCCGAAAGGAGTTGCCCGCTTCCAACTGCCACTGGCGGCGCGCCTTATCGAGCCGCTCTCGCCGCTACCGGGGGCCCTGGCCCGTTTGTATGGAATTGGGGTGACTCTTCTCCCGTTCCCGGGCTAACGCTTTCCGATACCGGAAACGTTACCGGTACCCCTACTCGCCCGGGCAATTATATCTTCAGCGTTCGTGTCGCCTCCGCCAAGGCAGGCGCAGCCGATCCTGGAAATCGTCAATGCGCCTTAACCGTGCAACCGTCCCTGCCAGACCCGGTAATTACCGCATGCCCGGCTGGATCTATCACCCTCGGCGTCCCAGTCAATGAAGCGTTGCAAGCCGGCGGAGGAAATGGGCCTTATTATTGGTCCGCAAGCGGATCTCTTCCCGCAGGCCTCAGTGTCGATTCCACGGGCATTCTTTCCGGGATTCC
>JAYVXT010000286.1:0-2077 GCA_043785065.1 Bryobacterales bacterium | reverse complement strand
CCCAAGGCAATGGAGCTCCACTGCGGATTCGTTGGTACATCGTGAGCGTTTCGCGCACAACCGCGAAACTATGGGCGCAATCGAATTCCGCGGTTGTTGGAACAAAAATGAAATCGCGGTTCGTATTGGCGTTGACCGGCGTGATTCCCGCCAAATCGGTTGTGATGCGGCTGTCCTTAGGTCCGTCTAAGACAAGTGACGGAACGAACGTAAGGCGAACGCCAGGGTCGGTGACGGATGGATCCTGCTTCCAAATCATGAAACGGGACCCAAAAACCAGTGGAATCGGAATCGGGATCGGGATTGGGGATGGTATGGGGGAAGCGCCGGTTGAGGAACGGCGGGATAACAACGAAAGCGTTTCGTAGAACTGGCTTGCCTGCGAAGACTGCGTTGATTGGGTTGACTGCTCGGTTGTCGTTTCGTTAATTGTGGTGGTCATTCGAGATTTCTCCTTAACTTGTCAAGACTCTGGCCGGACAAAAGAAGCCGGCCAAAACTCAGGTGGGGGCGGAATTGGAAGGCTGTGCTCCACAAAAACCGTCCTAGGTTTCATGAGAATGAAAGTGGAGCTAGCTCCGCTCTCCAAGTAAAAGCTCAGGCCCGGAGCATCGCTTCGTCAAGTGTTGGACCGGGCAAAATTGAATCATTACCAACACCTAGCAGTGTGCAGTACATCCGTTTGGAGAGCGACTGAAAGTTTGCGGGTGTGAGGCAACTAAAAGAGGGGTGTGTGCTACCCGCCATAGCGTTCGGCAAGCCCCGACGGATCTTCGATTCAACTCGCTTCGCGCGGTCGAATTCGGAAAGCAGCGGTTTCCACTACCGTCAAACCGAAGCCCCCCTGGGTCTATCGAAACGCCGTCTTGGCGCAATACTTGTCAATTAAATAAACTTCGGATCGGTAGATTACCCAATTGCGAATGATTCTCCGCTTGAGCAGGCTGGCCAGCGGGCCAACTGCATGTCGAGGGCGTCTGCCCGGCGTGTGCCCCACTTAGGATGCAGCAGAGAGGCCATTCAAATGCCTTCGGTCGAATCGAAGGCGAACCTATACCTTCCTGCCATAGGGCGTGTGGGTTCAAATTTTCAAAGATCCTACGAGGCGGGTGCTTGTTCAATTTGGCGCCGGTGCATCGCCGCTGCGGGTTGCCCTCTGCTCCGGGTGGAGTTATGGAATCGAGGCATCGGCCTGCGGCGCGTAAATGAGTTGGGGCGCTTGGGGGTGGGCCGGGTATGGAATTTGTTTGGGGACTTGGCGTTCGTCGCGGAGGCTGCGGACCATTTGTGTGAAGAGTGCGGCCAGCACTTCCTGCTGGGGGAGCGGGTTGCAGTTGTTGATTTCGACGACGATTTGGTTGCTGGTGATTTCGGGGGCGATTTCGGCGGTGATAATGACGGGCCGGCCCAGCTGTTCATATTTTACGGGGCCTTTATGGTCGGTTTGGCGGAGCCGTGCTTCGAATCGGCTTTGGGATAGTTCCCTAATTATGTTTTGTTTGAATTCGATGATTTTTCCGAATATTTGAAAAGCTAAGACGCGGTTGTAGAGGGCCATCCAGCTGGCTTCGTTGCGGCTTGCGGGGAAGGGGAGCATGGCGCAAGTGGCGGGGTCGATGAGTTGGCGGATGGCTTCGGCGGCTTCGTCGCGGTGCTCGCCCGTTAGGATGAGCGGGGGGCAAAGCGTGCCGGGGCGGAGGGCTGGTTCGAGCCATTGGGTAGCGCCTTGGCGGGGTCTTCCTCCTTGGGTGAGGCGTCTTTGAGACCGAAGGCGATTCGAAGGTGCTCTGGGAGCGGTTTTTCGGAGTGGGTGGGTTGCGGGAGTGGGCGGTTGGCGATGGGGCGGAGGAAGGCTCCGGAGTGGGCTGGTTCGATGGTCCATTGTTTGCCGGTTAGGTAAACGGAGGAGCCGCCGAGATCGATTTGGTAG
Source organism: Bryobacterales bacterium (assembly GCA_043785065.1). Lineage (GTDB taxonomy): Bacteria > Acidobacteriota > Terriglobia > Bryobacterales > Bryobacteraceae > JANXSF01. Next base: position 147 of record JAYVXT010000286.1, on the reverse strand, counting down.
CCGTTTTTTGTGGCGGCTGCGCGGAGGTTGGCGGATTGCCGTGAAGTGGGTATCCCTTTCACTCAGCTAACCCCAACAGGTTGTGGCACCGGTTTTGATCCCTTGACCATTGCATCGTAGGTGGCTGGGGGAGTAGTCGCTGCCTGC
>JAYVXT010000285.1:0-2077 GCA_043785065.1 Bryobacterales bacterium | reverse complement strand
GCTTGAAGTAGCCGCTCCAACTCGGCAAATTCCGGCTCGCCCATCAGCTTGGCTGCCGCAGTGGCGGCAAGCACTTCCAGCATGGCGCGCAACTCGACGCGCTCTTTTACATCGTTGGGCGAAAGCCGGGTAACCGAGGAACCAAGATTAGCTTTGCGCGTGACAAGGCCGCTGTGCTCTAAACGCTGCAGAGCCTCGCGCACGGTGGCTTGCGATACCGAAAGCTCCCGAGCCAAAGACAATTCGCGTAACGGCGATCCAGGCAGATACTGACCTTCAAAAATGCTCTGTCGCACCTGCATTTCCACTGTATCAACGCGAGATATGGAGACGGAAGGGGCTGCCACAGAGTCAAGAATAGCATATAAGGGGCTTGACATCGACCGCTATCGCTAGTACTATCGATCAAATTGTCGATTACTTCTTGAGGTGAAACGATGTCGGTTTTTAGTCGGATCGCTATCCTTATGAGCCTCTGCGGCCTCGCACTTCTGAATGGCCAAATTGGTGGTGGCTCGATTGTTGGCGTGGTGCGGGACCCAAGCGGGGCACCGGTAACGGGCGTGAAGATCTTGGCGCAAAATTTGGACACGAACCAGCAACATCGCATTGTGACGAACGATGAAGGTTATTACGAATATCCACTCTTGCCTGCAGGGCGCTACAACTTGGAAGCAGAGGCTGCGGGTTTTGAAAGAGTGCGGATTCAGGCCTTTGATCTGGCAACTGGCACCAGACCGCGCATCGACGTTTCACTGAGAATTGGGACGGTGGCCGAATCGGTGGAGGTGCAGGCAACCTCGCCGATGATCAACACCACAACGACAGATTTGGGAGTGGTGATGCCCCGTCAACGGATTGACGAACTGCCATTGAACGGACGCAACTTTCAGGATCTTGTGGAGTTGCAGGCAGGCGTGGTGAATGCGCCGGGAAGCAGCGCAGGTGGCCGCGGGGGGATCTCATTCCATGGGTCAACCGCACTTGGCACCAACGTGATGCTGGACGGCGTTGACATGAGCTTCGGCGAAGTGAACGGGACGGCAGGCTTGCAATCGGCCGGCGGCCCCAGCACATTGGTCAACACTGTAAGCGTAGAGGCCGTAGAGCAGTTCAAATCCACGGCCAATGCTTATTCGGCCGAATACGGGCGAGCCGGTGGAGGCGTGTTGAATGTCACCACACGTTCTGGCACCAACACATTTCATGGCACGCTATTTGAATTTTTCCGTAACGACAAGTTGAACGCCAACGATTTCTTTTCCAATAAGAATGCCCTGGGGAAAACACCCCTGCGATGGAACCAGTACGGCGGCAATCTGGGTTGCCCAATTCGACGCAATCGTATTTTCTTCTTCGTCAACTATGAAGGGGCGCGTGTTAAGCGGCAAGCGCAAGTGACCGGGAACGTACCAACACCGGCTTTGCTGGCTGTGGTAGCCCCGGAAATTCGTTCCGTTCTGGCGCTACTGCCGACGACTTATACGCCCAGCTCCAATATTTATATTGGCACCCATATCCGCGACGATCGTTCTGAGAATCGCGATGATACGTTCCTGGCTAAGGGTGATTTCCTGTTGGGCAAACAACGTCTGGCCATGCGTTCCAGCTACAACCACCAGGATTATATGTCGCCCAACTTACAGCCCACCATGCCCACCATTTTCCCGATGCGTTACAACAATGCGGCCGTTGAACATAATTGGACGCTGGGCAGTTCCATGTTCAACGAATTGCGGCTGGGATTCAATCGAGTGGATCTTTACCGCAATCCGCGGGGATACGATCAAGTGCCGGCGTCGATTAGCGCACAGGGCATCAGCACGTCGCTATCGAATTACATTCACTTTCTGCCAACCACTTACACCATCGCCAACAACTTGTCTATTATCCGCGGCAAGCATTCGATGAAAACAGGCTTTGAGTTGCGCCAGGTACGCAGTGTGCGTGATCAAGGCGGGCCACCAAGTTACACCTATATCACCATCGCCGATTTAATCAGCCAAAAGCCGTCCACCATGGGGCTTTCCTTTGGCGGCAGCAAGGGCTTGCGAACATTGAACACAGGCTTTTATGC
>JAYVXT010000284.1:0-20727 GCA_043785065.1 Bryobacterales bacterium | reverse complement strand
CCGCATCCACCACATACGTAATGCCAAGCTGCGTGTTGAAGAAGATCTTCCCGTTGACAGCTGTTGGCGTTCCCCAGAATGCCGGTGTCTCCCAACCGTCCATGCGGGAACGCTCTTCAGTGGCCACATCCACTCCCCTACTGTTGATCGTCTGCGTCTTCACCGCCACACTATACACCTTCTCATCCGGCTGGCCGGGCTTGCGGATCACAGTCACAGGCACTTCCAGATACTCAACCTTGCCGGTTTTCACGTTGATGCGGGCCAGGCAGTGCGACGGGCCTGCTTTACCCTTCGGGCCCACACGATTGCGGCGGTGCGCGGTGCTGGCCATGAAATAGTGATAGTTGCCCACAACAATGTTGGCGTGCCAGGCGGGCATGACGCGGATTACCTCATCAGCTGCCATCTTATTGCGAGGCGAGAGGTCGCGCACCTCGCGCAGATTTACGTTGGTGTGCGTGACGTACTTCTTGGCCTCGGGGTCCCATTGGCGGTAATCGACGTTGCGGATCAGCGATTGCTCACGAAGCAGTTTGCCGGTTTTTGAATCGATCACCAAATGGGATTCTTCGGGGTTCATGCGGAACCAGTACGCTTCATTGGGGTTCCAGTGCAGGATGTAGAGCGTCTGCCAAGTAGGCGCAGATTCGTTGCCATCACCGGCGACGAAGCGCCATAGGGACTTGCCCGCATCCTCTTTGGCCAAGCTCATCAAACTTAGGCCTATGGGGCGTTCGGGTACATCGTGCCAGCCTCCGCGACCCGTCATCACGGCGGGCTTGCCGTTCGCTGTCATACCGAACATGGAGGTTGTGTATGTCGTCGTTCCATCTTCGGCGATCCAGACGGTTTTGCCGGTTAGCTTGTCCAGAGCACGCAGATAGTTCCAGCCTTGCTTGCTAGCGGGGTTGCCGTCAAGCGGCTCCACGTTCAGAATCCAATTTCCGTAAAGGATGGGCTCGTGCTGTTTGTTGAAAGGGTACGGTTCGCCCCAGGGTGTCCACTTGTGGCGCCACACTTCCTTGCCCTCGACGGTCCAGCAGCCCATTTCGCCGCTTGAATTCGTGAACCAAACGTACTTGCCGTCGGTAATTGGAGAGGGCGAAGTGGAATCGCTATAGCTATAGGCCATGGGACTTTTGGTGACGCCTTCAAGATTTATTGACCAGAGGATTGCGCCCGTTTTGCGGTCAACGGCGTGGCCCGAGATTTTGGCGCTGAATCCCTTTTCCCCTTCGGTGAATGTAGTTAGGAAGAGTTTGTCCTTGCCGACTGCGATGCCGCTTTGCCCTGCGTTGGGAAGATTAGTTTTCCACAAAATATTCTGGTTTCTTGCGACGCTCCATTCGGTGACGGCGGGCTTGCCGGTGGTTTGCCAGTTGCCGTTGGGTCCGGCGGCCTGCGGCCATTGTGCGAAGCATGGAAAAAGAATCAATGGTAGATATGGGAGACGAAGGTTCACCTCGCTATAGTAATAGATGGGTGGGTAGCGAGTCACGGACAGCTTCGGCGGTTATTCTTTTCGACATAGACGGCACTTTGCTGCGGCGTGCCGGCCCGCACCATCGTGCGGCTCTAATGTCGGCGGTGCTGCGCGTTACCGGTGTTGGAACAAGTAACGACCATATTGCGACGCAAGGCATGTTGGATAGCGACATTCTGAATATGATGATGCGCGAAGCGGGGGTAAGCGCCAGAGCGGCACGGAATGCGATGCCCGCGATTATGCGCGAGGCTGAGGTTGACTATCAATCGGCATGCCCGGATTTGCGAAGAAAAGTTTGCCCTGGGGTTCGTAAATTTTTATCGAAGCTGGATGCCGCGGCAACACGCGCGGGGCTGGTTACCGGCAACCTGCCTTTGATCGGATGGCGGAAAATGGAAAGAGCGGGGTTACGGCATCATTTCCGGTTTGGAGCCTTCGCGGGGCAGGGAAAGGATCGGGCCGCTTTGGTTAAAGTTGCACTGAAGAATGCGAAGGCCAATGGATGGTTGCGCCGCAACACTCCAGTTGCCCTGGTGGGCGACCATCCGAACGATGTGAATGCGGCGAAAGCCAATGGGGTGCGGTCCGTGGCGGTTGCAACCGGGTTGGTTGGGCGTGACGAGTTGGCGGCGCATTCTCCCGATTTCCTGGTGGATGATTTGAGCCATTTGACGTTGGAAGATCTATTTTCATGATGAATAAAGCACAGTGCGTTTCGGTGGCGGTAGCTTGTTTGGCGGCTTGCACCCTGGTTTCCTGCATGACGGGCCCTGATGGCATCGCCCTGGTGGCGGGTGGTTTGCTTGACTCAAGCACAATGGTGATTGTTGATGATTCGATTGTTCTGGTGAACGGAACTTTCGTGAAAGCTTCGGGACACCGGTCCATTACACCATTGCCGGCGGCCGCGGAGAAATTGGATATGAAGGGCAAATACATTATCGCCTTGCCGCCCGCCATGGATGAAAAAGAATTGGATTCGCCCGCCAACACCATGGAGAAGATGGTGGAGCAGGCTACCATTCGGCGGCAGTTGATTGTTGGCGTACCGCTCGATACAACGCAATGGGAGCGCCACATAATTGCTTTGATCCGTGCGCAGCGCACGCAGATTGTTCCGCGGCTTTATAAGCTTGCTCCAGGAGCTCAACTGGAAACGGCTAAAAAGAACGTGAAGATTCTAATGGGTGAGGAGATTGGTATGGTTGTGGCGCCTGGGCTTAACGCCGAAGCTGAACTGGCGCTGCTGGCCCAATGTGGGATGGAAACCAAACAGTTGATTCGCGCTTATTTGCGGATCGCCAACTTGAATGCAGGTTCGGACGCAAACCTGGCGGTGATTTCGGCGAATCCGCTGGATGACTGGAGAAACATGTTCAAGGTTGAACGGCGCATGGTGGCCGGCAAATGGCAGGCGAAGTAGTGGAAGCGCAATCATTTTCCGTTAAACGCGCTCAAGTTGAATTCCACAATTTCGCTTCCTTGGGCGAGCCCGAGCGGGCGAAGCAAGTCTATGCCGAGGAAAACTATCGCCGTGGCGCGTTGATTAAGAATCACCTGCATTTCACGGGCGGCCTTGGCCCATTTCTGGAAATCGGCGCCAATGCCGGCCATACCAGCTACATGCTTTGCAATGAGTTTGGAGTGGACGGCTACGCGCTGGATATTTCCGCCGATTCATTACGTCATGGCATTGCGTTACAGCATGAGTGGGGTATGGAAAGGGCTCCGGTGCGCCTTGCAGGGGATGCGTTGCAACTGCCGTTCAAGGACGGATCGTTAGGTTGTGTGCTGGCGTTTCAGATGCTAAGCCAGTTCATGGATATTGATGCTGTCTTTTTAGAAGTGAAGCGTGTGCTGGCGCCTGGGGGCGTTTTCATTTTCGCCGAAGAGCCACTGAAACGGAAGCTGACGCTAAGCTTGTATCGCGCCCCTTATTGGGACACGATGAAGCCTTGGGAGCGGAAGCTTTACGAGTGGGGATTGCTGGGCTATTTTGTCCGGGACGTTATTGGCGCTCACCAAGAAGAGAGTTTCGGCATCCGTCAGAATCATCAGATGACATTGCGGCGCTGGCACGATTTGACGTTGAAACATTTTGCGGTTCATGAATACGAAATCTTCGTGCCGGAGCGTGGGTGGGGCGAGCGGGCGGTGAAGAAGGCTCTCATTTGGGCAGACCGGCAACGATCTCCTTGGAGGGCCGCGCGGCTGTTAGGCGGGACATTGGCTGCCTTTCTGAAGAAAGAGGGCGTGCGGCCTGAAGGGCTGGAACAGGAAGATCATTTTCAGACTTTAATGCGGTGCCCCGATTGTCATGCGGGGTTGCGGCGCGCGGTGGACGAATCGCTCCATTGCGAGAAATGTTCCTATGAGGCGCCGAATGAAGGTGGCGTCTATAACATGCTGCCTTCGGCGGATAAGAAGGAACTCTATCCGGGTGACCGCCAGGACGTGATTGATTTCTCCATTCCCGGACATGAATCGAAGCTGACCGCGGGCTTCTACGATTTGGAAGGCGTTTACGGGAACAAATATCGTTGGATAGCCGGGGAGGCCCAAGCGGTGTTGAAGCCTGTGAACATGGTTCCGCAGCGGATGCGGCTACGCGGGCATGCGCACGAGAATTTATTTGCCCAGGGCGGGAAGAATCCTTCGGTGGAAGTGTTCGCGAATGGCGCGAGCATTGGGCGGTGGGACCTGGACCGGACAGGGTTGTTTGTGCTGGAAGCGGATTTGCCCACGGCGGATGAGTACAAGCTTAAGATATTGGCCGGTCCGGTGTGGGAGCCGCGGGATGACCAGCGGCCATTGACGGTGACGATTAGTATGCTGCGGTTGGTTCCGAGAGATTCGGAACTCTAGCGGTATAGGATTGCATTGAACAACAGCTTCATGGTTTGGTAGCTTTGAGCCCGGTATTGGGGACGCATGCCGAATAAGATGACGCGTCCTTTTCCAAGCTGCAGATCGAGCAGGGCGGCTTTTCCGGCCACGTGCTTTTCTCCAAGCAGCCATCCCGAGGCAAGAACTCCGGAGGTTGGGTAGCGGCCCACCACGCCTGCTTGCGTGTTCCACGCGGGACTTGCCTCGGCCCAAATTGGAATCGTTTGCGGAAGCCCATAGGTTAGCGGGCTTGCTTTGTCGAGCGTGACGTAAAGCAACGATCCAGGGCTGTAGAACTCTCGATTGGACAAGCCGCGCAGAACATTTTTTGCTTCAACGCCAAGTTGCTCGGCGTAATCCGCGGAATGGTTCATGAAAATTACAATTCCACCTTCTTCGGCGAAGCGTTTTAGGTTGGCCGCCCCTTGCATGCCTAAACCACCGACATACGCATCGGGCATGCTGCCTTTGCCATAACCATCGGCGATGGAGTTGGCGGATTGATCGGGAAAAAGGATAACGTCGTAATTCTTGCGAAGATCTTCCTTCCGTAAGCCGGTAACGCTTAGGCTTTGGTAGCGGAAGCTGAACTGTTCCAGGATCCAGCGTGTCCAGCCTTCATCCATTTGCGGAATGTGGCTTTTGAAGAGAGCAAGGCGGGGTTGCTTCAACGCCGTGGCTTGATTGGGGGCCGTTGTTCCAATGAAAAAATCGCCGGAAGCCGTATCGCGCCAAACGCCTTGGTTGCTCAACCAAGCAAGGTTTACTTGACGATAACTTTCGGTATCGGAGGCTACAAGCCAACCCTCGCGCTGCGATTCCGGCCGGAACTGCAAAGTCGTAGCCTTCATGGAAGCCACTGGCGCCGGACCATCGAGTACCGTAACTGGGGCGCCCATCAGCAGGGACAGGGTATGGGCCGTAACGTCATAGGGGCGCTTGGGAGGGCCACCGGGATACATGCGGAGATCGGGATAATTTTGTTTTTCCAGCAGCGTCTTGGCAAACGAAGAATAGGGTTGCTGCAGACGGATTAGGAAGTCTCCCTCTTCAAACTTCTGCCCTCCCGATTCAAACGCCGTCGTGGCGGTTTCGATTTCCACTTGCCCGAAGGCCAGGGTCTCCAGCATCTTCTTCGCTGAACCGGGGTCCATTTGTTTGCGCGAGATCACCAGCGTGGAAGGAGTGGTGCGGGCCACCGCTTTCTTCCCCACGTTATAAAACATGCGAAGTAAATCTTCGCGCCTAACCGCCGCTTGCCATAATACGCTTTCCAAGGCGATCAACTGGTAATCCACGATGTCGCGCATCCGCCACACGCCGCCTTTCCATGGCTCAAGATAGTTCCAACTGGAACGCTGCGGCTCATAGCCTAACGCTGTTTCGCTGATGTCGCCTGGGCTCACCGTCAATGGGCTGGCCAACTTCGCGCTGGCCGATTCGCTCAGCAGCCGCAGCCCCCCATGATAGGACTGATAGTGACGGGCGGGAGACCAATAATCGTACATGGCGTTGATGGCTACGCCGGGCTTGCCGGCGCTGGTAAGGTCCGCTGCCATACCCGCGCCCATCATGTTGCACCACTGGATGATCATTGGGTCGATATTGGGGTCAATCGGATCAAGCCACGGTGGAACAAACATTCTGGATGCGTAGGCGCCTTGCTGGTGCACGTCGTACACGATTTGCGGATGCCAGACGTTATGCAGCTTTTCAATGGTGGAACGCGTTTCGGGTTGCGAGAAAATGTACCAATCCCGGTTATTATCATGGCCGACGTAGCGATGATATAGCGTTGGCGGCGAAGTGCCTTCGTACGGCGTACCAAGCGTTTTTCGATACCAATCGGTGACAATGTCCACGCCGTCCGGGTTGAGCGAAGGGACAAGAATAAAAATCGTATCTTTTAATATGGCTTGGAATTTGGGTTTGGTTTCGGTCAGCAGGCGGTAGGCAAATTCCACGGCAGTGGAAGTTGAGGCAACCTCGGTGGCGTGAATGGAGCATGTAATTAATACCACCGCCTTGCCTTGCGCGATCAACCGTTCGGCTTCGACGTCGTTGGTCTTGCGGGGGTCAGCCAATTTTCGCTGGATGTCCAAGTACTTGGGGAGTTCGCGCAGGGTGGAGGCCGACGATATGAAAGCGGCCAACATGGGCTTGCCATCCACTGTCTTGCCATATTCGCTGACCAAAATCCGATCACTTTGTTTTTCAAGTGAGTGGAAGTAGCCGACGACTTTGGCCCAATCCAGAAGCTTATTGTCCTCGCCCATTGGGTGCCCGAAGTAGCTGGTGGGAGTTGGGACTTGGGCAACCGCTAGTGCGGAAATCAGAAATCCAACGGCGAGCCTCATGCGCGATTTAGTTCCTTCCAAAGGGCGCTGTAGTATTTTAAGAACCGTTCCGGCTCCTTGCTTTCGCCCGCCTCGCAAAGCGTGTAGCGCTCATATTTTGCTTGGCGCAATAACGTAAAGAATTCACGATAAGGGTAGCCGCTGACAAGCTCGCTGATGTGGCAATTCTTGATCCAAGGCCTCAGAAGTTGGAAGGTTTCCTTCACACTGCCATTGACAACGTCGGTTGGGTTGGAGTTCCAGCACAGGCCTACCTGGGCGTGCTTGGCGTCGCGCATGATGGCTTCAGCCACTTTGGGAACTTGCGTTTCACGGCCATGTACTTCCATCCAGATTTCAACGCCATACCTTGTGCCGAAGTCGCCCAATTCGCGCAATCCCGCTGCGATATTGGCGATTGTTTTTTCTTCAGGCACGCCGGCGGGCAGACCATTGGGGCGCACCTTAACTGCCCAGGCGCCGGTATCGTGGGCGAGTTCAACGAAGCGCTTGCCCTCCTCCACGTTCTTCTTACGAACGGTTTCGTCCGGAGATTGAAACTCGCAGGTGGAGCCGAAGCTTAAAAGGCGCACCTTGCTCTTTTCGAATTTAGTGCGGACATCGGCGCGGGCTTTCGCATCAATGGAAGGCTCCACGCCATGCTTGTGGCCCGTACGCAACTCGACCGCCTCGAAGCCGCTGGCCTCAAGATTCTTTATGATCGTATCGACATCCCAATCTTTTAGGAGGTTGTAAGTAACGGCTCCGAGTCGCATATTACTTCACCTCATAGGCCATTAGATTTTCTTGATCGCGCAAGTAGAGGACGCCGTTAGACAGCACGGGTTGTGTCCAAAGAGGGTAATTCCCAATATTGATCGTGAATTTGGAGAGTTCCTTGTAAGCGGTGGGAGTTGCTTCGGCAATGCCGATAGTCCCTTTCTCACCCTGCATGAATAAGAGTCCGTCGGCATAAACAACTTGGCCCTTGCCCACTCCTCGATCTTTCCAGGCCACTTCGCCGTTGGACCACTTCATGGCCATCCATGTAGTATTGCCGGAAGCGCCATAAAGATAATCGCCCACCAGCACGGAACTGTTGTAATGATTCATCATGTCTTTGTTAAAGTACACTTCCTGCATCTTATCGTCTTTTGAGGAAGGCAGTTTGAGCAAAGCGCAGCCTGTACCGTAGGCGGTGGAGATAAAAACATGGCCGTTAAAGTAGATGGGCGTCGCGATGTTTGCTGTGCGGTTGGAAACTTTGTCGTAGCGCCACAACAATTCGCCGTTCTTGGTGTCGAGCCCCATCGCACCTTGGCCCGAAAGTACTACAATTTTGCGCGAGCCGCCGTAATCGAAAGCGATCGCAGAACTATATCCGGCACGGTCGCTTTGTGATTTCCAGATCAGGCTGCCATCTTTTTTGTTTAGCGCGACGACGCTTGCGCCTTCACCACCGGGCATGACAATTAGTTTTTCTCCGTCAATCAGGGGCGATTCGCTGATACCCCAGTGAGGGTTTTGGCCCCCGAACTTTTCAAGAATGTTGTAGCCCCATACTTTCTTCCCCGTGGCGGTTTCCAGGCAAACCAGCGTGCCATCGGCGGAGAGGCTGTATAGCTTGTCACCATCAATTGTAGGTGTGCCGCGGGGGCCATGGCCTCGGGATTCGCGGAACGATCCGCCGGCATCGGTGGACCAAAGTTTCTTTCCATCTTTAATATCGAAGGCCATCACGCGTTCGGTTTCGCCGAATTGTCCCACTGTGAAGAGCTTGCCTTTCACGACGGAGAACGATGCATACCCTTCGCCCAAGCCGCCCACTTTCCACAACTGCTTCGGTCCCTCTTCGGGCCACTTGCGCAGCAGCCCCTTTTCTGCGGACTTACCGTCGCGATTTACACCGCGCCACTGAGGCCAATCATCGCCCCACGTTAGAAGGGGAAATAGCAAAATAAGGGCGAGTTTACGCAATCGAGTCTCCATAATTATTTCTTCGCAATGCTTTTGAGCATAGTTTGAAAGGCGCTTTCATTTGCGGCGAGTGTCTTACCGGGAGCTGTGAATTTGAAGAACACCGGCCCTTCGGGCGCTTCCACGATGGCGCCCAGCATTTTGTAACCCGGCTTTGGAGTCTTTTCAGTCGACATAGGAGAAGGTGAAAATAGATAGGTGCCCCCCAACTCGATGGTGGTTACACTAAACCCGTTAATTTTCTGAGTGGAACGCTTCGCCTGGCCGGTTGTATTTTGGAACTGGCCGATCCAACGTTGCACATTCGCTTCCACACTGCCGCCCTGGCCTTGTCCGAAATAGAAAATTGCCATTTCCCCAGGTTCGCCATCCCCAGCAGCGGCAGGCACGGAAAACGTACCGGCGCGCATCGGACGGTCCGGCAGGGCCTTCCATTGGGAGGGAGCTTTCCATTGAATGCCGCCTGCCTCGCTGGCGGCGAACACAGTTGCGCCAGCCAACATAATGTGAAGAATTTGATTCCGCATAGATCCATTCCATCATCTCACGGCGACGATAGAAATCTCATCCAAACGGGGCCAATTGCCGTTTGCATCGGCCTTCCGCACCGCCGAGGGCATGGGCTCAACGGTGGTTCTGGTAGGCGGAGCTTGACTGAAATATTTCGCGTAACCGCCATTCATGCGGGCGAATTCTTCCAACTTGTCGAGGTAGACGTTTGAGGCGACGACGTGCGAGAAGTCGAGGCCTGCTTCTTCAAGGCCGTCGAGCAAATTGCGGAAAGTTTGTTTCACCTGATTTTCGATGGATTCCGCCCAGACGCCGCCGTTGGGGCCGGGTACGTTGCCGGAGCGTGCGGAGCAGTAAAGCGTATCGCCGGCCCAGACGCAGGGGCTGGAATTGGGCGTCGCGGCCATGTTGCGTGGGCGTACTACTTTGCGGAAGCGAAGATCAGTGACGGCCACTCCCGTGATTTTCACCTTTCCCCCGTACGGCAGATGGGCGACGGTGATCGTTGCTCTGGCGGGTGCGTTGCCACTTTCAAAGTGTTTGCCATAAGCGGCGTTCATGTCACTATGCGAGATGGAAGGATCCAGATAGATGTTCACGAAGGCCAAATGTTGCAAACCTAGGCCAGCGTTTTTCAATGATTTTTCCAGTCTGGTTATGGCAGTAGGCGCGTCCATAGCATAGACGTCATCAAGAAAATAGCGTTCATTGCTGACCACTCCGCCATTTACCGGCTTTCGTTCGCTTAGGTTTCGCACGGCAACAGCATTGATCTCAACGGGAGTTTCCGCCGGCATCCGGTTCACTCCTAAAACGGCTCGCGCCGGTCCACCCGATGGAAAGTATTCTTTCCAGATCTTCTCCAACTGATCCATCTTATTTGAGTCAGCCAAATACACTTGAGAATAGACAAGGTGAGTCAGAGTCAGCCCATCGGCTTCGACAATTACCTTTACGTTTTCCAGACACTGTCGAGTTTGCGCCTCAAAGTCGGTCGGCATTTTCCCGTCGGGCGTGCGGGCGCCTTGTCCGGAAATGTAGAGATACTTACCGGCGCTGATGCCTGGCGAGTATGGGCCAACGGGCTTGGGTCCCGCAGTGGGGGCCACAGTGTGCCGCTCGGCTCCAATCAGGACGCATGAAAGTAAGACGAATGGGATGAATCGGCGCATAAGGCTCCTGGTGGGATATCATAGCGTACGTAGTGACCATCACACCGGAAGGGTTGGCGCGTTGGTTTGAGTGCCTCCGCCAATACGACCGGAAAACCTTCGTTGCAGACTTTATTGCGGGCGTAACGGTTGGGCTTGTAGTTGTGCCGTTGGCGATGGCTTTCGCCATCTCCTGGGGCTTACCACCACAATCGGGACTCTATTGCGCCATGGTAACGGGTTTCCTCATCGGTCCCAAATGAACGATCTGCCGGAAATTGTGGTGCTGCGGCTGCGGAACATGACCGCCATTGATGGCACGGGCCTTGAAGCGTTCGAGGATTTGGCCGAACAATTGAAGCACACTGGCCGAACAATGATTTTATGTGGAGCGCGTGAGCAGCCCGCCGCCCAAATTCGACGTGTGGATTTTGCGGGGAAAATCGGCGCGGAAAATATTTGTCCGACTGTGGATGACGGACTGGTGCGAGCCGCCGAATTACACTCAAAGGAGACCGCATGATTCGCACTATCATTTTCGACATGGGAAAAGTTCTCATTCCCTTTGATTTTTCCAGAGGCTACAAAGCGCTGGCGGCGTATTCTCCGTTTACGGCCGATCAGATCCCGAGGGAGCTATCGAAAACGGATCTGGTAATTCGTTTAGAGTGCGGCCGTATTGAGCCTCGCGACTTCTTTGACGAATTGCGCTCCACACTAAAGGCCGAGCTTTCCTACGAAAAGTTTTGCCGCATTTGGAGTTGCATTTTCCTGCCCCATACTCTGATACCCGAAGAGTTTGTTGTGCGGTTAAAGCTGCGCTACCGCGTTATGGTGCTTTCCAACACCAACGCTATCCATGTGGAGATGCTCAAGGAGAACTATTCAATCCTGAAGCAGTTCGATCACTTGGTATTTTCCCATGTGGTCGGAGCGATGAAGCCGGAACCAAAGATTTACCAGGCGGCGATTGACAACGCCAATTGTCCGCCTTCCGAATGCTTTTTCACCGATGATATTCCAGCTTATGTGGAAGAGGCGCGCAAAGCCGGTATTCATGCCGAACAGTTTCTGGGGTTCGAGAAACTTCAGGATGATCTGACGCGGCATGGCGTGGAGTGGATCTAATTCTACCTGTCAAGCTCATTCCCGCGAAAAGGTACTAGTGCAACGTAGTGGCCTTGCCGGACTAGCGATTTAAGCACATTCGCGCTCTATTCTGGAACAGTGTTAAAGGTGCTTTTCTATGTTGTTGCCCCACTGGCTGGCCTACTTGCCGGCTCATGCTTTGGACAGACCCCCTGCAATCCGCTAGATCTAAGCATGGATGCTTCTGTGTCCTTGTCGCTCACTGCAAATGACTGCCGGTTGCGGGAAGCTACGGGAAGTAATCTGGCGCCTGACGCCAAGGCCAAACTGTTTCGCATCTCATCGCAAGTGGAAGGAGTGTTCAGGTTCTCGGTGCAATCGGCGTCCTTCGACCCAGCGGTTTATTTTCAAGACGGGGATTTGAAGATTCGAGGAATGGCTTCGGGCAAGAATCACCAAGGCAATCTGACGATCCATGTACCTAAGGGGAGCTTCACGGTTATTGTTTCGGCTACCACGGTGAGCTACGGGGACTTTCAAATTGCAGCGTACTTTGAAACGCCTCGCGCTTGTGAGGTGCGGCCGTTACTAATCGGCGAAACCGAGAAGGGAAACTTTCCGGATGCCCCATGCAGGGAGTTGGACATGGCGTTGTACTCCACGCGGGACCTTCCATTGCAACTTTACTCGTTAAAAGTACCAAGCACTTCAGTGCTAACCATTGATATGAATTCCGGCGTTCTTGATTCGTATGTGGCGCTGCTGACCACTCAAAACACGATGCTGGGATCCGACGACAATGGGTTTGGCGGAGCCGATGCGCGGCTGCTGATGAGCGTGCCGGCCGGTGCTTATTTAGTTCGCACCAATAGTCAGGATGGCAAGTTAGGCAGTTACAATCTGCTGGTGAAAGCGGAACAGCCGCGGCAATGCCTGGCGAAATCACTGGAATCCGGGATAACGATCAATGCCGTGTTCAATCCCGATGGATGCCGGTATCTTGACCTGTTTGCGCCTAGCGCCCGCACCTCGCCTATGGCGCGTTACGAATTCACCAATCCGGAGAAGGGCTGGATTGAACTGAACATGGTTGGCTCCCAGGTGCAATCAAGCCTCATAATCTTTGATGGCGCCGGTGCCGTGCAAACCCGGCAGAGCGCCCTTGGCATTGGCCAGGCTTCGCAAATTATTTATAGCATGAGGCCGGGCGTTTTTAACTTGTTCGCCACAACTGCCGGGAATTTGTACAACGATTTTTCCTTGACCTTCAAATTCAACAAGCTGCCCGATTGCCCGTTTGCCGATCTGCGGGCCGCGCCACTGGCAAGCCGGCTAACTTCCGCAAACTGCCGCGTGTTGGATTACCTTGTCCCCAGCCGTGATGCCTCATTGGCGATGGCTTTTACGCTTCCGGGGACCAAGCCAAGGATGCTGCGCGCATTGATGCAATCGAAGATCCTTGACGCTTACCTCTATTTGTTGAATCCCACGGGAGCGGTGGTTGTTGAAAACGATGATGATGGCGGAGGACCGGCCGGTACGGATGCGCTGATCAATACTCTGATTCCCGAGGGTGTCCATGCGCTTTTAGCTACTTCTTTTGATGGCGGTCCGGGGGACTATGCGATTGAGTTGCAGGTTACGGAGGCGAAAGACTGCTCTTCAGGTGGACTGGGGGTTACTTCCATCAAAGCTAGCGCCTTCACGCCTTCGGATTGTTTGGCGCGCGAGGCGATTCCCTATTTTGATGCCGATTACAAAACTAATCTGTTTTCGGTAACTGTACCCGCAAAGGGCACGCTTAGTTTATCCGCATCCAGCGCCACCCTGCCGATGCTGGCTGTTGTCTTCGACGAGGTGTATCAAGTTCTGGGGTTGGGGGTAAGTTCCACGGGCGGAACCATCGAGATGGCGGCTCCGTTGACATCCGGCAAATACAACCTTGGGTTGTTCGCGCCGCCGGGGCGGCTGGGAGACTATAGAGCGGTGCTAGGCTTCACGGACGAGAGCGGCACGGTGATGCAACATAAAAAGCATTTCCCCGATCAAAATTCCGCAAGCGTGCGGCTGAGGGATCTAACGAATTCCACGGGCCAGACGGCGAACGAAATCGATGTCTCCCTCAAGAAAGTCAAACGAAGGTAGTTGGTTGGGGGTTTCCCACTGAATTTGATGGAAGATAAGATTGGCTGGTTCGCCCGTCCACTTTTCTACGTTATAGAACATGATCAGAATGGGAGCCCGCGAAGGGTATTGATATTCATACCGGGCGATTTCAATTCCTATTTCCGCCTTAATGCCCAGTTCTTCGTTCAATTCCCGCGCCAATGCAGCTTTGGGCTCTTCGTCCTGCTCAACCTTGCCGCCAGGAAATTCCCACTTTAAGGGGTGTCGGTCGGACTTCTTGCGCTGACAGATGAGAACCTTTCCTTCCTTCTTCATTACGGCTGCGACAACACGTAGTTCATTGCGAATCATGACGAAAGGCTCACTGAAAGCTCTACACTAGAATACAGCATGTACTCGTCTCAACTACTAGAACATTTTCAAGCGCCAAAGAATGTTGGAGAAATTCCCAATCCGGCGGCGGTGGTTGAAGTGGAAAATCCTGTGTGTGGTGACATTTTGCGGGTGTCGGTTACGGTTTCCGCGGGCGTGATTACAGCGGTACGCTACAAAACGCGGGGATGCGCCGCATCCATCGCCGCCGGTTCCGCCCTTACCGAATGGATGGATGGAAAGCGTGTGGAGCAACTTCGATCTTTCACGGTGGAAGGGTTGGAAGATATGCTTGGCGGCCTGCCCAATGAATCAAAGCATGCCGCGCGGCTTTGCAGCGATGCCGTGCACGCTTTGATCGCGAGAGTGGCATGAAAGAGTTGATTACCGACCTGGTGCAGATCCGCCGGCTGGGAGAAACCAAGCGCGAAGAGAATCAGCGGCTGCGCAAGCACATGAAGAGCCACAATTATGTGGAGCGCCGCTTAAAGGCCATCGCGCAGGAAATCGAAAATGAGATCGATTGCAAAACCTGCGCCAATTGCTGCCGCGTGGCGACGGTGAAGTTGAAAGATAGGGATGTGGAACAAATGCGCAAGGCATTGCACATGCGCAAGGGCGATTTTCTTCGGGATTGCACGGACCAAAACGAAGAAGGGCTCATTCTTAAGCGCAACGAAGCGGGCTGTATTTTTCTGGAGGGAAAGCTTTGTTCTATTTATGAGGACCGGCCCGATGCTTGTAAGGACTTCCCGCACCTTGTTCGGGGAGAAAGGAGTCTGGTTGCCCGAATGTGGGAGATGCCTGATCGCGCGGTTTATTGTCCCATCGTCTACAACAGTTTGGAAGCTTTTAAGGACGAAGTTGGATTCAAGAAGTAATCGATTCGTAGCGTCCTTGAAAGTAGAGAAGCGGGTCTCCCGCGGAAAATTGCGCGAAAAGCACCTTGCCAAAAAATACGAAATGATCTCCCACTTCCAATACGTTTGTCACAGTGCACTCCATATGGGCGATAGCCCCATCAATGAGTGGCACGCCCAGTTCCCCTACTCTCCAATCCACCCCTTCAAAACGGTCGTGCCCGCGCCCGGCAAAGCGATTCGACAGGCTTTGCTGAGTTGCTTCTAAGATATTGATTCCAAATTCTTTCGCCGATCTGAAGTGCTCAATCACATTAGCTTTATTATCGACGCAAATAAGAACCATTGGCGGGCTCAGCGATACACTTGTAAAGGAGTTAGCGGTAAAACCATGAGGCTTCCCATCGTGGCCTAAAACCGTGGGAATTGTGATGCCTGTTGCGAATTGGGAACAGGCTTTTCGGAAGTGATTTGGATCGACTAACGAACCTGGCATCTTGACAATCGCATAAACCTAATCCTATCATGAGGTTTACTAGGTCTGTCGAGCTGGATCGTCGGCAGCGCCAAGAGGTTTGCTTTGATTAAACTCGACATCATCAACGAAGTAGTCAATCGCACCGGAATTACAAAGACAAAAGCTGAAATGGCTGTGGAAACAGTCTTTGAGAGCATGAAGCGGGCGTTGGCGCAGGGCGAGCGCATTGAACTGCGGGGGTTCGGCATTTTTAATGTGCGTCCCCGCAAGACAGGCATTGGCCGTAATCCGCGAACCGGCGCCGAAGTGGCGATTCCGCCGGGTAAAGCGGTGCGGTTTAAGCCAGGTAAGGAACTCCAAAGTCTTCAGTAGACGCTCGTAGAACAATCCTGTGTATCCCGAATTCAGGCCGAGGCATACCGCCAGCCAAATGGTTCGGGCGGTCTTACTCTTCGTAGCCACTTTCCTGACAACTTGCACGGTCGGGGCTAACATGGCATTGAAGTTTGAAACCAACCAAGCGGCTTTCGATATTGAAGACGATTTACGCTTCTTCGCAGACGTCTTTGCGCACCCTGGTTTGCTGGTCCATGGGCTTCCTTTTTCTCTAACGCTGTTGACCATTTTGTTGGCTCACGAGTTAGGCCATTACCTGACTTGCGTCTACTACAACATAGACGCAAGCCCACCCTATTTCTTACCGGCTCCTACATTAACCGGAACGTTTGGCGCCTTCATTCGGCTCCGTTCTCCTATTTATTCCATGAGCCAGTTGTTCGACGTGGGGGTGGCTGGACCCTTAGCTGGGTTTGCATTCATCTTGCCGGTCTTGGCGATTGGCGTCGCCTATTCCAGAGTGATTCCTGGCCTAGCCGAACAAGGCGACTTGGTGATGGGGACTCCTCCCCTTCTTGGGTTGTTCGAATGGGGTTTGTTTCCGGGGGTGTCCGCATCCGATATTTCCCTTCACCCGATTGCGCGCGCCGCCTGGGTGGGCATGTTCGCCACGGCGTTGAATCTGCTGCCAATCGGCCAACTGGACGGCGGCCATATTCTGTACGCCTTCTTTAGCCGTTGGTTTAAGTATCTCTCTCGTTTTTTTGCGCTGCTTCTTTTGCCCATGGGGCTTTTTTGGTTGGGTTGGATTGGCTGGGCGATATTCTTCTTGTTCACGGGATGGCGACGGCCTACTATTTACGATTCGATCCCTTTGGACGGCAAGCGGAAAGCCCTAGGGATACTGGCCGCTGTCATTTTCCTGGCCTGCTTTTGCATACAACCACTAAGGGAGCCGTTGGTTGTCAAATGAAGATCTCGGCGACAATCATCACTTATAACGAGGAGCGCAACATCGCCAGGGCGATTGAAAGTTTGCGCTCGGCGGATGAAATTGTGGTTGTGGATTCAGGCTCCAACGACCGGACCGTGGAGATTGCCGGGAAGCTTGGAGCGAAGGTAATTGAGCAGCCGTGGCTTGGATATGCCGCACAGAAAAACTACGCCGCCGAACAAGCCTCGCACGATTGGATACTAGCTTTGGATGCGGACGAAGCGCTAAGTGAAAGCCTTGAAGCTGAAATATGGCAGCTTAAGAAAAGCGGTCCGAAGTACGACGCTTATTCCATGCCCAGGCTTGCTCAATATTTGGGGAAATGGATTCTGCACTCGGGCTGGCATCCGGATCGTAAAGTGAGGCTCTATCATCGGTTGAAGGCCAAATGGGAAGGCCCGTACGTCCATGAAAGTGTTGTGGTGCATGGCATCACCGGAAAGTTTGATTCCACTATTTTGCATTTCACCTGCCAATCGCTTTCGGAACATTTGAAGACGATGGACCGTTATACGACACTTGCCGCCGAGGAATTAGTGGCGCGCAACAAAAAGATCGGTTGGCGGCATTTGGCGCTTGATCCGGCCTGGACTTTCTTCCGGACCCTGATTCTGCAACGGGGCTTTTTGGATGGCATGGAAGGATTGGCAATCGCGTGGATGGGTGCTTTATATCAATTCCTGAAATTCGCCAAGGCAAGAAACATGCGGCCGGGGCGGGAAACATAGCCCATGCGGGTGTTGCATGTTGATTGTGGACGGGAAATGCGAGGTGGGCAATGGCAAGTGTTGCGGCTGGTTGAAGGAATGCGCGCCAAGGGCATTGAAACGGAATTGTTGTGTAGTGCCGGGGCGCCGCTATTTAGCCTCGTAGCGGGATCCCTTCCATTTTCGGTTCCGCGGCTGCGGGCGATTTGGAAAACCTTCGACGTGGTTCATGTTCACGACGCACGGGCTCATACTTGGGGAGCATTGTTGGGCATTCAGCCGATGGTAGTATCGCGGCGCGTTAGTTTCGCGGTCCGCTCCGGTCTGACTTCGCGTTGGAAGTACAGCAGGGCGAGCCGTTACCTTGCCGTTTCAAACGCAGTGGCCCGGACTCTCATCCATGCCGGCGTTTCACCCGAAAAAGTTATTGTGGTACATGATGGGGTACAGGAATTCCCGTGGAAATCCGATCTATCGGGGGTGATGATTGCGCCAGCGTCCGCCGATTCGCAAAAGGGTACGGATTTAATCGTCGCCTCAGGCGTTCCCGTGCAATTTTCCAACAACCTCCAACAAGATTTGAGAACCGCATCGGCTTTCCTTTACATCAGCAGGCAGGAGGGCTTTGGGTCGGCGATTATCATGGCGATGGCGGCGGGTGTTCCTGTAATCGCAAGTAACGTCGGCGGAATTCCGGAATTGGTGCATCACGAAGAGACGGGGCTGCTTGTGGACAACGAACCCAATGAGATTTTGGCCGCGTGGAAGCGGCTTTCAGAAGAAAAGGAGCTAACGGCGCAAATGATTGACAACGCTTTAATTCAGGTGAGAAGTCAGTACACCGCCGGTATTATGGTCGAGCGGACGCTAGAGGTTTATAGGAGTTTGCATGATAGTTGAAGCCGCGCTCGCCGCTTTGTTTGGGCTTTTGATCGGCAGCTTCCTGAATGTCTGCATCTTCCGGCTTCCGTATGATTTGACCCCGGCCAACCCTCCGCGCAGCTTCTGTCCGAAGTGTGAAACCACGATTGCCTGGTACGATAACATTCCTTTGGTCAGCTTCGTGCTACTGCGTGGTAAGTGCAGAAATTGCAAGGAACTGATCTCCTACCGTTACCCTTTGGTGGAATTGCTCACCGCGTTCTTTTTCTTTTTGGCCGTATACAAACAGGGCGTTTCCTGGCCGGCGTTGAAACTTTGCGTCTTTGCCGCCATAGCCATTGACTTGATCTTTACCGATTTTGAAGAACGGATTCTTCCCGACGAGTTTACTTATGGCGGTGCTCTAGCCGGTCTGTTATTCGCCTTTAAGGTCCCTTTGCCTCTTATGTTCGGATACTTCTTGCTTGCCGGGGAAAGAAGGCAGTGGATACTGTACCCGGTGGAAGCTTTGTTGAGTGGGCTGTTTTGTTCAGGCATCCTTTGGTCGGCTGGGGCGCTTTACAAGAAATTCCGGAAACAGGAGGGGATGGGGCTGGGCGACGTAAAGATGGTGGGAATGCTTGGCTCGTTCTTTGGGTTGATGCCCGCGCTTTTGATCCTTCTAATTGGCAATGTGCTTGGGTCGGTCATGGGGCTGTTGTTCATTTTCTTTGCGAAGAAGGATGCGGCTACCTTTGAAATCCCATTGGGTTCGTTCCTCGGAATTGCCGGTCTTTGGGTGGCATTTTTCGGATCTCGTGTGTAAAGACGTCTTGCCATTGCCGCTACCCTTTTCTTTCTTAAAGGCCTTGCTGGTGTAAACTGGTAAAAGTTCACCGCATGCAGGCCCTTCTGGCATCTCTAAGCGAAAAAGATCCGGACCGTTCCCTGGCTTTAGCTATAGACCGGGATCGTCTGCCCGGCCACGTCGCCATTATTATGGACGGCAATGGCCGCTGGGCGCAGCGCCGCGGCCTTCCGCGCATTGCCGGTCATAAGGCGGGTGTTGAGCCTGTGCGCATGGCGGTTGAAACCTGCGCGCAAATGGGAATTCAGGTTCTTACGCTCTACGCGTTTTCCGTCGAGAACTGGAAACGACCGCGGCAAGAAGTGGATACTTTGTGGCGGCTTTTGCGCATTTACATTCGCCGGGAAGTGCCCACCTTGATGCGCAACAATGTGCGGCTGAAGGCGATAGGGCGCCTGGATGCGCTTCCCGCCCACGCTAAGGAAGAATTGCTTGAGGCCGTGGACCGGCTTTCGGGCAACACGGGCATGGTGTTGAATTTGGCAATCAACTACGGCGGCCGCACTGAAGTTGTTGATGCCGTTAATTGTCTGATTGACGAGGCCCGCGTGAAAGGAGATCTTGCAACTTTGAAGATCACCGAACAGGCCATCGCTTCCAGGTTATATACCGCCGGCCTGCCTGATCCGGACCTGCTGATCCGCACCTCGGGCGAAATGCGTATCTCGAACTTTCTTCTTTGGCAGATCGCGTATTCGGAAATGCATGTTACGGAGACGCTTTGGCCGGATTTCAACCGCCAGAGTTTGTTCGTGGCTGTGCTTGACTTCCAAAAGCGCGAACGGCGGTTTGGAGGGCTCAACTCCGTGGAGGAACGTTTGGCAGAGGCAGTTCCCATCGGATGAAGCGCGTTCTAACCGCTCTGATTCTTGTCCCCATCGTGACCTGGATCATATTACGGGGAAGCCCAGAAATTTTCCTGGTTACCGTCGCCGTTTTGGCGTCATTGTGCTGGTTTGAATTCAGTCAAATGATCGCTCCGCTTTGTGTCCAATTTCCACGTTGGGCGGGATTTGTTCCGGGCATGGCGCTGCTTTACACCCGGGACCGTGGCGAACTGCTGATAATTCTGACCGCATTGGCGGCCCTTGTTGTCGCTATGCGCGGGCCTGAACTAGCGAAGGTTCTACCATCGGCGGCAATTTTCTTGATTGGGATCGTATACATTTTCGGGGCTTGGAAAACTGCTATTCTTTTGCGCGAGTACAGCGTGGGTTGGTTGATGTTCGCGATTATTATCAATTGGATAGGTGATTCCGCCGCACTTTATGCCGGTAAGGCCTTCGGCAAGAATAAGCTAGCGCCGAGCATCAGTCCCGGAAAAACCTGGGAAGGCGCCATTGCTTCCTTGGCCTTTGGCAGTTTGGGAGCCGTCTTTGTTCTGCACTACCTGACGCCTGAGGCCAACCTTTTCAAAGCCTCTATTGTTGCTCTACTTGCCAATTCCGCGGGCCAGATTGGCGATCTGGCTGAATCCGCCATCAAACGCGGCGCCGGCGTCAAAGATAGCGGCACGATGCTGCCAGGGCACGGCGGCTGGCTTGATCGAGTGGATTCCAGTTTATTCTCCATGCCAGTGGTCTACGCTCTTTATCCATGGCTCGGAAAATAATGCGATCCTAGCTCGTAATGCGTTTGCCGTATTCCCTCTTAGAGCTGATTCTCCAATAAATCCCTTTTCTTCTT
>JAYVXT010000283.1:0-2082 GCA_043785065.1 Bryobacterales bacterium | reverse complement strand
ACTAGCCTATGTAGGTAACCATCAGGCCCACCAATTGTTCCAGCCTGATCCAAATGCGTGTCCCAATCGGGCCACGACTAGCACGGGTAATAACTGTGATCCTTTCCGTCCCTTCCCGAATATCGGCGGCATCTCGGGAACGGCATCTTTCGGCTACGGCAATTACCACGGGCTGACCACCAAACTCGAGAAGCGCTTCTCGAAAGGCCTGCAATTCCTGGGTTCGTACACCTACGGACATGCGCTGGCGAATACCGGCACCACGCTTAGCGGTTCCAGCGGGTTCGGCATCCCCGATCCGCGCAACTACGCCAGCGGCTATTCCAGCGCTGCGTGGGATCTCCGCCATAACTTTGTCGGAAGCTTCACCTATGAACTTCCGTTCGGTCGTGGCAGGTCTTACGGCGGCAACATGAACCGGGCAATGAACATTGCGCTGGGCAACTGGCAAATGAACGGGATTATTACGATGCATACGGGTTCGCCGTATACTCTGCGCTCCAACGCATGCCAAGGCCAATGGGGCGCTTGCCGTCCCGATTTGGTGTCTGGCAAGAATCCGGCGAACGCGCCGAGCAATGGACGGAACCCCGATCATTGGTTTGACATCAGCGCCGTAACGGCTCCGGCTCCGCTCACCGGCGGGAATCTGGGCCTGCAAAGCAACAACGCACCATCCACGCGCAACCTGGATCTGTCTCTGTTTAAGGACTTCGCTTTCACTGAGCGTTTCCGTATGCAGTTCCGGGCCGAAAGCTTCAATTTCGCCAACACGGCGCAGTACAGCACTCCAGGCACCAACCTGCAGAACGCCGATTTCGGCAGAGTGAACGGGACGGCTGCGGGCAGCGAACGGCACATTCAGTTCTCTCTCCGCTTCCAATTCTAAGCTGTTTATCGCAAGGGGCAGGCTCTCAACCTGCCCCGCCACCCTCCTGCTCCCCAAAATCTCCCCGGGGTATTTTCAAACACTCCAATTTCCATTACAGTTAGACAGGAGACCCGCGTGATTGAAGATCCACTAGCCAGCCAAAATCGGGATCTGGAAGCCGAAAACTGCATTAAAAAATACGTCTTGTTTGGCATCGGCGCGGGGTTGATCCCTGCTCCGCTGGTGGACGCGGTGGCGATCACGGCGCTGGAAATCAGCATGATCGGGGATCTGGCGGCCATTTATGAATTCCCCGTGCCCCACCGGCTGGTGAGCTACAAGGTTTTGATCTCCCTGATTGGCAGCATTGGTCCGATATATCTGGCGACCAGAGTGAACAGCGCCATTAAGGCAGTGCCCTTTATCGGCCACGCGCTCTATTTCGGGATCATGTCGTTCACGGGAGGCGCCTCGGTCTATGCCGTAGGGAAACTGTTCCAAAAGCACTTCGTGTCGGGCGGGACTTTTCTAAGCGGCGACCCAACTGGGATCAGAAGCTTTTTCCGAGAGAAATTTGCCGAGGGAAAGGCGCTTGCGCCGACGTTTGTTTCAAAAAGGGCGAGCTAAATTTTGATTCCCGGACGGAGCGCTTTCATCCACGCTACGAACTCCGGGGGAGCGGCCATGGTGGAAAGCCTGCTTTGGCGCACCAGTCCCCACTCCTCGAATAACTTCGACTCCTTGATCTCAGCCAGGGTGACCGGGGGTTCGATCCGGCATAGAAACTGAAGGTCGACGACGGCGGATTTGGGATTGCTGGGATCGGGCTCGGGTTCGGTGACCACCTTGGCTAATCCAACCACCTGAGGTTGACCCATGCTGTGGTAGATGAAAATTCTATCGCCAGGCCGCATTTCCTGGATGGCACGGACCGCTTGGGCATTGCTAACGCCGTCCCAGGTTGTAGTACCTTCAAGCTCCAACTGGTCGATGGAGTACGTTTCCGGGTCGGTTTTGGCAAGAAAATATTTCATCAGAGAAAATGCGGGCCTTTCAAGAACTCTTACGATATGGCTAAGCCATCCAAGCATAAACTTGCAGTACCCGGGACGGCCATCGGGCCATGGGAGATCATCAATACAATCAATGAGTTGCATTACACTTCGGGGATGGGCAATACCCTTTCGTGCAACCGGACGCGCTCTTGTCAG
>JAYVXT010000282.1:0-7025 GCA_043785065.1 Bryobacterales bacterium | reverse complement strand
GCTTTCAGAAGGCAGATCAGTTGGTAATAAACTTTCACGTAGATAAAACCATTGTAGTCGCCCCTGATGTTCGCCAATTAGGAATCGCGTTGGATGAGGTCTGGATTGATTAAAGTTTCCATTGCACCACAATCTATTGTTGACACGACTTGGGCGTACACCGTATATTGAGGATTGCTGTCGATCTTCCCTTCTGGAAGCGAGTAGGGAACCTAGCGATTCCCCAGCTGCAAGCAGGAAAGAATCCCACAATTTAGCATCCCCCAAGTTGGGCTTGTAAGCTGTGGACATGCGGATTTCCGCACCTGCAGATGCCGAACGGTTACGGAGAGGGCGAGAGTGGCAAGCCAAACAATCGAAAAAACCGCAGAACTTTTCCCAGGCGTTCATGCCGAAACCCCACCTACCGCAATGCGCGTTTTGAAACGCAACGGTTCTTACGAACCGGTGATGGTGGACAAAATCATCCGCGCGGTGGAGCGCTTTTCGGTTGGCCTTTCGAGCGTCGATCCGATGCGCGTCGCAATCAAAACTATTGGCGGCCTATACGATGGCTCCACCACCAGGGAATTGGATCTGCTTTCCATTCAAACGGCTGCCTCGCTGATTTCCGAAGAGCCGGAATATTCGCGCTTGGCCGCCAGAATTCTTTCGAGATATATCGAAAAAGAAGTTCAAAGCCAGAATATTTTCTCTTTTTCGCAATCAATTGAGTCAGGGTTTCAAGCTGGTTTGATTTCTGAAACAATGGCTGCCTTTGTGAGGGCCAATGCACGCAAGCTGAACAGCGCCATTGATGATCTCTATTCCGATCGCTTTGAGTTCTTCGGAATCCGCACCGTCTACGACCGCTATCTGCTAAAGGATCCCGTTTCGCGCGAGGTGCTGGAAACCCCGCAGTACTTCTTCCTACGTGTGGCCTGCGGCCTTTCGCTACAAGCTTCCGAGGCTGTGAGTTTCTATCAACTCCTTGCCGCTCTTGAATATCTGCCCAGCTCGCCTACCTTGTTTAATTCGGGGACCAAGCACTCGCAGATGTCGTCCTGCTTCCTTTTGGATTCGCCGGCTGATCACCTGGAATCCATCTATGA
Source organism: Bryobacterales bacterium (assembly GCA_043785065.1). Taxonomy (GTDB): domain Bacteria; phylum Acidobacteriota; class Terriglobia; order Bryobacterales; family Bryobacteraceae; genus JANXSF01. The sequence goes on along the minus strand of JAYVXT010000282.1, from coordinate 5,934 downwards.
CCGCTATAAAGAAGTGGCGCTGCTGTCAAAGTTCTCCGGCGGCATTGGCCTTGCCTATCACCGCGTCCGTTCCCGCGGATCGTTAATTCAAGCCACCAACGGCAAATCAAACGGCATCGTGCCATGGTTGAAAACGCTTGATTCTTCGGTTTCCGCGGTAAATCAGGGCGGCAAACGCAAAGGCGCCTGCTGTGTTTATTTGGAGCCGTGGCATGCCGACATCGAAGATTTTCTAGAGCTCCGCGACAACACCGGTGACGAAGCGCGCCGCACTTACAACCTGAACTTGGCCCATTGGGTTCCTGATCTGTTCATGGAACGGGTGGAATCCGATGGCATGTGGTCTCTGTTTAATCCGGCTAAGGTTCCGCATCTTCCAGACCTGTACGGAGCGGCTTTTCGCAGCGCCTACGGGAAAGCCGAAGAAGCCAAACTGTTTGAACGGCAGGTTAAGGCACGGGATCTATATTCCCGTATGATGCGTATGCTGGCCGAAACGGGCAATGGCTGGATGACTTTTAAGGACGCCTGCAACGAAAAATCAAATCAAACCGGGCTGCCGAATAACGTGGTTCATCTTTCCAATCTCTGCACCGAGATCACCGAAGTAACTTCGCTTGATGAGACGGCGGTCTGTAACTTGGGTTCGGTCAACTTAGCCCGGCATGTTACCAACGGGGAGTTTGATTTTGAAAAACTGGCGGATACCGTGCGGCGCGCCATTCCGTTTCTGGACCGCGTAATTGACATTAACTTCTACCCCACCGGAACGGCCGCTGCTTCAAACGTGCGCTGGCGTCCGGTAGGGCTTGGCATTATGGGCCTGCAAGATGTGTTCTTCCAGTTGAAAATCGCTTTCGATTCCAGGGAAGCGCGTGGCCTGTCCAAGCGAATTCAAGAAGAAATCTACTTCCATGCGCTCACCGCCTCTTGCGACTTGGCGGAAGTCTCCGGACCCCATTCGTCATTTGTCGAAACTCGCGCGGCGAAGGGTGATTTGCAGTTCGATGCTTGGGGAATTACACCTTCCAACACGGAGCGCTGGAATGCCGTGCGGCAGCGCGTTAAAAATGTTGGCCTACGGAATTCGCTGTTGATCGCCATTGCCCCCACGGCAACTATTGCTTCCATCGCCGGTTGCTATGAATGTATTGAGCCGCAACTCTCTAACCTATTCAAGCGGGAAACTTTGTCTGGGGACTTCCTGCAAGTGAACCGGTACTTAGTGGCGGAACTGAAAGCACTGAACCTGTGGACGGAGGACACGCGCAATCGTCTAAAGATGGGCGAAGGCTCCATCCAGGATATTCCTGGCGTTCCCCCGGCGATGCGGGAAGTGTTTCGAACGGTTTGGGAAATTCCCATGCGCTCGTTGATTGATATGGGAGCTGATCGCGGGGCCTTCATCGACCAAAGCCAATCTCTGAATCTATTCATGGAAAGCCCTAGCATCGGCAAGTTGTCATCCATGTACATGTACGCCTGGAAAAAAGGTTTGAAGACAACTTACTACTTACGTTCCCGGCCCGCCTCCAAGATATCCAAGGTGACAGCCCCGGTTTCCGCAGCCAAAGCCGTCGCTTGTTCCCTTGAAAATCCGGCAACGTGCGAGGCCTGCCAATGATCCTTGATCCCGGATTCAACCTTACCCTTCGCCCGATGAAGTACCCGGTCTTCTATGAGATGTTCAAGACAGCCATCAAGAACACTTGGACCGTGGAAGAAGTGGATTTTTCAAGCGACGTAACCGACTTGCGCTCAAAGATGACGCCCGCCGAGCAGCACCTGATCAAGCGGTTGGTCGCGTTTTTTGCAACCGGCGATAGCATTGTCGGCAACAACCTGGTGCTGAACCTGTATAAGCACGTGAACTCGCCCGAAGCACGCATGTATCTATCGCGGCAGTTGTACGAGGAAGGGCTGCATGTGCAGTTTTACTTGACCCTTCTTGACACCTATGTCACCGATCCGCAAGAACGGGCCGATGCATTCTCCGCCGTGGATACGATTCCTTCCATCCAGAAGAAGGCGCAGTTTTGCTTTAAGTGGATCGATTCGATACAAGACCTGCAAGAGATCCGCACCGACGATCAGATGCGTCAGTTCCTGTTGAATCTGGTCTGCTTTGCGGCCTGCATCGAAGGACTATTCTTCTTCGCCGCCTTTGCCTATGTTTACTACTTGCGTTCGCGTGGTTTGTTGCAGGGTTTAGCGACGGGCACAAGCTGGGTTTTTCGCGACGAAAGCGCGCACATCGAATTCGCTTTGGAAGTAATTGAGACGGCGCGCCGGGAGCGGCCGGAATTGTTCGACGATACCTTCGCCGGGAAAGTGACCGAAATGATTCGCGAGGCTGTGGATTGCGAGCTTACCTTCGCCGAAGATACGCTGAGCCAGGGCGTCAGCGGACTTTCGATCAACGGCATGCGCGAATACCTGCAATACATTGCCGACCGGCGGCTGGAAGCCTTGCGCCTGCCCCCGATCTATGGCTCGCGGAATCCGTTCGCCTTCATGGAACTGCAAGACGTGCAGGAGTTGACCAACTTCTTCGAGCGGCGCGTTTCCGCCTATCAAGTTGGCGTAACGGGCGATGTGGGCTTCACCGACGACTTTTGATTGCCTCTACAATCAAAGGTACTCATGAAGTTTGCTCTCGTCCTTCTTTCAGCAGTTTCGTTTGCGCAAACGTCTCGCGTCACGATCAGCGATCTCAACAAATTACCATCGCGCGCGGCGGATAGAAAAATCGCCTACGGCCCAGCCCCGCAGCAGTTCGGCGAGCTAAGACTACCTAAAGGCAAAGGGCCGCATCCGGTGATTGTGGTAATACACGGCGGCTGCTGGGGCGACTTTGCCGATGCCACTTACATGTCCAATTTGTCGACTCGACTGACAGATGCCGGCGTAGCGACTTGGAATATTGAGTACAGGCTGGTGCATCAACCCGGCGGCGGTTGGCCCGGCACAATTCAGGATGCCGGCGCGGCGATCGATCATTTGCGGAAGATCGCCAAGGCCAATCATTTAAACTTGAAGCGCGTGGTCACAACCGGTCATTCCGCTGGAGGGCACTTGGCATTGTGGGCGGCTGGCCGTAAGAATATCCCGAAGACAAGTCCGTTGTATGTCCGCAATCCATTGCCTCTTTCGGCCACTGTTTCGATTGCCGGCATTGTGGATTTGCAAGCCTTTTATGAATATGGTTTGAACGTTTGCGGCGACCGGGAGCGGCAGACGTTGGGTGGGACAGTGAAAGAAGTTCCCGGCCATTACCGCGCCTCGTCCCCAATGAGTATGCTGCCGATTCGAATTCCGCAGACGTTACTTTTTGGGGAGGAAGACCGTGCGGTTCCAGGCCGTTTGTTCGGGGCCTACATCACCGCCGCAAAGCCTGAAGTAATCAACGTGCCAGGGACGGCGCACTTTGAATTTCTAATGCCAGGAACACAGGCCGAAAAAATTCTGTTTGAAAAGCTGCTGCGTGCGGCGAAGTTGAGGTGACACCAGATGTTTCAAAGAACGACATTATTCATCGCGTTTAACGCGGCGGCATTCGCCCAGGCCGAGGCGTTTTATCAAAGCGATTTTCCACCTGCTGAGTTCAAGGCAAGGTGGCAGAGAGTGTTCGATAAGATCGGCTCCGAAGCGGTGGCTGTGATGCAAGGCACACCGCTCACCAGCGGCTTTTCCATGCCTCGTCAGACTAATGAGTTTTACTACATGTGCGGAATTGAGACGCCTCATTCGTACCTGCTAATGGATGGCCGCAACAAGAAAGCAACTCTTTACTTGCCGCCTCGCAATCCACGGCTGGAGAGAAGTGAAGGCAAAGTGCTTTCTGCCGAAGACGCCATGCAGGTGAAACAGCTAACTGGCGTTGATGAAGTGCTGAGCACCGACGCGATTCGCGGCGACTGGTTCGGCCAGTTGGCAGGTGGCGCGCCACGGACGGTTTACACATTGTTGAGTCCGGCGGAAGGTAATAGTCAAAGCCGCTTCGAGCTTCAAAACGCCAATGCCAGTATTGCCGCTGATTATTGGGATGGGCGTTTGCCACGCGAGGCTGTGTTCGCCAATTTGATCAGGGCGCGTTACCCTCGGGCGATTGTGCTGGATATCACTCCAATTTTGGATGAGTTGCGCAGCGTCAAGAGTGAACGGGAAATTGCTTTGATTAAGCGCGCTTCGGAGATTGCGGGCATGGCGATTCTGGAAGCGGCGAAGAGCACCAAGCCCGGTGTTTATGAGTATCAAATGGATGCGGCGGCCCGCTACATTTATCTGGTAAACGGAGCGCGGCTGGAAGGGTACCGCTCTATTGCGGCGTCGGGAACTCAAAACATTTGGAATGCCCATTACTACCGGAATGGCAGGCGTATGGATGGCGGTGATATGGTGTTGTTCGATTATGCTCCGGAGTTTCGTTACTACACAAGCGACATTGCGCGGATGTGGCCTGTAAATGGTAAATTTACGCCAGTGCAGAGGGAGTTACTGCAGTTTGTTCTTGAGTATCGCAATGCCGTGATGAAGCTGCTGAAGCCAGGAGCAACTCCGAAGGAGATATTAGCTGACGCGCGGAAGGCGATGGAGCCGGTGCTGGGCCGGACGAAATTTTCAAAGCCCGTGTATGAACAAGCGGCGCGGAAACTACTCGAAACCGGCGGTGGAGTGTTGTCGCATCCGGTTGGGATGACGGTGCATGACGATGGGCCGTACGGGCCCGGGGCATTGAAACCTGGCCATGTATTCAGCATCGATCCGCAGTTGTGGGTTCCGGAGGAAAATCTTTATGTCCGTTATGAAGACGTGGTGGTGATTCGGCCGGGCGGGTACGAAAATTTCACGGCTTTCTTGCCGACGGAGTTGGATGACTTGGAAAAGCTGGTGCGGCAAGCGGGCGGGGTAGTGGAGAAAGTTCCGGCGAAGCCCTAAAGGGTTACGGCACAATGAAGGGATGGATCTTTTGAATCCCAAGGAAGTGTTTTCCTTGAATCTCATCGCCCGGTTGCTGTTAACTAGCGACGGCACCCTGACGGATATCGTTCAGGCGGTTTTTCTTGAACCCATTGAGCTTGTAAAACTTTCGATTGAGCAGTGCGCAGCGACTGAGTTGGAAGAGTCTCTTGAGATTAGACCAAGTGATCCTTTGATGCGGCGCAAGATTTTGTTGCGGGGCGGAGTTAGCGGGTCCAATTATGTTTATGCCGAAACGTTGATTGCGCTTAACAGCTTGCCTGAGGCCGTGCGGGAAGGACTAGTGCGAAGTGGCAGCCCTATCGGGCGGCTCTGGGTTCAGCATAAGCTTGAGACCCGAAAAGAGGTTCTTTCGATTTGGCGGGAACGGGCCGGAGAGTTGGGGCCGCATTTTGGCATTACGGCAGATGCGGATGTGTTGGCGCGAACCTACCGGGTTTTTACGGGAGGCAAGCCGAGCATGCTGATTTCGGAATATTTTCCGGCAACTTTGGGAGAACGGTTGGGTTAGTTGGGTCGATAGTGTTTGTGCTGGAGCAGGCTGGCCAGGGGGCCAGCCGGGTTTGTCAACTAAATTGTGTAAACGGCTTCGTGTTGGTTAGTAATAATCCTGGTAGACTAAACGGACCTGAGCGGAGGGTAAGGCTCTGCGGAGACGCAACCTGAGCACCGACTCAGAGGCCGGGGATCCCGAGAATGTGAGCGCAGCTCACCTCACGGTCCAGGATCCTGGCGCAAAAGCGTTAAATCTCGGGGGGTTGGGGGCAGAGCCACTATTTCACGAGCGCTTTGATTCCGATTTGTATCTGAAGCAATGTCTATTATTGTTTACATCATCTCGGGTTTCGAAACCCGGTCTCCGAACATAATGGAAAACCGCTGCAGAGCAGCCTTCCAGTCCTGCACCGGCATGGTCCAATTCTTGGCGACATTTTCCAGAGCCAGATACAGCAG
>JAYVXT010000281.1:0-2093 GCA_043785065.1 Bryobacterales bacterium | reverse complement strand
GGTCTTGGGACTGGCGGACAAACACCAGGAGGAGGAGGAGGGGCAGGCGGATACGGTAGTAACTTCAACTTCAATGACGTGCTATCAGGATTAGGGGGTCTTGCTGGTACTTATGGGGACTTCCAAAATGGAAGAAACCAGAATACATCAATCCGCCAAGCGCAGAATTCCGGCCAGTTGTCCCCCATGGGACTCAACAATGCCGGAGGGAGCGCCAGTGTCGCTCCGGGGCAGTTGAACAGCACCGTCTCCCCAGGACAACAGCAGCTATTCAACGGATCTACTGCCTTCTCTAATAACGCTATAGGGCAGGCTGGTAATCAGATGGGGCAACAGCCCACCCAGCAGCTCGGGCAGAACAACGAATTAGCGCAGGCAGGCGTCAATCAGCTCAATAACGGTATTACCGGCGCGGCCAACTCAGCAGCCCTGAATCAGCTCGGGCAGGCTAATCAGAACTTTGGTAGTGTATACCAGGGGTCTTTGAATAATATCATGTCTGGGTTGCAGCCTGGGCGCAATCAGCAGATTGCCTCAGCTAATGACGCGCAGTTTCAACGCGGTCAGATGGGAACCTCAGGCGGGGCACTCCAGAGCAGGGCCATGTACCAGGGGTTCGGACAGACCGACTTGGCTGCGCAGCAACAGGCTTATGGGCAGGCGCTACAGCAGCAGCAGCAGAACGTCAACTCAGCTACCGCGTACGGCAATCTCGGTAACAACAATCTGATGACAGGCACGGGCCTGCTCAACTCTGCCTTTAACAACTTCAATAGCCTGTCTGCATTACCGGGCAATCTTGCCGGCCAGAGCATGAATCTTGCTCAAGGCGGGCAGGGGATTTCGAATAATGTCAATCAGCTGGGGCTTAATAACCTTGACCGTACACTTAAAGCATCTGATTCTAATTCCCAGTTGATGAACAATGCAGCGTACTACGGCGGGCGGTTGGCGCAGAATCAGACTAACCAGGGGGGGAACGTACTGGGCGGGGCGCTTGACGCCTTCGGTAGATCCAGCGGCGGAAGTCAGTCCCCATGGGACAAGATTATTGGAGGGATTGGCGGGCTGTTCGGTAGCGGCGGAGGAGCAGGCGGGGGAGTCGGCGGTATACTTAGCCGTATTGGCGGGCAGTTCGGTAGCGGCGGAGGAGCAGGCGGGGGAGTCGGCGATATACTTAGCCGTATTGGCGGGCTGTTCGGTAGCGGCGGAGGAGGGGGAAACCCACAAGACCCCAATGCGGGCTTTGATCCTAATGCTGCCCTTAACTGGCCCGGTGTAGACCAGTCAGGCGGGGCACCGGGATCAGGTGTCTACGCTCAGGACCCCAACGCCCCGCCTTTTGACGCGCTTGCTCCTATTGACTGGGGCGGCGGTGGTGGTGGCGGCAGTCCTGGATCAGGTGTTTACGCCCCAGACCCCAATGCTCCGACTTCTTCTAATGACCCGTTAGCCGGTAACTACGACCCTTTCGCGCCCCCTCCGTAGGCAGTAGCGCGGGGGGTGCCCCCACTACTGCCGCGGGCAACACGTCTCAACAGACCGTCCCTTCTCAGGGGTTTAACGGGAGGGCGTTCGCTGACACCATAGGAGGGGCTGGGAGCGTTCTTTCTGGCGTACAGCGGGGAGGGCTAGGGGGAGGGGTGCAGGCCGCTGGAGGGGCTGCTAGGCTGGCTAGAGGCATGGGTCTCGCCGTTCCGGCTGGCGTTAGGTCGGGTATAGGGGCGGCTAATGACGTACTGGGGATTGCTAACGCCTTCCAGCATCCGACTTTCGGGTCTGTGGTGGGGGGGGTAGGCAGTTCAGTAGATTTGTACAGTAAGGCTGCCCCGGCTTTGGGGCTACCGGCAGCCAGTACGGGGTTAATGTCTGGGGTGGGGGCTTTAGGGGACATAGCAGGGATAGCTAACGCTATCAAGAACCCGACTCCCGGGAACATAATTACAGGCGGGGCAGACGCTTATAAACTGTACGGAACGGTTAGTAGCGCGTTCGGGGCAGGGACATCGGCGGGAACTGCGGCTCTACCGGCGTTTGACTCTAGTATAAGTGCGGGGTTGGGGTCTAGCGGCGCTGCATCAGGTTTAGGAAGC
>JAYVXT010000280.1:0-7047 GCA_043785065.1 Bryobacterales bacterium | reverse complement strand
GTGGTTTGTCGTAAGGCAGCAGCGGGGCTGTGATTTCAGCCATCTCCAGGCTCTCCGGGCGCGGTTCGCCAACTGAGAGCCCGCCGATGGCGTAACCTTCGGCGTCTAATTCCACAAGTTCCGAGGCGCATTGCTTGCGCAGGTCAGCGTACATGCCACCCTGCACGATCGGGAATAGAGCGTGCCGTGTTTCGAGGGTAGTCTGTCGCTGATGGTAGTGCGTAAAGGCCTGCCTGGCCCACCGAACTGTCTGATCGGTTGAAGACTGCACCCGTTCGCGAGTTGCCGGGTATTCAATGCATTCGTCCAGCACCATCATGATGTCGCTGCCCAACGCCAGTTGAACGTCAACCGTGGAAGCCGGGGTAAAGATGTGCGGATCGCCGTTCAGGTGGCTATGGAACAGCACGCCATCTTCGGTAACTTTGCGTATCTTGCTGAGACTAAAGACCTGAAACCCGCCGGAATCGGTCAGGATGGCGCGCGGCCAGCGCATGTAATTATGCAGTCCGCCGAATTTGGAGATTAATTCATGCCCGGGACGCAGAAACAGGTGATAAGTATTGGAAAGAATGATCTTAGCGTCCAGATCCTCGATCAAGTTCCTCGGGGTGAGACCCTTGACTGTACCCTGGGTTCCAACCGGCATGAACACCGGGGTTTCGATGGTTCCGTGGGGGGTATGCAGCAAGCCGGCACGGGCTCCGGTTTCGGGGCATGTGGCTTGAATTTCAAAACTGAGGGCCTTTTGCGAGTTCGAGGACATTCGAGGAGGACTTTTTCCATTATGGCAGCTATACTCGGTATCTTGGTTTCGATTCAACACGTTTCGAAGATTTACCCACTCTACAAGCAGCCGATTGACCGGCTGGTGGAGGCAATTCCCTTCTTTGGCGAGAAGCGCAGCACAGAATTTTGGGCACTCAAAAACATCAATATCAAAGTGGAAAAGGGGGAGTTTTTCGCGTTGGTGGGGCCAAACGGATCCGGGAAAAGCACTCTTTTACAGGTTGCTGCAGGGATTTTACAGCCTTCGCGGGGACGCGTGACCACTCGCGGGCGGGTGGCGGCGCTGCTGGAGCTGGGAGCTGGGTTTAACCCGGAATTTACGGGGCGGGAAAACGTTTATATGAACGGCGAGATCATGGGTCTGAAGAAGACGGAAATCGATAGCGCTTTCCCACAAATCGCCACGTTCGCGGAGATTGGCGAGTTCATGGACAGGCCGGTGAAGGAATATTCCAGCGGCATGTACGTCAGGCTGGCGTTCGCTACGGCGATTCATGTGGATCCTGAAATCCTAATTGTGGATGAAGCTCTGGCGGTGGGAGATGCCGTCTTCGCTAATCGGTGTATTCGGAAGCTGGAAGAATTAAAGGAGCGGAAAGTTACGATTCTGTTTGTCTCTCACGATTTGGGAATAGTGAAGAGGCTGGCGGATCGGGCGGCGTTGTTGATTCATGGCGAAGTGGCGGCGATGGGGAAGCCTAGCGACGTGGTGAACCGCTATGTTGGCTTGGTGCATGAGTTGCAGTTGCGGGAGCACGATGAGCCGGGTAAGGTGGGCAGCTACCGTCACGGGGATGGGAGCAGCGAGATTTTGGAGGTTGAGTGTGCGACTGCGTCGATTTTGAACGGCGACCCGGTTACCGTGAAAATTCGAGCGGCGGTGAAGCGTGACATGGAGTCGCCGCAGGTTGGCGTGCTGATTCGCAATCGGCTGGGCATCGACGTTTGGGGCACCAACACAAAGATCGAAGGCGTGGAACTGGGCAATTGGAAGGCGGGCGAAACCATGATGGTTGAATTCGGGTTTGATTGCTTGCTAGCCAGAGGGGAATATACACTTACAGTTGCGATTCAGAATCAGGACGGGTCCAGCCAGGATTGGATTGACGACCGCTTAACGCTGACCGTAATTGATGCAAAAGACGTGGCAGGGGTGATTCACTGGCCGGCGCGGATCACTTGGGAAAAATCGGGGAAAAGCTTTGAGTAATAGCGTTGCAGAGAACGATACGAAATTTTTCGGCCATCCGCGCGGATTGGCTACGCTGTTCTTCACGGAAATGTGGGAGCGGTTCAGCTACTACGGCATGCGTGCGCTGTTAATTTTATTCATGGTTGCACCGGTGGCTAGTGGTGGACTTGGCTTTGACAAAACCAAGGCCGGGGCAATTTATGGGCTGTATACGGGCAGCGTTTATTTGATGTGCCTTCCCGGGGGTTGGATTGCTGATCGCATTTTGGGGCCGCGGCAAGCGGTTTTGTTTGGCGGCATTCTTATTGCCTGTGGGCATGTGAGCTTGTTTTTGCCATCAGTAAATACTTTCTATTTGGGTTTGTTTTTGATTGTAATGGGCACGGGCTTATTGAAACCGAATGTAAGCGCTTTGGTGGGTTCTCTTTATGCCAAAGACGACGTCCGCAAGGATTCCGGCTTTTCCCTTTTTTACATGGGCATCAACACGGGAGCCACCTTCGCCCCTATTTTTTGCGGCTACATCGGCCAACGCGTTAATTGGCATTGGGGCTTTGGACTGGCGGCGTTGGGAATGTTTGCAGGCCTTGTGCAATTTTTCCTGGGCGCAAAGTATTTTCCTGAGCTTAAGCCAGACAAAGCAACTGTGGCTGAGAACAGTGCCGTGCTAATGAAATGGGGCGGACTGGCGGTGATACTACTGCTGTTCGTTAGTGGGCTTCATTTTGCCGGAGTAGTCGAATTGACCGCCGTGGCAATTTCTAATACTTTCGGAATCTTGCTGCTGCTGAGCGTGATTGTCTCCTTTGGGGGGCTGCTGCTCTTCGGCGACTGGAACAAAGAAGAGCGGATGCGCCTTTGGGTTGTGTTGATCCTGTTTCTCGCCGCCTGCATTTTCTGGTCACTGTTTGAGCAAGCCGGATCGACGCTGAACCTGTTCGCGGAAGAGCACACGTTAAACGAAATTTTCGGATTGGGCTTCCCGGCCAGTTGGATGCAGTTCGTACAACCGGCGTCCTTAATCGTTCTCGCCCCCGTCCTTGCGGCCGTGTGGTTCAAGCTGGGAGATCGAGGACCATCCACGCCGATGAAATTCGTGGCGGGGTTGTCTTGTGTTGGGCTCAGTTTTCTGTTGATGGCGGCGGGAGCACGAACCTTGGCGCCAGGTGTGAAGGCCAGCGCGATGTACCTGATCGGTTGCTATATGCTACATGCGGTGGGCGAGCTTTGTTTGAGCCCCGTCGGTCTCAGCGCAATGACCCGCCTCGCACCCAGAAATTTAGTCGGACTGATGATGGGCTTGTGGTTCATGGCCACGTCTGTTGGAAATTTTATCAGTGGCCGTGTTGCCGGCTTGTATGAAGGCATGCCCATTCCGGAGCTATTCACAATCGTGGGGATGGTTGGATTGTCAGCTGCTTTGTTCCTATTGTTTATGACCAAACCGATCATTCGGCTAATGGGAGGAGTGCGTTGAACGTATCTGAAATCCAAAGCGCCCTGCGTCAGGAAGGGCTGGATGGCTGGTTGTTTTTTGACCATCATCAAAGAGATCCCCTGGCATACCGCGTTCTTCAATTTGAACCGGAGCGGATGTGTACGCGCCGCTGGTATTACTTTATTCCCGCGACTGGTGAGCCGCGCAAACTTGTTCATCAAATTGAAGCCGGCATGCTGGATGCGATTCCCGGCGAGAAGTTAAAATATTCGGGATGGGCGGCGCAGGTGGATGGGATCAAAACCATCACGGCGGGTGCGAAGAAAATCGCCATGCAGTATTCCGCCAATTGCGCGATTCCCTACGTGGCGATGGTGGATGCGGGAACCATTGAACTGATTCGCGGTTTGGGCTTGGAAGTTGTGACCTCCGCCAACCTGGTGCAGCAGTTCGAGGCGAAGTGGAATCAGGAAAAACTGGATTCGCATATGGAAGCTGGGCGGCGCGTGGACCGGGTGCGGCAAGCGGCGTTCGATCACATTGGAGCTTGTCTTCGCGGACGCGCGGCGATTACCGAGCATGCGGCGCAGCAATTTATTCTGCGGGCATTTGAGGAAGAAGGTATGATCACCGATCATGGCCCGATTGTGGCGATCAATGAGAATGCATCGAACCCGCACTATGAACCGCTACGCGAGAGTTCTTCTTTCATTTCGCAAAACGACTTGGTGCTAATTGACCTTTGGGCAAAGTTGAAGACTCATGGTTCGGTTTATTACGACGTGACTTGGATGGGCTATGCGGGGGATGTTCCTCCGGACGAGATGAAACGGATTTTCGGCATTGTCAGCGGGGCGCGGGATGCGGCGGTGAGCTTCATCAAGAAGTCCGTGGCGGCCCAAGAAGGCATTTGCGGCTATCAGGTGGACGATGTAACGCGTGGCCACATCGCCAAGTATGGGCTTCAGCAATTTTTCTTTCATCGGACGGGCCACTCAATCGGTGAGGAAGTGCATGGAACGGGCGCGAACATGGACAACCTGGAGACGCATGACGACCGCCGCATTATCCCGTGGACTTGCTTTTCTATTGAACCGGGAATTTATCAGCCGGAGTTTGGTGTGCGCTCCGAGGTGAATGTTTTCGTTGGAGAGAAGGAAGCGATTGTGACCGGGGAAATTCAAACGGAGTTGTTGCTGATTTGAATACGCGCATGGAGATCAGTAAAGAAGCATGGAAAGACCTGGACGCGAGCTTCCGAATTTCACGAGGGCTTAGAACTCTGCGTTTTTCGAAATTTTATTCGATTCTCGAAAAGGCGGGCCAGGGGGCCCACCGCGGACCAGGGGGTCCGCCCTACCACTTCGCATTTGTCGTACTGATGGCGCAGTCCGTTTACGCGGGGAACACTTATCCGCTGCCCGCTTCCGATGGGGCTGCGGAAATTGAATGGATCACGCCATCCACATTTCGATTTCAGCGGGTTTGGAAAGCCTCGCTCGATGCAAAGCCGGATCGCGCTTCGGAAACAGTTGCTGTCGACCGCAGTGCGGAAAAGGGCTTCATCGAATTCCGCTCGAAGCACTTGGTGGTTAAAGTGAATGAAGTCACGCTTGCTTTGGAAGTCATCAATGGACACGAAAAAGTTCTATTGCATGAAAACAAAGGCGCCGAATTCATAGATGGTCAAATTGTTCTTGCACGAAACATTGCCGAAAAGGAAGATTTCATCGGACTTGGTCCGCGTACCGATCAACGGCTTGGGGCCAAGGGCATGGTGATTGAATCGCAGACGCCCTTTCTTATTTCCACCGCTGGCTATGGGCTGGACTATAGTTCCGCCGGCAAGTTCCGCTTCGATTTGGGCAAGACCAACCGGCAGGAAGCTCGCACGACTATTAGCGGCGCCAATCGTGTAGAATATCTGTTTCACTATGGTCCGGGGCCGAAGGAAATTTTCGAGGAGAGGGCTAAATGGCTGCCTCCCATTGATTTTCGGGAAGAGGATGTTGGCGTGCGCGCGGCGGCCCGACTTCCCAAGTATGCCCGGAAACTGGATAAGCAAGCCGATTCCTGCAAAGCGGTGGCCGCTTTAGTGCATGCTTCCATGACCGGCACTCGCATTCCGGCATTCAGTCCTGAGGATTACCCTGGCGACGCCAACATTGCGTTACTGGCGCAAATTGCGCCCATGGTTTATCGCAAGGAGTGGAGCAACCCAGAAGGGTTGAGAAAGCGATTGGCCCCTTTTCTTATCACTTACCTGCAAGAAGCGACGGAAAAAGGGTATCCGATGATTCATCCTCTGCCAATGCAATTTCCAGAAGATAACGAAGGATTAGAACGTAGCGATGAGTTTATGTTGGGCGACGAAATGCTAGTAGCGCCATTTTGCGGTGCGCAAACTCAACGCACCGTTTATCTGCCAAGAGGCAATTGGACCAAGCTGACAGGTGGCCCGGCGATAAGTGGCAGGCAGACAATTACTATCGACGCCAAGAGCGGGGAGTTCTCTATTTTTGTGAGAAACGGCGCGGTGCTGCCGCTTGCGCCTTTCAAGGATGACGGACCGATGGAGATGCACTACTATCCTAAATTAGGCGGCGAATTCTTCATTTGGGAGCCTGATGCGGATTTCATTTCGCAACTGCACGCATCCCCTGCCCTGGACTACTTCCGGGTGGAATCGGAGACCAGCAAAGCGCGCGTCTACGAATGGGTTCTGCATCACATGGAAGAACCAAAAGAAGTGCAGATGGTGGACGGGCCAGTGTTCGAGCGAGTGCAACACATATCGGCAATGGGAGTGAATCGTTGGATGTTCGACGCCGCCAGCAAAGAAGTCCGTGTCCAGGTTCAGGCCAAGGTGGGCGGGCATGAGATTGTGAATATCTGGTTGATAAACAGGTGAAAGAAATGCCCAAGATTGGAATCCGAACGATGGGGTTGGTAGCGATTGCGGTCATCATTTGGAGCGTGCTACAGGCCCAAACGCAACCGGCGAAACGCTGGTATAAGGGCAACCTTCACACGCATACAACTCTGAGTGACGGCGATATGCCGCCTGACTTCGTAGCGAAATGGTACAAGGACAACGGCTATAATTTTCTGGTTATTTCCGATCACAATGTGCTGACGCCAGTGGGTGCATTGAATGAGACCTTGGCAGAGCCGAAAAAATATTTGTTGATTCCCGGAGAGGAGCTAACAACAACAGTAGGTATGCGCACGGTTCACATCAATGCCTATGGCGTCGATAATTTCATCAAACCTTTTCAGGACCTCAACATGCGCGATCATATTCAGGCAAACGTAAACCTGATCCGGAAAGCCGGTGCGATACCCGCTTTGAATCACCCGAATTTCCGTTGGGCGCTGCAATCGAAGGATCTGCTGACTATCGAAAACTTACCGCTGATTGAAGTCTTCAACGGGCATCCCGATGTGAACAACAGAGGTGGCGGAGGCTTCGAATCCTTGGAACAGATGTGGGACACTCTGCTGACTGCTCGAAGGAAAGTCTTCGGGATTGCGGTCGATGACGCACACAACTTCGTGAAGTTCGATAAGTCGATGTCCAATCCGGGACGTGGATGGGTGGTTGTTCGCGCTGCAACGCTGGCGCGAC
>JAYVXT010000279.1:0-2101 GCA_043785065.1 Bryobacterales bacterium | reverse complement strand
CAGTTCACTATGCTGGACCATCCCTGTTGCGAGTTCGACCCGGCGTTGCCGTTTCCCTCCGGTTTCAATGCTCTGCGCGAGGATGGCGTAAGTGTCGGCATTTTTTGAATAAGAAAAGGTCGGGCTACCATACAGTCGGGTATTTTCGGACTGAAGAATCAGGCGGGGATTCGGTGACAGTCCGGCCTGATGGCGAAGGCCCTCCGCCACGGCGATGCGGGCTTTTGCGGCGGCCACATGGGGATTACCCGCTAGAGCCTCGGCAACCGAATCGGCGAGTGTTAGCTTCACTTGGGAATATAATGACGGCGTCAGCCCTAACGCGGCTGTGAAAATCCACACGCGTAAACGCATAGTTTTATCCTCGAAAAAATGAGTTGAATAGAAAAACACGACAGATTGGCGCAGGATGCGCTATGAGGCGGGCGGGCTTAGACTGGCGGGGCTCTAGGGGGGATAGCGTCCAATGACGGTGGATCATGGGAGCTAGGCCGCAGAACTATCTTTGGCGATTCACTGACATTCCGCAACGGTAGATCGAGAATAGAGGACCCTAAGATGGCGGGCGTATATTCCCATGCTGTAAGGCTCGTTACAAACCAAGTGAGGAATTGTGCATCCTCATCTGGATCGTGATCCCGCCATTCTGCAGCGTTGAAGGGAGTTACCTCAAAGAGTTTGACGTGCGAATGGAAGAAATCAGCGGTGTGCTGTTGAGTAGCATCGTGTGAGTGAACATGCGAAACAGGTGCCTGCAGGAAGGAAAGCAGAAGAGCACAATTCAATATGATTAAGGCGAGGTAGCGCACTGACTTGTTAATATTATCGCAAAGTTCTCGCCATACGTCGTTTCAAAGAGTTAGGATGCAAATCAATTATGTTCATGGGGCACTCAACCTCTGCTTGATTTTTTAGTTCCTCCACCTCTATGTCGTGCGTCGTCGAATGTTGATAAACACCCGGACAGGTCATAACCAACCTCCGCTAAATCCCGCCCTTCTTAAACCGCTAACAATGTATGGGCAGTTTCGCATCAATTGCCACGGCGATCCGGTGCGATAATTTTCGATCATCAGGACGATTGGGCCTTGATTCAGCCCGAAGTGCCAAGGGGATACCCACCAGCCGTAAGGATTACCGGGAGTTCCCGGATGGGTTGGATTGAAGGATGCTTTGAAGCCATATGAGTTGAACTCCGTTAGCTTAGCCTGATGAATGCAATGGTGCAGCGCGTGCAGAACTATTTCGGGTGCGAAAGGCAGCGAAGCCACCAACGCCCAAGGTGCCAGGGTGCCATCGTCTGGTCCATACGGGACACCTCGCCCTACATAATCGAAAAATTGCCTTTCGATGCCGTCTATTTTTATCGTTGCTGGGCCGGGACCTTCGCTTGCGGTAATTCCCCAGCAACAAGAGGCATAGTCCTTGAACCTCAGCGGATTTGTGATCGCGTATTGTTGTTGCACATAAGTTGCGCGGCGGCTGTTCTCGAAATAATCAATGCCTTTCTCGCGCATGAATGCGTCCTGAATCCCGCGAAAGTCGATCCAGATATGTGACAGTTGATGCGTGAACAATGATCCCGCATAGAGATAGTCATATCCGTAACAATGTTCCCAACGGTAAGTCGAGGTCCATGCTGCGTAACTGCTTTCCGGCAGGGGATATGTCGGTGAGCCCAGCCCAAGCACATACAGCAGAAGCGCCTCATCATAGCCTTCCCAACGGTACTTGAGAAATCCGCTTTCGGGCTTCCATCCGTGTGTGACCGTCGCTCCACCGTTTTGCGCCCACTGCCAATCTGCGCGTCGATACAGAGCGTCGGCAAGTTCGTGGATTTCCCGTTCCTCCGGCGTATCAGCGGTAAAGTACATTCCTGTCGTCAAAGCACCCGCCAGCAAAAAAGCACTATCTATTGTTGACAGCTCGCATTGCCAGGCGCGACGGCCAGTCTGCATGTCAAGAAAATGATAGTAAAAGCCATGGTAGCCGGTAGCATCGAGTTCGGGGCCTTGTGGGCTGCTCCAGAAAAAACGTAGGGTTGCCAAGGTTCGTTCAATTGCTGCGGTGCGCGTCATAAATCCACGTTCAACAGCAACTG
>JAYVXT010000278.1:0-2104 GCA_043785065.1 Bryobacterales bacterium | reverse complement strand
GCGGCGCAACGGAGTGTTGCCGGGTATTGGCGAACCCAGCGACCGGGCCACCGATTGGCTACATGGAAAACCCCCGCCCAAACTGACGATCCCAAAACTTTCTGGCGTTTCGCCGCTGATCTCCATCGATCATGTCGCCCTCTATGCCACCCTCTATGTAGCGGGCTATAAACGTGGCTATCTTGTCGGATACGTCAAGCACTTTTTGTACCTGCCCATCCATCGCCGTGACCAATAAATTGCTGTCATATTCCCATGCACGAGCGCAACCCCGAAATCTGGGTGGATAGGCGTTGTCTGCATTTCTTGAGATAAGAATGTTGCCAGAGTACGTTAGAGGCAACTGAAGGTTCTCATACAAGCCCGCGAAACTGGCATGTTGAAGATCGCCAGTTTGGGCCGCATGGCCGTTGAGCAGAGGCAGCGGGTATAACGTGAGCACACGCGTAACGGGGTCCACGTCGCCGCTTGAGATTTCAAGCTGGTTAAGGACCAGGCATCCGCGTTCGATTGCATACTCGCAACTGAAGCCGCGATAACACGCTGTCGACAGCGAAATGGGATCGATTCCGAACGCCTTCGGATCGAACAATAATCCACGGTTCGCGTCAATAACGACGTATTCATTGCCATCGTAGACCATTGCGTCTGTGGCTTGTGCGGTCATGGTTGCGTGCCAGTATCGATGCCAGACCGTCTTCCACAAGGATCCGGCACAGACCAGTGAAGGTGAAAAACGCAAGCTCCAAAAATCAAAATTCCCGATGTTTTCGCAGTCATCAGCAACCCTTCTTTTTAGGCACTTTGTGCCCTCGGTTTATGGAGTGTGATTTTACCATTGGAGAGTCTATTTTTCACTCTTGACAGGTCGGTTTTTGACTCGTCTTCCTGGACATTTTTGAGCTACTTTTTCGTCTAATTTTGATGGCGTTTTGTGCTCGGGCTTCAGGGCCACGGCGGGGGTCAAAAACTCAGTGATACGCAAATTTGGGACAGCACGGCAGGCGAGCATTTGCGCTCGCCCAGGCGGTGAGTGGGTGGTGCATGGAGGCAGGTCCATTCGCGCTGGTTACCCCGACTCACAGCCCTGCGCACCAAGCTCCGCTACCCGGATCCCATTTGCGGCACTGGCCCCAAGCTCAGGCATCCAGACCTCGCTGGAAACCAGTGGGTCTATCCGTTACCCCGACGCCATGGTGCTTGCATGCACAGCCATCGGAACCAGCATAGCGACCGAGTAGATCTTCACCACGCATCTGAAAAGTTGTCGTTCCACCCGGCCTGGGAATGGCTAGGACCCCGTCCTTGATTTCTGCAGTCAAGTATTCCCTCGGTACCGCCGTACTACCTGTATAGGCGTACTGGGCAACGCACTTAGCGTCCACTGACACAACCCAAAGCCAGATCCGACCAGCAAACGGCCACCGACCGCTCCAACTTCCAACATAGGCTGCACAAGGAGCTGGCACATCCGCCGGCGGCTTTTCGATGGTCGGCCCGGCGTTCAATGTCGCGACGGTCCGCGCTGCAATGATTGGGGCCTCTTTGACGCGAAGGTCTTCCTCGGAAATCATGCTCAACTTCGTGACCTTTCCGGAAGTGTTCCTTGAAAAGTCTTTTCGTCGACCTGAGCGACTTCCAGTCTGCTGTTCGCCTGGGTCGTAAAAACGATGGTGAGCTTCTGGTCTTCCAAGACGATTAAATCCGCCTTGAATGGCCCTTGGGACCCACCCACTTGGCCATAGAGGCTATCCAGGATGAAACCACCCTCAGGCTTCGGACTGATTCCCCTAATCTTTATCGCCAATTCACGCGGAACGCCCTCGATCGTAAAAACCCAAGGGGAAATCAACTGCTCCTGCATCTTGGCTAGATTCGCCACGTTTCCTTGGGCGAACGAAACACCAGCCGATAACGTGAACAATATAAAGAGTGTTCACAGGAGTACCCGGATGTTCATGACAAGCTACCAAAAACTGGTCAAAGAAACGAGGCTTGCGGCGTATGTGACCGCCGGGCCGAAACTAGATGTTTTTGGCCGGTATGAAAGTGCATGAAAAATCTGATCGTTCGGACATTCCGTGTTCTTCTGAAGGAGTAGATC